>CAZRDB010000174.1:0-10820 GCA_964598695.1 uncultured Armatimonadia bacterium
AGCAGTAGGAAGAGGCCGTCGAGGCGGCGCTGCTGCGCTGCATCGATGAACCCCGGCCCGCGGGCACGAAGGCGCTGGCGATCCGCAGTCTGGGGCTCGGGAGCTGCGAAGCGGCCGTCCCGACCCTCTCCGGCTGCCTCGCGACCGACCAGTGGAAGCCTGCCCAGTGGGCGCTCGAGCGCACCCCATGTCGCGCCGCGACCGAGGCGCTCCTGGCGGCCGGCTCGAGTACCGAGCTGCCGGTCGAGGTGCGCGTCGGGGCGGTCCACGCGCTGGGCGCACGGGGAGACCGGACGGCGGTTCCCGGGTTGCGCACGCTGCTCGCCTGCGGCGAGCCCGCCGTGGTCGAAGCAGCCGTCGACACCCTCGGCATCCTCGCCGACCCGAGCGCGGCCGCCGAACTGGTCTCCCTGATGCGGGGAGACGGCGAGGGCCTGCGTCGCGCCGCGGTCGGCGCCGTCCTGCGGATGGCCGACGCGCTCATCGCAACCGATCCCGCGCTCGCTCGGATCCTCTTCGAGCGGGCGCGCCACGCGGCACGGACCGAGGGCCACGCCAACGCGGCGCGCGCCGGACTCGGCCGTCTCGACCCCGAAAGGTAGCGCGCCACCGTGCCTGTTCGCTCGTCCGTGCTCCTGGCTCTCGTGCTCTCCTCCAGTGTGTGGGCCGCGCCGGGCATCCCGGGGCTGCGCGCGCTCCTGCCGGCCGGACGGACGGGTACGCCGGGGGAGGTCGCTGCGGAGGCTCTCGCGACCGAGGGGCTCGGGGCCGAGCCCCTGGCGCCCCCCGCGGGCGGTCCGCTCGCGATCCCCGGCGACACGCGCGCCCTGTGGTGGCACTGCGAGAGTTGGCCCCTGCCCACCGACCTGACCGACCCGGAGGCCCGCGCGGCGCTGCTCGCTTGGCTCGCCGAGGGCCATGGGCTACTCCTGAGCGGGACAGCGTTGGCCTACGCCGCCGACCTCGGCCTCGAGTCCGCGACGCCGCGGGCGCTCCCGACCGGCGCCTCCGACGCGATCCGCGCGGGCCTCGACCCGTCCGCGAGCCCCGGACATCCAATCTGGGAGGGCTTCGCGAAGGATGCGCCGATCTGGCTCACCGGGGGCGGCTTCGGACCCTCGGCCGACTTCCACGGCAGCGCGCCCGCGGGGGGCGTCGTGATCGGTCGCGCGGCGCCCGACGCGGGCGAGAACCCGCTCGTGGAGTACGCCTACGGGAAGGGCCGGGTGCTCGTGCTCGGCTGGCGGCTGCCGCACTACGGCGCGGCGTCCGGCGGCGATCGGGAGTCGCTCGAGCGTTTCACGGGAAACGTTCTGCGCTACCTCGCGGCCGGCACGTGGCACGGGGATCTCCCCGACGCGCGCCGGCAGGCCTTACTCGCCCGCCTGGGCGGGGTGGACCCGGAGCCGCTGCGCCTGATGGTCGAGGACCTGCGGGCGACGTTCGGCCCCCGGTATCCTCGCGCCGAGGAGTATCTGGCGCGGATCGCGCGTCTCGAGGGCCTCCGCGAGGGCCTGGTGTCCGGAGACGACTCCCTGCTCGGCGAGGCGGAGGCGCTGGCGCGTGCGCTCCGCGAGATCCCGCTCGACAACCCGCTCCTCGACTTCGACCGCCTCCTGCTGGTTCGGCGCTCCGAGGGCAACCTCGGCCTGCCCCAAAACTGGGAGTCGAACTCGAGCCTCCCGCGCGGCGGGTTCGACAACGAGATCGCGACCCTCGCCCCCGTCGGGCCCGGGGGGGAGTTGAGGACCGTCTACCGGCCCCCGTCCGGCGGCTTCGTCGGTGACGTGGACCTCCACCCCTCCGGTGGGCGGATGCTCTTCTCGATGCCCCGCGCACCCGACGGCGCCTGGCGTGTGTGGGAGATGGGCAGCGACGGCTCGGGCCTCGCGCCGATCGGCCAGGTCGATGAGCCCGATGTCGACAACTACGATGCCTGCTACCTGCCGGACGGCAACATCCTCTTCACCTCGACGGCGCCGTTCGTCGGGGTGCCGTGCGTCACGGGGGCCTCGCACGTCGCGAACCTGTTCCTCCTCGACAACACGCGCGGAGGCGAGGTCCGCGCGTTGACGTTCGACCAGGAGCACAACTGGTGCCCGACGGCGATGAACGACGGCCGGGTGCTCTACCAGCGGTGGGAGTACTCGGACATCCCGCACTTCGCGGCTCGGCTGCTGTTCACGATGAACCCCGACGGGACCGACCAACGCGCCTTCTACGGGAGCAACAGCTACTGGCCGGACGCGATGTTCTACGCGCGCCCCATCCCGGATGACCCGAACCGCGTGATCGCCGTGGTCGGCGGCCACCACGACAACCCCCGGATGGGCGAGCTGGTGCTGTTCGACGCGGCGCAGGGGCAGTACGAGGCCGACGGGGTGATCCAGCGGATCCCGGGCCGCGGCAAGACGGTGGAGTCGGTGATCCTCGACGGCCTGACCCTGGCAAGCTGGCCCAAGTTCCTCCACCCCTACCCGCTCAGCGGCAAGTACTTCCTCGTCTCCTGCAAGCCGTCTCCCGCAAGGCCGTGGGGGATCTACCTCGCCGACGTCTTCGACAACCTCACGCTCGTCAAGGAGATCCCCGGCCAGGCCCTGCTGGAGCCGGTCCCCCTCCGGCCGACGGCGGCCCCGCGGTCGCTGCCGCCTCGCTCCCACCCGGGCCGGCACGACGCGCTCGTGAACCTCTCGAGCGTCTACATCGGACCGGGGCTCGCCGGCGTGCCGCGCGGGAGCATCAAGAAGCTACGGCTGGTCACCTACCACTTCTCGTACCACGGGATGGGCGGCCAGACCTGCCGCATCGGCTTCGACGGTCCCTGGGACATCAAGCGCGTCCTGGGCACCGTTCCGGTCGAGGAGGATGGCTCGGCGCTGTTCCGGGTTCCGGCCAACACGCCGATCTCCATCCAGCCGCTCGACGAGAACGGCCAGGCACTGCAGCTCATGCGGAGCTGGTTCACCGCGATGCCGGGCGAGACGCTCTCGTGCGTCGGCTGCCACGAGCCGCGCGGGACGGCGCCCCCGCCCGTCAGCCTCGCCTCGCTCCGGGCGCCGTCCGAGATCGCGCCGTGGTACGGCCCCACCCGCGGGTTCTCGTTCGCCCGCGAGGTCCAGCCCGTGCTCGACCGCTACTGCACCGCCTGCCACGACGGCCACACGACGCCCGAGGGGCGGGTCGTCGCCGACCTGCGACCGGCGCCGCAGGTCCGGATGGGCGCACCCGAGCCCGGCTACGACAACCTGGCGTGGTTCCCCCCGAGCTACCTGGCGCTCAAGCAGTGGGTACGCAACGCGACGATGGAGAGCGACCTGCACCTCCTGATGCCCGGCGAGTACGCGGCCGACACGACCCGGCTCGTGCGGGTGCTCCGGGAGGGCCATCACGGGGTACGGCTGAGCCCCGAGGCATGGGACCGCCTGACGACCTGGATCGACCTCAACACCCCTGCGCAGGGCACGTGGACCGAGATCGTCGGCGCGGAGGCGGTCCTCCATCAGCGCGACCGTCGCCAGGCGATGCTTCTTCGGTATGGCGGGCGCGACGAGGACCCCGAGGCGATCCTCCCGACGGAGACGAACCTCGCTGAGCCCGTTCCGCCGGCGCCCGTCGCCCCGCGGCCCGAGGCGCCGGCGCTCGCGGGCTGGCCGCTCTCGGAGGAGGAGGCGCGGCGCGCGCAGGAGGCGGAGGGGCCCACCGAGCGGACGCTCGACCTCGGCGAGGGAGTCGCGCTCACGCTCCGCAGGATCCCGGCAGGGGCCTTCGTGATGGGCGACCCGGAGGACCCCGGAGAGTCGCCCGGCCCCCGCGTCGTGCGCATCGATCAGCCCTACTGGATCGGCGCGTTCGAGGTGACCAACGCCCAGTTCGCGCGGTTCGACCCCGGCCACGAGAGCCGTCTCGAATCGGGCGACTTCCTCCAGTTCGGAATCCCCGAGCGCGGCTGGCCCGTCGACGCGCCCGAGCAACCGGCGGTTCGCCTCTCGGCACTGGAGGCCGAGGGCTTCTGCCGCTGGCTGGGGGAGCGCGCCGGGCTACGGGTGGCGCTCCCGAGCGAGGAGCAGTGGGAGTACGCCTGCCGCGCCGGCAGCGCCGCACGCCTGTGGTTCGGCCCGGTCGAGGCGGACTTCGCGCCCTACGCCAACCTCGCCGACAGCCAGCTCCGCCGGATCGAGACCCACGCGCCGTGGGGGCTGCCCTCGGGCGCGATCCCTCCATGGCGTCCGGCGGTGGAGACCGTCGACGACGGCTTCCGCGTGAGCGCGCCCGTCGGCGCCTACCGGCCGAACCCGTGGGGCCTCCACGACATGCATGGCAATGCGGCCGAGTGGACGCGGAGCACGACGGCGCCGCCCGGCGGCCCGACGGGGGCGCTCGAGCGGGTGGTCCGCGGAGGCTCCTGGTACGACCTCCCGCGTCTCGCGACGGCCGGATACCGCACCTCGTACCCAGCCTACCGGGGGGTCTACGATGTCGGCTTCCGAGTGGTCGTGGAGGACGCGGGGCCCTGAGGGGAGTTCCGGCGTGGGCGTGTGCCTCGCAGTGTGCGTGCTGACATCGGTCCTCGCGGCCGACGACGGCATCCCGGCCGCGAGCCGGGTGGGCGTCACCGTCCCGCGGCCGGCGACCGCCGTCCCCGCTGAGGAGTGGGGCCTGCTTCAAGCCCTGGCTGCGGCGCCGACGATCCTGCTCCTGCCCGGGGCGGACGCGGCACGGACCGATCTCGCCGCCTGGCGTGCCGAGATCGCGGCCTACGCGTCACATGGCCTCCGCCCGGGGGTGACGCCGGTTCCACACCTCCCGGGGCTGGCCTGGGCGCCGGAGGTCGACGAGGAAGGCGTCGGGCGGGCCGACCGCCAGAACCCGTTCGACCCGGCCTTCCGCGCGGCGTGGATCGCGTACCTCCGCGCAGCCGCGGCCGGGCTGCGGGAGGAGCCGATCGGCCGGTTCTCCGTTGTCCCGCCAAGCTACTACGGGGAGTTCGAGTACTACCTCGGCCCCGACTGGGCGCACCCCAGGTTCCTCTGCTACAGCGATCTCGCGCGGGCACGGTTCGACGAGTGGCTCGCCGCCCGCTACGGCACGCCCTCGCGGGCGGCGGAGGCGTGGGGGCTGCCCGAGGCCGCCTCCTGGGCCGACCTCCCCTCCCCCAAGCCCCACCGCGAGACGTCCGTCCCGCACCTCGAGACCGCGTGGCTCGACCTGATGGAGTGGCGCACCGACTACCTCACGGGCCTGGTGGCGGAGGGGCTCCACGCCGCCGGGGCGGAGCGGGACGGCGAGTCGGCCTTCCTGACCGCCGTCGGCGACTACGGCGCGGCCTGGGGGACCGACACGGCGGCGCTCGCCCGGGCCTGCCGCGATCTGCCGCCGGTCACACTCCACCACACCAACGGCCACAGCCTCGCCGACACCCGGTACGTCTGCGCGGTCGCCCGCCGCTACGGGCTCGCGGCCGTCGTCACCGAGAACGACGGCAATCGGGCCGGCCGGGGCGAGATCGCGAAGCTCACGCTGGTGGCCTTGCTCGCGGGGGTCGACGAGTACAACTACAGCTTCGACGCGCACCTGCTCGACCGAGCCGAGCCCGCCGCGGCAACCGATGCCGCACGGGCGCTCGCCGATGCGGCCACGCTCCTCCGCCGCTACCGTACCAGGCCCGCGCCGAGCGAGATCGTCTTCCTGCACAGCAACACGGCGGCCTGGGCGCGCCCGCCGGAGTACCGCAACCGAGACGTCTCCCATGTCTACGATGAGGTCCTCGCGAACGCCGACCGGCCGGATGCGGTCGGCTTCTCGTGGGCGCGGTGGCTCGCGATGCCCGATGTGACGGGCGAGCGCCTGGTGGCCGACGGCGATCTCGAGGGCCGCAGGATGGTCGTTCTCCCGAGCACCGGCCCGACGCTGCTCCGGGCCGAGGCGGCGGACGCCCTGCGCGACTGGGTGGAGCGAGGCGGCACGTTCGTCGCGTTCGGCGACGACCCGCTCGGCCTCCCGCTCCAGCCGGCGGGCTCCGGGGCGCGCCTGATGCCATCGCCCGAGCCCGCTCTGCCGCCCGTGGGGCCTTCGGAGGGTTCCCTCGAGGCACGGGCTCCGGCGCTGGCGTCACTGACCCCGCTCCTGCGGGAGTGCCCAACGGCCCCCGTCTGGTTGGAGCCACTCCCCGAGGGTTGGGAGACGCTCGTCGCCGACGCCCGGGGCCGGGCGGCGCTCGCGCAGCGCCCGATGGGTCGGGGCCGCTTGGTCCGGTGCGCCGGCCGGGTGGCTGCCGATGCGAGCGCGGAGTTCGGCGCCTTCCACCGGCTCATGGCGCCGGCGCTGCTGCGAGCCCTTGCCCGGGAGTCGGGTTGCACGCTCCCCTACGAGCTGACTGCCGACGAGGCGCCCGCCGGAGAGACCCCGCCGCTCGCGCTCGGCGACCGGGGCATCGATCCCGCCACCGGCCGCCGCCTGTTCGTCGCCGGCGCCCCGTCCGTCGGCTGCGGGCCGCTCACGCTGCGCGTGGACCCGAGCCTGGCAGGTCCCTGCGAGCTGCTCCTCGTGGATGTGCGAGACGCCCGCGCCCCGGGCGCGACCGTGGCCCCCGCAACGCCGCTCGACCGGCTCTACCGCGACCCGACGAACCAGCCGCTCGGCCAGGGGGCGCTGCTGCCCTCGGTGCGGATCGAGTTCGACGGCGCCCGGCCGCTTCGCTTCTCGCTCGTAGCCCCGTAGGCGTAGGCAGGACTCCGGCCGGCGCGGCTCGTATCCCACAGCCATGAACCGACGAGACTTCCTGCGCGCGACAACGGCCTCGGCGCTTCTCGGCGCGGCGGAGGCACGCGCCGCCTCGGCCACGGGAAGGACGCCCATGCGGCTGACGGAGCTACGGTACCAGGACCCGCGGACGAGGACCTACCTCGGCAGCCCGAGCATCACCCGCACGCCCGACGGCGCGCTGCTCGCCACGCACGACTACTTCGGGCCCGGCTGCCCGCGCAACCACGAGGACGAGGAGCACCTCACGAGCGTGTACCGCTCGGAGGACGATGGCGCCGCCTGGCACAACGTCTGCCACATCGCGAACGCCTACTGGAGCACGCTGTTCGTCCACGCCGGGGCGACCTACCTGCTCGGCTGCTCCCAGCAGTACGGCTCGATCGTCCTCCGACGGAGCACCGACAGCGGCTTCACCTGGACCCACCCCAAGGACGAGAAGAGCGGACGGCTGTTCCAGGGCGGGCCATACCACGAGCCTCCCAACTACCACTGCGCGCCGGTCCCGGTCTGCGTGAGCGACGGCCGGCTCTACCGGGCCTTCGAGGACTGCGACCCGTGCGTCTGGGGCAGCGGGTTCCGCAGCCTCGTGATCTCCGCGCCGGTCGACGCCGACCTCCTCGATGCCGCGAGTTGGCGGATGAGCAACAAGCTGGCCTTCGACCCGGCCTGGACACCGCCCGCGTGGGGCGAGGTCGAGCGGCCGGGCTGGCTCGAGGGCAACGTACTCGAGGCCCCCTCGGGCGAGCTGTGGAACATCCTCCGGTTCAACTCGACCCCGCTGCCGGACAAGGCGGCCGTGGTCCGCGTTCTCGACGACGGCGCGCGCCTCGAGTTCGACCCGGCGACGGGCTACCGGGACTTCCCGGGCGGCATGGCCAAGTTCACCATCCGGCGGGAGCCCGCGACGGGGCTGTACCTCACGCTGAGCAACGGCAACACCGACCCGAGCCGGGCCTCCCAGCGCAACGTGCTCTCGCTGCATGCCTCGGAGGACCTGCGCCAGTGGCGGCGCCTCTGCACGCTCCTCGAGGACGACCTCGGGCTGCCGTGGGAGGAGTCGCTCCGCCGGACCGGCTTCCAGTACGTCGACTGGCACTTCGACGGCGAGGACCTGATCTACCTCGTCCGAACCGCGTACAACGGCGCCCACAACTACCACGACGCCAACCGGGTCACGTTCCACCGCCTGCCGGCGTACCGAGCGTTGCTCGGGTAGAGGGGCGGCTCGGCGCGGCGCGCTATCCGCCGGCCTCGGCCAGCAGCTCGCGGAAGGTCTCGGCGTTCTGCGGGGCCTGCCCGTCGCGGTGGTTGTTCATCAGGACCAGAACGCGCTCGGACTGTGTGGCCATCTCGCGGACGGGCCCGAGCCACGAGCGCAGCTCCTCGCGGCTGTAGAGGTAGTCGTAGCGCTCCCACGCCTCGTTGTGGTCGTACCACTTCGCCCGGTTGCGGCCGTGGAAGCGGACGTAGCCGATCGACGAAGTCACGATCGACTGCGGGGGCATGAGACCGGGGAGGTCGGGCTCATCGACGCAGCAGAGCCCGACGTTGCGCCGGCGGAGCCAGGCGGGGATCGATTCGCGGACCCACTCCCGGTGGCGGAACTCGCAGACCAGTGGGTGGGGGGCAAGCTCGGCAAACCGTCTCTCGAGCAGCTCACGAGCGGCGTCGGTGGGCCGGAAGCCCTGGGGGAACTGGAGCAGGATGCAGGCGAGCCGGCCGTGCTCGGCGAGGGGGGCGACGCTCGCGAGGAAGGCGGGGACAGCCTCCGCGGCCTCTGGGGCGTCGACCTCGTGGGTGAGCAGCCGGTTCGCCTTGACGGCGAAGAGGAAGCCGGGCGGAGTGCGCCGGACCCAGCCCTCGACGACCCGGGCCTCCGGGATCCGGTAGTAGCTGACGTTCACCTCGACGAGTGGGAAGCGCTCGGCGTACAGCTCGAGGAAGCGCGACTTCGTCGTCCCCGGTGGGTAGAAGGGCCCCACCCAGTCGTCGTAGCTGAAGCCGGAGCACCCGACCAGTACCTCGCCCATGGTCCACCTCGCCCGCACGGCGCCCGCGCGGGCTCAGCCTCAGCCAAGCCGCCCGAGCGCCTCCGCCATGACCTCGTGGCCGTGCCGCGCGATCGTCTCCGCGTCGGGCTCGACGACGAACACCTCGAGCGAGACCCAGCCCTCGTAGCCGATGGCCCGGAGCGCGCCGACGACCTCGTCGAAGTCGAGATCGCCGGTGCCGGGCTCCCGCTTGGTGGTGTCGTTGGCATGGACATGCGCACACAGGGCTCCGGTTTCAGCGATGATCGTCGAGCGGGGGATCGCCTCGTCTCCCATGCTGTAGCAGTCGAGCGTGAGCCGCACGTTCGGGTGGTCGACCTCGGCGACGAAGCGCCGGACCTCCTCGGCGGTGTTCAGGAAGTTGGAGATCGAGCGCGCGAGCGGCTCCATCGCGATCACCACATCGAGCGCGGGGAGGCTCTCGGCGGCCCGCCGGATCGTCTCGACCGAGCGCTGCCAGTAGGCCGCGGGGTCGGCGCCCGCGGGGAGATCCCGGCTCTTCGGTGAGCCGAAGACCATGTCCCGGCCCCCGAGTTCCGCGCAGAACTCGGCGAGCGCGACGAGATACTCGGCGGTCTCGCGCCGCACGGCGTCATCGGGGCAGCCGATGTGGAGCCCCTCCGGCTTCGTGAGCAGCCAGTGGAGGCCGGCGCACGAGAGGCCGGCGCCGCGCAACGCCTTGGCGATCCGCGTGCGGAGCGCCGACGGCATCGTGCGGACATCGCCGTGGAGCGAGAACGGGGCGATCTCGAGCCCCTCGTAGCCGATCGAGGCCACGAACTCACAGGTGCGCTCGATCTCCCAGCCCTCGAACATCTCGTTGCAGATCGCGAGTCTCATCGTGCGGCGTCCTCCCCTGGGCGCAACGGTCACATGCCTGCCAGCGGCAGGTTGGTCTCGGGGTCGATCGGCTGCTGGATCGGCTCGATCTCGACGGTGGCCTGCTTGCCGCGACGCTCGACCGTGAGGCTCACGGGCTTGCCGGCCGGGCTGTCGAGGAGCAGACGCCGTGCGGCGTTGGTGGTGTTGACGGCCTGGCCGTTGATCGCGGTGATGATGTCGCCCACGCCGAGACCGAAGCGGTCGGCCGGGGCGCTCTGGTAGAGATCGACCACCACGATTCCGACGCCCGGGGTGGCGCCGAGGGCCTGGGCGATCTGCGGGGAGACCTCCTGCGGGACGATCCCGAGCCACGCGCGGCTGACCTTACCCTCGCGTTCGAGCACGGGGATCACGGCCTGGACGATCTCGGAGGGGATCGCGAAGCCGATGCCGACCGAGCCGCCGCTCTTGCTGAAGATGGCGGTGTTGATCCCGACCAGCTCGCCGCGGATGTTCACGAGCGCGCCGCCGGAGTTGCCCGGGTTGATGGCGGCGTCGGTCTGGATGAAGTCCTCGTACATGGAGACGCCCACATCGGCCCGGCCGCGGGCGCTCACGATGCCGGCCGTGACGGTGTTGGTGAGGCCGAAGGGGTTGCCGATCGCGACGACCCACTGGCCGACGCGCAGGCCCTTGGAGTCTCCGATCCGGATCGCGGGCAGCCCGCTCGCCTCGACCTTGAGCACGGCGAGGTCGGTCGCCGGGTCGCGGCCCAGCACCTTGGCCTCGTAGCTGCGGCCGTCGGTCAGGTTGACCTGCAGCGTGCCTCGCTCGCGCGCGATGTGGTCGTTGGTGACGACCAGGCCGTCCGGCGAGAGGATGACGCCGGAGCCCTCGAACTGGCGCTCCTGATCGGGCGTGCGGTATTGGAACCTGCGGCCGAGGGGGCTGTCGCCGAAGAACTGGTCGATGAAGGGGTCGCCGCTCGTGCGCCGGCCGGGGATGACCTGGGTGCCCTTGATGAACACCACACTGGGCGAGGCGACCGCCGCCGCGCTCGCGAAGGCGTCCGAGAGCGCCTCAGCCCGCGAGATCCCCTCCACCGTGGGCTGGGTGGCCACACACACCCGGGCGGGGTGGGGCCCGGGGCCTTTGGCCACAGCCCGGGGCGCCCTTGGGGGCCCC
>CAZRDB010000175.1:0-10809 GCA_964598695.1 uncultured Armatimonadia bacterium
CGCGTGAGCAGGAGATGGTGGGGGCAGACCTCGGTCGTGACCCGCACGCCATCGGCCCGCGCCTCGCGGACCAGCACCATCCCCTCGCGCGTGCTGACGTGCTGCACGTGGAGGTGGGCGCGCGTCTCCTTGGCCAGGAGACAGGCTCGCTCGACCGCGCGCGGCTCGTCGGGCTCCTCGCGGCGGCCCGGCACCTCGCAGTGGGAGCCGAAGGGCAGGCCCAGCTCCGCGCAGCGCGCGAGACACTCGCGGAACAGGCCGTCATCTAGGATGTGAAACGGGTCGTCGGCGATCATCGCGCAGCCCGCCGCAAGGAGCGCCTCGTAGTCGGCGGGCTCCTTGCGGGCGTTCGCGATGGTCGCGGCGCCGACCGGGATCAGGCGCACGCCCCGTCCGGCCTCGGCGGCGCGGTGGAGGAGGTACTCGATCGCCTCCGGCGTGTCCGGCGCCGGATCGGTGTTGGGCATCGGGCAGACCGCGCCGAATCCCCCCGCGATCGCGGCGCGGCAGCCGGTCTCGATGTCCTCCTTGTGCTCGAACCCGGGCTCGCGGAGATGGGTGTGGAGATCCATCAGCGCCGGCGAGAACCACCAGTCCTCGCAGTCGATCTCGCTGGCTCGATCGGGCGCCGAGAGCCCGGCGTCGATCGCGGCGATGAAACCGTCCTCGATCAGGACATCGCGGTGGTGTCCGCCCATGTTGATGCGGCGGAGCAGATGACGGCTCACTCTTCACTCCCCCGTTCCAGCGCTACGCGGTCGTGTCCGTCGAACTCGGTGAGTTGCACGCGCACGCTCTCGTCGCGGCTCGTGGGGATGTTGCGTCCCACGAAGTCCGGGCTGATCGGCAGTTCGCGGTGGCCGCGGTCGACCACCACGGCGAGGCTCACGCTTGTCGGGCGGCCCTGCCGCATGATGGCGTCGAGGGCGGCGCGCACGGTGCGACCGGTGTAGATGACATCGTCGACGAGCACGATCCGGCGGTCGGTGACCGAGACGGGGAGATCGGTCTCATCGCGGGCCGGCAGGCCGCGGCGGGCCACGTCATCGCGATGGGCGCGGACGTCCAGTTCGCCGACGGGCACCTCGAGCCCCTCGATTCGCTGGATCGCACGGGCCAGGCGCCGGGCCAGGACCACCCCGCGCGTGCGGATCCCGACGAGGTAGACGTCGCTTGCGCCGCGGTAGCGCTCGAGGACCTCGTGGGCGATACGCGTCAGGGCGCGGTCCAGGGCGCGGGCGTCGAGGATCTCCCTCATGCCGACCACCGGCTGCACCGCGCGCGGGGCAGCGGCGGACGAGCGGGACGGACAGCGAAAACGGCGCCCACCACGGGGTGATCCACGCGGGCGCCGTACGGTACATTCGCCATGCTGCTTCCACCCTTTCCGGCCTCACGGGACCAGGTTTAAAAGGCGGTTCAGGTCGTGCTTGCCTGCGACCGATAATACCAGTGGCAGTGTGCCCTGTCGACCCCGCGCGCGCACACCTCGTCGCTATCCCCATCATCGCGCGAGACGCGGGGTCGCGGGGCCTGCGTGCGGGGCGCGCCCGCGCGGCGAGATCTCATTGACACACCCAAGGCGCTCAGCTAGACTCCGCCTTCGTCGGGCGGGGACACAGTGAGGATCCATGGCACATCCGGAGCTGACAGCTTCCCTACCCGTGCGTGACGGCTTGCCGCCGTTCGTCCGAATCGCCCGCCATCAGGGTCTCCGTCGGATGAACTGCTGCGGACGCTCGAACTGCGCCGCCGTGGAGCAACTCACCGCCCAGTGCGCCGTCGTCCTGTCGGAGGAGGCCTGGGCCGTCGGCTCGCTCCTGGAGATCACCATTCCGCTCGTCGCCCCGGGCGAGGACCAGAGCGGTCGATGGGTGACCGTCGTGGGCGCCGTCGCCGAGAGCCGCAGGCTCGCCCGCCGCGAGGCGCTCGCCCTGCAGGGGCCGCGTGCGCTGCTGAGACCGGCCCACCGGCTCGCGGTCCGGTTCCTCACCACGGATGACGAACTCACGCACTGGGTCGGGGGCACCGCCTGCGCCGACCTGCGGCCCCCGCGCTGCGCGACCGAGCACCCCGACCTCCGCTCCGTCTAGCCCCCCGCCTCTTCCTCGACCCCGAACCGCACCTCGGCCCCCGAGATCCAGACCGCCCCGGGCCCCGCGTTGCGCACCGTGACCCGGTTCGCGCCGCGGTGGAGCGCCTCGACCGGGAGCGGGATCGTGAGGTCCGACCACTCCTCCGGAGTGTCGTTCGCGACGAGCGTGCGCCAGGGCGTGTCGGAGTCGTAGACCACGCGCCCGTTGAGCAGGACCACCACGCGCGCGGGGCTGTCAGGCGTCGTGTTTGGGTCGCCGTAGAGCCCGCCGCGCACGCCCCGAAGCGCAAGTACAGCGCGCTTGCCCGGCGGCGTCCAGTGCTCGAAGGCGAGCGTCGCCTCGGCGTTCGCGTAGCACTCGAGCAGCACGGCCTCGACCCCGTCACACGGTCCCGCCTGTCCGTCGGTCCCGGGGGCAAGCGTCGCGTGGCAGCGCTGCGGGTCCTCCGTGAGAGGCAGATCGTCCACGACGAAGATCGGCACTCGGCCGAGCGCGTCGACGTACAGCGTCCCGTCCCACGTCACCCACCACTGCGGGGTGAGACCGGCTGCCGGCGACTCGGGGGTCCCAAGCCCCACGCGGAGCATCTTCCCGGTCATGCGCTCCTCGCTCAACGCGAACGTGAGCACGGCCGGACGGTCGACCTCGGCTGCCAGATAGGCCGGCCGGTTGGCGGCCTCGGGCGCGCCTGAGGGGGCCGGAACGCGCTCGCACCGCACGACGCGCGCTCCACCGGGGTCGGTGAGGCGGTGCTCGGGCGATGCTGGCTCCAGCACGAAGACGCCGGGCTCCGGCGCCTCCCGCCAGCCCGGGCGCGGGGAGTAGACCAGCGGCCGGGTCGTCCCGTCGCTCGGCTCGAACCGGCAGGGCCCGTCGCCCTCGGGCAGGCGGAGCCCGGCCGTGCTGCAGGCGGTGCGTGCGCCTCGGCGGGCGATCAGGTCCCAGCCACCCAGCGGGGCGGTCTGACCCTCGAAGAGGTACCGTCGGCGCTCCGCGCCCAGGGGCTGGTGGCCGAGGAGCACCGCGCGACCTCGGTCCCCGGAGAGGTGGATCGCGTAGGCGGAGGCGTCGGCGGGAGCCCCGAGCCCTGCGGTGAACTCCGGCGGCGGCGTGAGTGCGATCTCCGGATCGGCGCGGTAGGGATCCTCGGGAATCAGCCCGTACCGGTCGAGCGTCCCCTGACGTGGCTCGGTCGGGCGGTCGCCGCCGCCTCGGTCCGGTTCCGCGGCCACGAGGCGGGAGTCGGGCGCGTTCACGGTATCGAGCACGCCGCCGAGGACCGCCGCGCTCTCCAGGCCGGGCAGGCCGTTCAGGAGGACGATCGAGCCGCCGCCGCGCCGGGCCGTCACGTAGGCCGGGACCGCGGCCTGCGACCACTCTGCCAGCACCGTCGCGCCCGGCCGGGCCGTCCCTCGCCAGATGCACTGGGCCTCGAGAGGCGCCACGGCGACCTTGTCGCCCCGACGGAGCGGCTTGGGGCCCAGGGTCTCCCGGATCGACAGCTCGGTCACGCGCTCACGGAACGGCCGCGTGCGCTCGATGGGGAGCGCCGCCGTAGCGAGGTCTCGGGACTCCTTGGCGCGCGCGCCGCCGCCGAGCGAGAGGGTCGCGATGTCGGCCAGGACCGCGACGGTCCAGCCTCGGTCCGCCGCCGCGAGGACCCCCGCGAGGTAGGCGTCTTCCATCCGCGCGGCGTTCAGTGGCAGCAGGACCGGCGTCTTGGGCGCCTCCCGCCCGCCCGCCGCGGGGGCGACCACCGGACCGCCCTCGGGGGGGCGGATCGACAGACGAACGGAGCGGCCGGCCTGGTTCAGGGCGGCGAGCGCGGGGAGGATCTGATCCTGGCCGTCGTCGCCGGTCGGGTGGATCGCGCGGCACAGCTCCGGGAACGGATCGATCGCGATGGTGACGTCGGAGCCCCGGGTCGCGGAGACGGCGTCGGGCTCGAGCGGGCGGGCGAACTCGGCCAGTTCCCGGACCCAGTGGGGCCGGAACAGGGCGGCCTCGGACGTGATCTCGGTCGATGACCCCAGCACGACCGCGCCGCAGCCCGCAACCACCGCGAGCGTGGCCCAGCGGGCGCACTGCGAGGGCCCGAAGACCTCCCAGGAGAGGTCGAGGCCGCCGGCCTCGCCCCACAAGGCCGCCTCGAGCAGCGCCTGCTGGACGCCAAGGCCCGGGCCGCGCGGCGCCCGTTGGGATCGCCAGACGGCGAGCCCGGGGACGGGCCCGGGCAGTGCGGCGGTCAGGGGAAGCGCCCGGTCGGTCTCAACAACGAACGTCCGGCGCCCCTCGGCACACAGGGCGGCGCAGCTCCGCGCGAGATCGGCCGTGCCGACGGCCCACTCGTGCGCCGCCTGCTCGACCTGGGGCGCCGAGGCGTCGTCCCGGATCGGAACCGGAGCCGGCGCGCGCCAGACGAAGCCCGCAAGCGCGCTGTGGCGGCCGAACTCGGCCAGGATCGCGCTCAGCGCTTCATGCACCGGCCGGGACTGCTCGTGCGGAGGCAGGGCATGGTCGGCCCGGGCGACCTCGAGGCCGCCGAGGTAGACCCCGAGGCCCGCAGCCTCCGCTTGGTCGAGCAGCGTGTGGATCGCGGCCGTCGCCTCCGGCGCCTGCAGCGCCGCCGAGAGGTCGGCGGCCTCCTCCGGCGAGGGAGCGACGACGACGAAGCGGAGCCCGAGCGAGGCGAGGGCGGCCGCATCGAGCGTGGTCGCGGGGCTCGGCCACGAGGCGCGGGCTCCGAGGTCCATGGCGACGGCCGGAGCCGTGAGCGCCGTACACAGCACAAAGCCCGTCAGGACTCGACGGGCGCCGAGAACGGGTGTCATCGGTCGACCTCCTGGTCTAGCCCTTCTTCATCCCGAGCCAGAACCCGGCCACGAAGGCCGCTCCGAAGGGGATGTTCTCGAGCAGGAGCTTCATGAACGCGCCGAACGCGTTGTCGACCGCGCCGCTCTTGGCCGCGTGCTGGGCCGACTCCGCCACCGCGTCCCAGTGTGGGGTGACCCAGTGGTAGTGCGCCAGCAACTGAACGCAGATGAACAGGAAGCCGACCAGCAGCACGAGGGTCTTGGCGACCTTCTTGGAGAAGTAGCCGACGCAGAAGCCCAGGATGCCACCGAAGCCAAGCTGCTCGATCAGGGCGCCGAAGTAGCCGCTCATAGGGGATGCACCTCTTCCTTCGGCATTTTCGGGCGCGATGGGGCGACTCCTTTCGAGAGCGGCCGATCGCGCCGCGGCCGAGACGGAGGGACCGGAGCGAGCGTCCGAGAACATGGAAACCGCGAGTCCGCCGACGGGATGCGGCGAAGCCAAGGAGGTCGTCCACACGCGATGAGAACCACGGCTCGACTGCTCGGAGTGTGTCTGCTCGGGGCCCTGGCACTGATCCTGCTTCTAAGCGCCTCCGGCTGCGGCGGGGGCACGAGCGAGCCGCCGACCACGGTGCGCGGCACCATCACGGGCACCGTCACCGGCCCGACCGGGACTCCTCTGGCCGGGGCGACGGTCCAGCTCAACTCGGCGACGGTCGCGCCGGTCACCACCGGGAGCAACGGCGCCTACACGATCGGCAACGTCCGGGCAGGGACCTACAAGGCCCTCGGCACCTACGCCTCGTCGACGACGGGCGCGATGACCGGCAGCTCCGCCGAGTTCACGATCGACGCGGCGCACACGAACGTCACGGCGAACATCACGGTCTCGGGCAGCGGCCCGCCGCCGCCGCCGTTCTAGCGGCAGCACCCGGACCGGCGCATCGACAGGGGACCCCGTCGCTTTGGCGGCGGGGCTTCTCTGTGTACGCGGCCGAGACAGGTGACGCGCGGCGCCGCGGGAATGGGTAGGCGACCGGCCTCGGGCGTGGACCCGGGGCTGAGCCACAGAGACCGAGGAGGCACGCCGTGCTGCGTGTGGGACAGCAGGAGATCGAGGCGATCGCGCGCGTCATCGAGAGCGGCCAGCTCTTCCGCCACCACGACGCCAGCGAGTGCCGGCGGTTCGAGCGGCGTTGGGCCGAGTTCGTCGGCGCCAGGCACGCGTTCATGACCTCGAGCGGGACGACGGCGCTCACCGCGGCCCTCACGGGGTTGGGGATCGGACCGGGCGACGAGGTGCTCATCCCGAGCCACACCTACATGGCGACCGCTGTCGCCGTGGTCGCCGTCGGCGCGATCCCGGTCATCGTGGAGGTCGACGAGAGCCTGATGCTCGACCCGCTGGCGGCAGAGGCGGCGATCGGGCCCCGCACCCGAGCGCTGATCCCCGTGCACATGTGGGGCCTCGTCTGCGACATGGACGCGCTCGGACGCCTCGCCCGCGCGCGCGGCCTGCTGCTCGTCGAGGATGCCTGCCAGTGCGTCGCGGGCTCCTACCGCGGAGCGCGTGTCGGCTCGCTCGGGGACGCGGGCGCGTTCAGCTTCAACTACTTCAAGAACATGACGTGCGGCGAGGGCGGAGCCGTCGTGACCAGCGATGACCGCGCCGCGCCAACGATGTCGTGCGCGATCGACTGCTGCGCGTTCTACTGGACCGGGCGCGACGAGGATCGCCAGCCGTTCGTCTCTCCCGGCTCGCGGCCGTCGGAGATCGAGGGCGCGATGATGAACGCCCAGCTCGACCGGATCGACGGGCTGCTCGCCACGCTGCGTGCCCGCAAGCGGCGGATCCTGCGCGAGACCGCCGCCACCGGCTTGACGCCCACGCCCTGCCGAGACCCGGAGGGTGAGTGCGCGATCCAGATCCTCTACACGCTCCCCACCGCCGAGGACGCGGACCGGTTCGCCGCGGCCGCCGGGGGCACCGTGACCGGCAAGACGGGGCGCCACGTCTACACCGAGTGGGACCAGATCCTCAGCCGCCGGGGGGCCGCCCACCCGGCGATGAACCCGTACCTCTTCGCCGAGAACGCCGAGTGCCGGATGGACTACACGCTCGACATGTGCCCCAAGTCGCTCGACTACCTCGGCCGCACGGTGATGATCGGCAACCATCCCGACACGACCGATGAGGAGATCGACCGCCGGATCGAGGCCATCCGCGCGGCGGCCGCCGAGGTCCTCGGGTAGGGGAGGGGAGTCGGATGACGGAGCGCGAGCGGTTCATCGAGTGCATGGAGTACGGTTCCCCCGACCGCGTGCCCCACTGGGAGCTGGGTGTCTGGCCACAGACCATCGCCCGCTGGCGAGCCGAATCGGGCGCGGATCTGGCCGACTTCCGCTGGAACTGGTTCTACGGCGAGGACGCGATCGGTCTCGACCGGCGGGAGTACGTGCCCCTCCACTTCGGGATCACGCCGCCCTACGAGGCGGGCGTGCTCGAGGAGACCGACGAGTACGAGGTCATCCGCCATTGGAACGGGATCGTCACCAAAGCCCTGAAGGAGGGCTCTGTGGGCGGCGGCCGGATGTGCATGGACCAGTACCTCTCGTTCCCGATCGCAGGCCCCGACGACTGGCCCGCCGTGCGCGAGCGGCTCGTGCCGGGCGCGCCGGAGCGGTACCCCGCCGATCTCGAGGGGCGGATCGAGCGCTGGGGCGCGCGCTCCTGCCCGCTGGTCCTGGGCGAGAACTGCGCGGCGAATGGCTTCTACTGGCGCGCGCGGGAGTTCCTCGGGACCGAGGCGCTCTCGTTCGCGTGGTACGACGAGCCCAAGATGATGCACGAGATCATGGAGCACTACGCCGATTTCATCATCGAGACCAGCCGCCCGGTGCTCCAACGGGTCCAGGTCGACTACTTCACACTCAACGAGGACTTCGCCGGGAAGGGCGGGCCGCTGCTCGGGCCCGAGGTCTTCCGGGAGTTCATCTTCCCGCACCTGTGCCGGATGGTCGAGTTCTTCCGCGCACACGGGACCCGCTACTTCGCCGTCGACAGCGATGGCGACCCGACGCCCCTGATCCCCCTGCTGATGGAAGCGGGCGTCGACACCGTCTGGCCGATCGAGCGCGCTGCCGGCGTCTCGCCGCAGGGCTGGCGCAAGCGCTTCGGCCGCGCGCTGCGGCTCTGGGGCGGCGTCGACAAGCGCGTGCTGTGCCAGGGCCGCGAGGCGATCCGGGCGCACCTCGCCGAGATGATCCCCCTGATCGAGGAAGGCGGCTTCATCCCCACGCTCGACCACACGTTCCCCCCCGACATCCCCTGGGACGGCTTCCAGTGGTACCTGGAAGCCAAGCGGTGGTTGCTCGACGGCGCGTTCGAGAAGCTGCTGTAGGACGGCGCAGGGAAAGGCCGAGCCTACCCGAACACGCGGACAGGAGCGAGTCCCCAACCGCTTGGAGGATGAGACGGATGCCGTACGCGTACCCCCTGACCCTTCGGTTCAAGATCCTGGCCATCGCCTCCCAGATCTACGTGCAGGATGCCACCGGACGCGATGTGCTCTACGTGAAGCAGCGGGCATTCAAGCTCAAGGAGGACGTTCGGATCTGCTCCGACTCCAGCCAGACCTGTGAGCTGTACCAGATGAAGGCCGATCGCGTGTTGGACATCTCGCCCCGGTTCACGATCACCGACAGCGCGACGGGCGCGGTCGTCGGCTACATCAAGCGCGAGGGCCTTCGGTCGCTCTGGAAGGCGAGCTACCTCCTCCTCGACGCGAGCGGAGCCGTCACGCACCACATCAAGGAGGAGAACCCGTGGATCCGGGTCTTCGACGCGATCGTCAGCGATCTGCCGCTCGTGGGCTTCCTCACGAGCTACCTGCTCCACCCGAGCTACATCGTCTACGAGGCCGGCAGTGAGAGGCCGCTCTACCGCCTCAAGAAGCAGCCGGCCTTCTTCGAGGGACGGTTCTCGATCGATCCGCTCGCGGAGATCCCCGATGAGCAGCTCGAACGTCGACTGGTGCTCGGACAGATGATGATGACCCTGTTCGAGCGGGCCCGGGGCTAGACGCGATGGCCGCGACGCCCACACCGGCCCAGGCCGCCTGGCACGATCTCGAGCTGGGGATGTTTGTCCACTTCGCCCCCAACACGTGGACGGGCAAGGAGGGCGACGACCTCAGCCTGCCGCTCTCGGCGATCGACCCGGCCCGGCTCGATACCGAGCAGTGGGTCAGCGTCGCCCAGGCGATGGGCGCCCGGTACGTCGTGTTCGTCGCCAAGCATGTCGGCGGCTTCTGCTGGTGGCAGACCGAGACGACCGACTACAGCGTCGCGGGAATCCCCTGGCGCGGGGGGCGGGGCGACGTTCTCGCCGACCTCGCCCGCTCCTGCGAGCGGGTGGGCCTGCGGCTCGGGGTGTACCTCTGCCCCCGCGATGAGAGGCACGGTGCGGGCGACGGCGGAGTCTGCGCCGATCCGGCCGCCCAGGCGCGGTACGAGGCGATCTACCGGACCCAGCTCCGGGAGGTCTTGACCCGGTACGGCGAGATCGCCGAGGTCTGGTTCGACGGCAGCATCCGGATCGAGGTCGGCGACCTGCTCGCGCGCCACGCGCCGGAGGCGATGGTCTTCCAGAGCCCGCACGCCACCATCCGGTGGGTCGGCAACGAGAACGGCCATGCGCCGTACCCGTGCTGGAACACCGTGGCGCGGGGCGATGCCGCCTCGGGCGTCTCGACCTCCGCGCACAGCGACCCCGATGGCGATGCCTGGCTGCCGTGCGAGGTCGATACCGTCAACGTCACACCCCACACGTGGTTCTGGAACAACGCGCCGGCACGGACACTTCGCACGGTCGAGGACCTGATGGAGTGTTACGTCCGCTCCGTCGGCCACGGGGCCGTGCTGCTCCTGAACCAGACCCCGGACACCAGCGGGCTGATCCCCGAGGCCGACGCCGTGCGGGCGGGCGAGTTCGGGGCCGAGATCCGGCGTCGCTTCGGACGGAGCATCGCCGAGGGCTCGGGCGATGGCGAGCAACTCGAGTATGGGCTGCCGGGCCCGACCTCGGTGGACCATGCGATCCTGATGGAGAAGCTCGCCTTCGGCGAGCGCGTGCGCTCCTACGCCCTCGAGGGCCGCGTCGCCGGCGTCTGGCGCGAGCTGTGCCGGGGCAGCGCGATCGGCCACAAGCGGATCGAGCGCTTCGACCCCGTCGCGATCGATCGAGTCCGTCTCCGGGTGCTCGAGTGTTCGGACAAGCCCAAGATCCGTCGGCTGGCGCTCTATCACGTCGGGGAGTAGCACACGACCGCCACCCCGCCGGGCGGGGCTTGGGCGGCGCGAACGATCGGGAGGTGTCCGGTGGGCGATCTCGTGATGAGCCTCGCGGCGATGTCGGTCGCGATGGCGGGTGCGCAGACGCGGCAGGCAGTGTCGGTGGCCATGCTGCGCACGTCGCTCGATACGCAGGCGCAGCAAGGCCGGAGCCTGGTCGAGACACTCCTCCCCGCGCCCAGTTCGGCCGATCTCGCGCGCGGGGTCGGCCGGAACCTGGATCTCCGGGGCTAGAGCAGTTCTCGTCAGTTCGCGCAAGCAAGAGCGAAGAGCGACAACCGCTCAGGCAGAGCAGAAGGATGAGCACTCGACAGACCTCCGCTCGCCGCTGGCGCCTGGAGGGACGATCGGGAGCCGCTCTAGCCCGAGGCGGCGATCGCGAGGGTAGGGGTGTTTCGGTTGGCACAGGAAGTCCGAGTCGGATACGCGGTGCGCGATATCACCCCGCCGGTGGGTTGCGGGATCGCCGGCTTCATCGCCCGCGAGCAGACCAGCACCGCGATCCTTGACCCGCTCGAGATCGGCGCGCTGGCGTTGCGCGACCC
>CAZRDB010000176.1:0-1282 GCA_964598695.1 uncultured Armatimonadia bacterium
AGCTGCACACGCATGGTCGCGGGGTTCATCCCTCTGCGCCGGTTGTCTGGGCTCTGGTTGAACTCGCCGCTGCTGTTGTACCTGACGGACGCCTTCACGCAGCGGGCCAGGAGGTAGAGGAACAGGTCAGCGCGCCCGGTGGCGTTGAACTCGCGCCGGACCTCGTCGTAGAACTCCCGCTCCCGCCCGGTCTGGCGCTCCCACAGCGCGAGGTAGTCCGCGGCGATATCATCGGGTGCTGCGAGGATCCGATCCCACAAGCGGATGAGCGGCTGGTTCAGGTCGTTCAGCACGAAGCGCGTTGCACGGCCCAGGCTGGCGCTAGCCAGGGAGACTGCCGCGGACCCGGCGAATGGCTCCAGTAGGGCAGCAGCGCCCGGCGGGAAGCAAGACACTATCTGACGCGCCAGCTTCCTCTTGCTGCCCTGGTAGGGGAACGGCTGCGGAACGAACATTAGTTTGCACCTCCTATTCCCTCCAATTCGCCTGCTCTGTCCGGTACCCTGCAGCGATGTGGGCTTCAGCCGCCCAGCCTCGCGCACCCCCTACGGCAGCACCCACGGCGCGCGGTAGACGGCGCGCGTGAGCGCGGCCTGCTCCTCGTCGCCCACCACTTGCTCCTTCACCGCATCCCACGTGAGCGGGCGGCCGGTGATGGCGACGATGTTGCCAAGGTGGCAGGGGATCGCGCTGTTGTGGCCGATCGCCACGTCGCAGATGGGCAGCTCGCGCGACTTCACGCTCGCCAGGAAGTTGGCGTGGTGGTTGTCGCTGACGGTGAGATGCACCTCGTCGGGCCGGATCGGCTCGGCGAGCAGCTCGGGCGGGTTCGCGCGCGACGTTCCGCGCGTGACGAAGACCGCGCCCTTCTCCCCCTCGAACGTGGTGCCCGCCTCGCCGCCCAACCCGAGCGTGACGATCATCTTCACGTCGCCCGGGTAGGTGTAGGTCAGCTCGGCCGTGGCCGGCGTCTCGAACAGGCCCTCGGGGTGCCACGTCGCCGTGCCCTCCACGCGCGTCGGGCCGCCCTCGTCCATCCCGAGGCCCCAGTGGGCGATGTCGATGTGGTGGGCCCCGAAGTTGGTCATCTGGCCGCCGGCGTAGTCCCAGAAGAACCGGAAGTAGTAGTGGACATGGCGCTCGTTGTAGGGCTTCGCCGGCGCCGGGCCGAGCCAGAAGTCGTAGTCGAGTTCCGGCGGAGGCGTCCCGTCGGCCAGTTTCTCGCCATCCATGTTGACGCCCGGCAGCACCACGCGGACCGTGTGTATCTTCCCGAGACGGC
>CAZRDB010000176.1:1292-4444 GCA_964598695.1 uncultured Armatimonadia bacterium
AGCGGACTGCCTCACAGCCGGTGCGGAACCCGGCATCCGAGCGCTGCTGGCTGCCGGTCTGGACGATCCGGCCGTACCGTCGCGCCGCCGCGACCATCGCCTGGCCCTCGCCGATCGTCCGGGCGAGCGGCTTCTCGACGTAGACATCCTTGCCCGCCTGGCAGGCGTGGATCATCGGCAGCGCGTGCCAGTGGTCCGGGGTCGAGATCACGACCGCGTCGAGGTCCGGGTTCTCGAGCATCTCCCGGTAGTCGGTGTAGGTGAGCACCGTCCGGCCGTCGCCGGCGCCTTCCTCGGCGAGCTGCTTCGCCGCCGCGAGACGGGTGGCATCCACGTCGCACACGGCCACCGCGTTGGCCGCGAAGCCCTTCAGGTTGTACTTGCCCTGCCCGCCGCAACCGATATGGCCGGTGAGCACCCGCTCACTCGCCGGCGGGTTCCCGTTCTGCCCCAGCGCACGCGCCGGGATGATCGTCGGCATCATCCACGCTCCCGCCGCAATCCCCGCCGCACGCAGGAACTTGCGCCTCGTCGTTCGGTTGCTCTCCATCGTCTTGCGCACCTCCGGCTTCCAGGGCGGGAGCCGTCGCGACCGGTGGAGCCACGGCGGCTGCGTAGAACCGTTCCGCGATCCAGGAGACCGCCTCGGCGACCGACCCGACCGCGGCGAGCTGGCCGCAGGCCGGCGCCTCGTCGGGCGCCTCGGCGACCAGCAGGGAGCGGATCCCGAGCTTGCTCGCCACGCCGATCGAGCCCACCGCGTCTGCGGCGATCACCAGCAGCTCCTCCGGCCTCAGGTTGTGACGGCTCAGGAGTTGGCGGTAGATCCCGGGCGTCGCGAGGGCGACACCCTCCTCCGACGTGTACAGCACCGCGTCGGTTGCCCGTACGAGCGGACGAGCCGGGCCGAGCGAGAGGTACGGCGGCCAGTCGGTGAGAATGGCCGTGCGGATCCCCCGCGCACGCAGCGCGCGCAGCGCGGCGAGGCCGCCCTCGGTGGGGACGGGCTCCGGCGCCCGCGCAAGCAGCTCCCGAAGCGCGCCGATCGTCCGCCGGTTGCGGTCGAGGCAGAGACGGAAGGCCAGGGTGTCGGCAGCCTCGGCGAGCGTTCGCAGGCGCACGGCCGGCGTGTCGCAGGTGAGCACGTAGTGGATCGTCGCGCGGAGCTGCTGGGGCGAGATGGGCAGGTTCAGCCGGCTGAGCAGGGCGGTCGCGACGGCGGCGTCGGGCCACACGGGGATCTCGGGGGCCGGGCGCACCAACACGCCCGACCACTCGAGCGCCACGAGGGCGGGCGGGCTGTCCGGCTTGCGTCGGCGCGGCATGGCTTGTCTCGTCCTCCGTCCGCGACGCGTCAGGCGCCGGCGCGGAAGTCCTCGTAGAGCGTCTTGGCTCGCTCGTGCCACTTGGTGACCGTGCCCGGCTTGGCGCGCTCCTCCTGGTTGAGCAACTCCAGATAGCGGCGGGCCTTCACCTCGTCGTCGAGCCGCAGGCAGATCGCCTCGACCAGGTAGCACACGGGGCCGAGCATGTCTTCCGAGCCCTCGGCGCTGTACTCCGCCTCATAGCTCTCGAGCGCGGCCTCGAGCGCCTGCCGCTCCCACTCCTGCTCCCCGTAGACCGAGGCCACCCACGCCGTACGGAGGTGGTGGCCCGCCGTGCGGTAGTTGGCGCGCGGCAGTCCGGCCTCGACGCGGTGACGCTCCGAGAGGACGCCCAGGCGGCCGGCGATGACCAGGCCCTCGAGGTCGCGCGGCCGGCCGAACATCCGCACCGGATCGGCGCCCTCGAGCAGCTCCAGGCGTTCGCCCGCGTCGGCCGCCGTGCGTTCGCTTACGACGAGCGGCGCGCGGATCGGCTTCTGCGCGGCCTTCGGCTGGGGCTTGGTGGTTGGGAACTCGTCGCGCTCGGTGCTCGCGTAGCCGCAGCCAGGGCAGACGTGGACCTGGTAGACGGTCGGGCAGAGCGTCGCGTAGCCCTTGAGGCCCTCCGCGCCGGTCGGCACCAGCAGGTCCCCCGTCGTGAGCTTCTGGCTCTCGCTGCGGTACAGGTACGAGACCCAATCGCGCCGGTCGCAGACCGGGCAGGCGAGGTAGACCTCGAACAGGGGGTCCTTCGTGGACGAGGCATCGAGCGAGGCGACGTGGGCGATGTGCTCCTGCGTCACCCGCAGACCGTAGAGCGAGAGGTAGGTCTCCACGAGGTGCTCCTGGCGACCCAGGAACATCGAGATCCGCTTCTCGGCGCTCTCCCTGCGCTCGAGCCACGTGCCTGCGTCCAGCATCGGTCGTGCCTCCCGGGGGCGAGTCCACGCGGCGCCGGCGGGGCGACCCCGGTGCGCGCGGCCATCGAACGTCCGCTCTTTCGGCCACGCGAGCGCCGCTCCCTCCGCCGGGGGAGGGCCGGGGCTACGCGTAGTCGTGGAGCGACTTGAGGTCGAAGAACCGGGTCAGCCAGTTCACGCCGACGAACGTGATGAGCATCGCGACCCAGGCGCACGCGGCCATCAGGGAGGCCGGCGCGCCGCGCCACCCGCCGCGCAGGCGCATGTGGAGGTACGCGACGTAGATCACCCAGGTGATCGCCGACCACATCTCCTTGGGATCCCAGCCCCACGGCCGGCCCCACGCGTAGTTCGCCCAGACCGCGCCGGTCAGGATCAGCGCCGTGTTCCAGGGGAAGCCGAAGGCGATCACGCGGTAGGTCCACTCCTCGAAGCGGTCGGCCGTCGAGGGGGCGGGCTCGCCGTCCTCGTCCTCGGGCTCCCCCTTCGCGGTCCATCTGCCGCCGGCGGAGAACATCCAGACGGCCATCGCCGAGGTGACGCCCGACATGAACAGCGGACCGTAGCTGAGGATCGCGGTCGCGACGTGGATGGTGAGCCAGGTGCTCTGGAGTGCGGGCATCAGCGTCTCCGGGATCGCCTCGTGCTTCGCCCGCCCGTAGACCCACAGGGCGATGACGACGGCCATCACGAACGGCGAGGCGAGGCGCAGCTCCCGCGACTTGAGCAGCACCACGAGCAGCGCGCCCGCCGCGCCCGCTTGCACGAGCAGGGTGATCTCGAAGAGCGTGGTGAGAGGCAGGCGCGGGACGGTGGGCTGGTAGGCGCGGGCGACGAAGGTAGATCGGAAGAGCACACGTCTGAACTC
>CAZRDB010000176.1:4454-10786 GCA_964598695.1 uncultured Armatimonadia bacterium
GGCCGCCGAGAAGGTGCGTGGCCCAGGCCACGGCGCCGATCAGGAAGCCTCCCAGGGCCACGAAGTAGGCCCCCAACTCCACGGTGGCGAGCGTGTCAGCCGTCATGGCGCTTCTTGTCCTTTCCGCTCCGGCGCTCCCCGTCCGAGGCCTTGGGCGACCACCCCGCGGCGCGGGCCGCGGCGGTCACGATGGCCCCGGCATCGTCGAACCGGTAGGAGCGGGGCATGCCGAGGGAGACGGCGCACCGGTCCCCGTCGGCCTCGAGCCGGGCGCGAACCTCGCGCAGGGGGATCCAGAAGCACAGGACCATCCCCACGCACGAGATCGCGAAGCCCGTCAGCAGCAACCACAGGCCCGGGAAACGCCGGACCTCGAGCGTCGTCGAGTACACGGGGCCGTCGAAGGTGACCGTCCAGCCGCTCTCCGTGAGACTGCCGCCGTGCTCGACCCACCCGATGGGCTCGACCGCGGTCACCGTGCCGTCTTCCTCGGTGACCCGGCTCAGCCGGACCGCCGGCTTCGGCGCCGAGCCGGGCGGCTCGGGGATCGCGTCGCCGTCCTCGTACCGTTGCGCGAACTCCGTCACCGCGAGCGAGACGCGCGGCGCCGACTCCCCATCGGCCGCGGCCGTGGTCGGCTCGCTCACCGGCAACCGGACCGACCGGGGGACGTAGTAGGGCATGCCGCGCGCATCGCGGCTCGGGTCGAGCGGGAGCGCGCGCGCGATCTCCCGGCCCGCCTCGTTCCGTGCGGTCACGCGCGCACTGACCAGACCGTAACTCTGCTGGAACAGGTCGATGCCGCGGACATGCGCCGGGTGGTTGACCTTGACGACGGCGCTGTCGACGCGCTCGAGGTGGACCGTGCGGATCGTCATCCCGCCGGCCACCTCGCCGGAGGCAGGGAGTCCCTCCAGCATCGGGTCCTCGGCCGGGATGTACAGCGGCGGCTGCTCGGCGCCGTCGGCCGCGCGCTGGGTCACGACGCGCACCTCGCGGTCGCCGGGGCCGTCGGTCTCGGCATAGAGCGCGACGCGGCTGATGTAGGCGGATGCCTGGTAGTCGACCGGACCCGCGGAGCCCTCGCCCCGCCGCTGGGGGCTGTACTCCACCTCGAAGTCCCGGCACTCCACGTAGAGGCCGGAGATGGGGTCGCGCTCGAGGCCGCCCTCGATGATCGAGACGCTGCCGCGGGCGTTGCCGAACCGGGGGCTCGTACACCAGACGGCGGCCACGAGGATGACCACCAAGCTCATGTGGACGGTGAGCGGGCCGAGGATCGACAGCGCACCCTTGCGGGCGAGCAGACTGCGCGCCGCGGGGGCGTCGTCTTCCAGCACCCGGTAGCCGTGGCTCCGGAAGTGGCGCCGCAGCGTCTCGGCCGCCGCGGTGACCGAGCCCTCGGACGTGAACCGCCGATGGGCCCGGAGCGTCGCGAAGACGCGCGGCTCGACCGCCACGCGGGGGGCGCGGAGGCGCCGCAGCGTCGGCCGCAGGCGATCGACCGTGCAGACGCAGGCGCTGGCCAGCAGCAGCACCAGCAGGAGCTGGTACCACCAGGCGTGCCAGATATCGTAGGCATGGGTGTAGATGTACAGGCGCGCCTTCGCCGTGCCCCAGTCGCGCTCGAGAGCCGCGAGGAGGTCGGGGACCTCGCCCCTCGGGGTCGGCATCTGGGGGATGATCGTGCCCAACACCGAGGCCAGCGCGATCAGGACGAGCACCGTGACGGCGAACTGAATCGAGCCGACCTCGGACCAGAGCGTGTGGACGGCGCCCCGCTCCTCCGCAGCCCCGCCGGGGGGCGTTGTGCCCATGTTCTCACCCTTCCTGTGGGGACTTCCGTTGTTTCGCAATCCCCGCGCAGCATCCTCGTGGCCGAACCACCGTCGTGGCGCCTCCGGAAGGACCGCCCACGGGCCGCACGAAAGAGAAGAGACACGCGCGCGGGCCGCCCCGCCCGCCACACCCACCGTGAGGGGAGCAGCCAGCCGTGCGACTTCTGCGACACCCGATCGTCGAGGCGGCCATCCTGATCCTCGCGTGGATCCTCTGCCTGCTCTACGGCAAGCCGGACGCCGCCAATGTCTACGCCGGCTTCTAGCCTGCCGGCCGGCGCGAGCCCGGACGCGGCCGCCGGGCCGAACGGTCCCGCCCGCGACCGAGCGCTCGTCCGCGCTTGGTGCGTCGGGTTCGTGCTGGTGAACCTCGCCCTGGCTCTCGGCGGTCCCGCGCTCGATGCCCGCCTGCCCAAGGGGCCTCTCCCTCACCACCCGCGGGTGCTGGGCCGGATCTACACCCGCGACTTCCCGGGGCTGTTCCGGAGCCATGCGCTGGCCCTGCCCAAGGCGCCGGGCGAGATCCGCGTCGTGGTGACCGGCAACTGCATGGCTGCCGACCCCGAGGCCATGCGTATCCTATCAGACACCGTGCGAGCCGTGCGTCCCGAGGCGGCGCTGTACGGGATCGCCTGGGAGGCGCTCACCGTGCCCGGCCAGGCGCAGTTCGTGGCCCGCTCGCTCGAGTACGGCCCCGACGTGGCCGTCTGGCCGATCGCCCTTCGCGACTGCCGCACGACCACCGGCCTCTTCACCCCCACCGTCCCCGCGCTGTCTGTCCGCTACGGCGAGGGGCTTCTCCCGGCGCTCGCCAACCTGCGCTATCTCAACTGGGAGAACGGGCGCGGGGTGGTCTTCAACCTGATCGCCCAGGCAGTGCCGGCCGAGCGGTACCTGGGAACGCTGCAGCTCTCGCGGCCCGAACTCCCCGAGCCCCCACCCGTGCCCGAAGCGCCCGCGGCGACTCCCCGTGGACCCGCGATCCGGCCCTGCCCGCCCGCCGAGTACCCCCCGACCGTCGCGACCGACGCGCTGGCCGAGGTGCTCCCCCTGCTCGAAGCAGGGCGATGTCGCCTCGTGGTCGTGATCCCGCCGCACGCCTACCGGGAGCAGACCTACGGTCCCGGCGCCTTCGAGCGCTTCGAGACGCTGGTGGGCGAGTGGTGCGCGCGGCACGGCGTCCCACTGATCGATCTCAGCGACCTCGTGCCCGAGAGCGCGTTCAGCGACGACGTGCACTACGACCATGGCTGCACCGGGCTGGTCTCGCAGCGGCTCGCCGAGGAACTCGCGCCCGTGCTTCGGGGTGAGGACCCGTGAGCCTCGGCGCCGCCCGGTTCGTGATCGGCACATTGGTGCGGACCTTCGAGGCCGCCCTCAACGCGGTCTACGTCATCGCCGCCGTGCTCTCCTTCTGGCGCTCGCGCCTGTGGCATCTCGCACTGTACAGCGCGGTCACGGCCCTCGTCATCGCGCGGTGGCTCCACACCGAGCACGAGTCGGCCGTCGGCGACACGCTGCTGATCCTCCAGATCCTCGCCCCCTTCGCGCTCGCGGCGCTGACCTACGCCGCCCTGTGCGCCGCCGCGCGCTGGCCGGGGCGCAAGCGCGCCGTGCTCACCGGCGGGATCGTCGTCCTCGTCGGCCTGTGGATGGCGGCGAAGTACCCGGCTCTCCGCGCCCATATCCCCGTGCTCGGGGCCCGCCTCACGGTCCCGATCCTCGGGCTGTCGTACTGCGTCGTGAAGCTCGTCCACGTGCTCGCGGACGCGATGCGCCCCAAGAGCCCCCGGATCAAGCCCCTCACGCTCGCCGCCTTCACCCTCTTCCCCACGACCTACGCCTCGGGCCCGATGCATCGGTACGAGGAGTTCTCGGCATCGTTCGACGACCTGCCGCGCGCGCGTGACCGGGACTGGGCGACGGTCATCCGACGCGTGACCTGGGGCACGCTCCAGGCCTCCGTGCTGGCGGCGCACCTGGGCGATTGGGTGCTGCGGATCCTCGCCTCCCCCGGCGGGTGGAGCGCCGGGGCGCTGTGGCTGGCCATGTACGGCTACGCCGGCTACATCTACCTGAGCTTCGCCGGCATGTCCGACCTCGCGATCGGCATCGGCGCCGCGCTGGGCGTTCGGGTGCCGGAGAACTTCCAGCGGCCGTACCTGCAGCTCGACATCCAGTCGTTCTGGCGCAACTGGCACATGACGTTCACCCGCTGGCTGCAGGCCTATGTCTTCATGCCGCTGTCCAAGCGGCTCGTCCGCGGCGCGCTGCGCAAGCAGCCGAAGGTGGCGGCCGGCTTGGGGTACGTGGTGACCTTCCTCCTCTGCGGCGCCTGGCACGGCGAGGGCGCGAACTTCCTTCTCTGGGGCCTGTGGCATGGTCTCGGGCTCTGGGCCTACACCTCCCTTCCCCCGAAATGGCGCGCGCCGGTGGGTGGCGGTCGCGTGGGGTGGCGCGGGCTGGCGTGGTGGCTCGCGACGTTCCACTTCGTCTGTTTCGGCTGGATCCTCTTCGCCTGCCCGCTCGACGGCGCCCTCGCCGTGGTGCGGGGCATGTTCGGGCTCGGCTAGCGCCCTCGGGCCTGTGGTATCCTGAACCGCGCGACGCCCCGTTCGACCGCGAAACGGGGCGACCTCGACGGAGGCGCGGCATGGACCGAAGACTGCTGACACCACTCCGGGAGGTGACCCGGGCGGCCCGCGAGGTCGAGGCGCGATCGGCCGTGCCGATCGGCGCGGGCCTCGCGCTGCTGCTGGTCATTGTCTGGGCCGTCTGCAGTCTTCTCGACGCCCCCCCCCGCATCGTCCTCGGTCTCGTGATCTTCGTCTGCTGCGGCGTCATCCCGCTCACCCGCTGGGAGTGGGGCGTCCTCGGAATCCCCGGCGCGCTGATGGTGCAGGATGTTGTCGAGGGCGTCAGCATGGGCGGCCTCACCGTCGTCGGCCCGTACGACGTCTGCGTGCTCTCCACAGCGCTGGGATGGCTCGTGAGCGGCTCGGCGCACGGCCGCGAGGGCCCGTCCCAGTCGAGGCGGCGCTTCGATCTGACCACCTGGGGCGCGCTGGGCCTTGTCGTCTCTTGGCAGATCGGCAACATGGTCCGCCTGCGGTACGGCGCCCCGCTCACCATGAACGTCAAGCCCTTCGAGACGCTGCTCGTGTTCTTCCTCACGCGCTCCTTGTGCAGCGACCCGGCGTGGGCGCATCGGGCCGTCTGTGCCGCGGCGGTCTATGGCGCCGCCAACGGCCTCCTGGGGTGCATGCAGCACTTCGGGATCAGCGACTTCCGCAACCCGTGGATCGTCCGGGGCTACGTCCAGCCGCGCGCCTACCTCTACTGGCTGACGGGGATCGGCGGGGCCGAGACGCAGGTCGCGACCGGCACGTTCCGGCACTTCCTCGGCCTTGCCCTCTACCTCGGCCTCTCGGCGCCGCTCGCCGCCGCGCTGGCCCTCGCGGCCAAGGACCGCGCCCGGAAGGGCTGGTGGGCGGCCGCGGCGGCCGTCGCGGTCCTCGGCATGCTGCTCACCTACTCCCGTGGCGCCCTCGCCGCCGGCGTGGTCGCCGGCGCGGCGCTGTACTTCGCCTACGCGCGCGTTCGGGGCAGGTCGGCGCTGATCCCCGTGCTGCTGCTCGTGCTGGGCATGGTGCTCGTGGCCCACAAGACCATGAGCCGCGCGGGCTACGAGCAGACGCTGAGCTACGACACGCGGGTCGAGCTGATGAAGGCCCAGATGGCCAGCTTCCCGGCCAACGGGCTCGAGCTGGCGCTCGGCCGCGGCACACAGGCGGTCACCTCCGGGGTCGGCGGAGGGCCCGTCGGCAACGAGTCGCAGTACATGGGCCAGCTCATCGACCACGGCCTCGTTGGCCTGACCTCGCTCCTCGTCGCCTTGGCGGGGCTGATGCTGGGCTTCCGCGAGGCCCGGAGGGGTGCGGCCCTGACCGAGGCGCAGTACGTGCTGATCGCGACGGCCGGCGCGGGCCTGTTCATCGCGGTCAAGGGCATCACCGACCCAGGGATCAGCGGCTTCGTGGGCCTCGGCGTGTTTGCCATCCTCGCCGGCATCGCGAGCGGCTGCAGCCGCCACCCGAAGCCCGAGAAGCCCTTCGCGCCGAGTTCCGTCCCAGGGCGGGGCGGAGGGGTCCCGCTGCGGGTCTCGGCGCGTCCCGTGCGCGACGCTCGGCCAGCCGCTCCCCGGACGCCGGAGGGACCGCCGCCCGCTCCCAGGCTCCCGGCCGGTCGGAGTGGCCCTATGGGCCCGCCACGGCTTCCATGAGCAGCTCATAGTGGCGCTCGAGCGACCACTCCCGCTCGGCCCTCTCGCGAGCGGCTCGCCCCATCGCCGCACGCCGCGTCGCGTCCCCGAGCAGGTCGCTCAGCCTGCACGCCAGGTCGTCGGCATCGCCCACGGCGAAGTGCAGCCCCGTCACGCCGTCCTCTGCTACAGGGGCTGGGATCGCTGGACAGCCTTCTGGAGTCCGCGGGCAA
>CAZRDB010000177.1:0-10701 GCA_964598695.1 uncultured Armatimonadia bacterium
TTACATCGCCGCCACGGGCCGGATTATCCACGCGGTGGCGGGATCGCCGCCCATGGCGGTCGGGTGGTGGGGGCGGGGCCCCCCCCGCCCGCCCCCCCCCCGACGGCGCTGCGGAGCGCGCCGGGCGCCCTCCGCGCAAGTGAGCCCCTTCTAACTTTCCCTCGGCCGGCGTAGAATGCCGCTCAGAGGGGTGCTGGGGACGGGTTGAGAGGTGCTCACGATGTCTCTGACCGGTGCAGGATCGCTTGCGTTCGTCGAGACCCACGGGTGGGAGGAGCGGCACATCGTCGATCAGGCCCAGGCGGCGGGCTTCGACCCGCTGCTGCGCGAGGGCCCGGCGTCCGAACTGACGCAGGAGGAGCGCGACCGGATCGAAGTGCTCTCGTGCTTCATCCGCTCCGAGATCGATGAGGCGTTCCTCGCGACCTGCCCCAGCCTGCGCGTCGTGGCGACCCGCTCGACCGGCCTCGACCACATCGACCTCGACGCCTGCAAGGCGCGGGGGATCACTGTCTGCAACGTTCCGCAGTACGGGGAGAACACCGTCGCCGAGCACACCTTCGGCCTGATCCTCGCCCTGGCGCGCAACGTCTACCAGGCGGTGGATCGCATGAAGCGCGGCGATGCCTCGATCGACGGCCTGTGCGGTTTCGACCTCTACGGCAAGACCCTCGGCGTGGTCGGCACGGGCCGCATCGGCCTTCGGGTGATCCGCATCGCGCGGGCCTTCAACATGCACGTCCACGCCTTCGACGGCCGCCCGCAGCCCCTTCTGGCCGACGTGCTCGGCTTCGAGTACAGCGACCTCGATCGTCTGCTCGCCGAATCGGACGTCGTCAGCCTGCACCTCCCGCTGCTGCCCGAGACCCACCACCTGATCGGCGCCCGCGAGCTGGCGCTGATGAGGCCGACGGCGGTGCTGGTGAACACCTCGCGCGGTGGCCTGGTCGACGGAGCCGCGGCGCTCGAGGCGCTCAGCGCCGGCCGGCTCGCCGGACTGGCGCTCGATGTGCTCGAGTCCGAGCAGGTGATCTCCGAGGACTCCGTCATGCTCCACGGCGACGCGACGAGCATGGACGAGTTGCGGCTGGTGGTCGAGTCGTACCGGCTGATCCACCACCCGAAGGTGATCGTGACGCCGCACATCGGCTTCTACAGCCGCGAGGCGCTCCAGCGGATCGTCGTCACAACGCTCGACAACATCACGAGCACGCTCGCGGGCGCCCCCACCAACCGCGTGGCATAGCCGGCCTCTCGGAGGTTCGTCCGGGCCGCCGCCGAAGGTCACACCCGAGAGCCCGCGAGAGGTGGCCGAGGCGGATGCGGCGGAGATGGCTCGTTGCGGCAGGGGTCGCTCTCCCGACGCTCGTCGCGGGGATCGCCTGCAACCCCGGTCGGAGCGCGGCCGATGCGGGTCCGATCACCCCGCCGCCTCGAGCGCCCGCAGAGGAGGCCTCCGTGACCGACGCGCGCCCTGCCCCCGAGGCGCCCTGGCCCGCCGGTAGCCCTGATGAGGGGCTGGCGGTCGGCGAGCGACAGCTCTACTCGCGCGACAACCTCAGCGACTACATCAACGGCGGCGCGGCCTTCTACCTGGCCTACTCGTTCGAGTGGCTGGCCGTCTGGGAGATCACCACGCCGCTCGAAGGACGGGCGGTCGTCGAGGTCTACGGGTTCGGATCGGCGGAGGACGCCCTCGGCGTCGCCCTGGACCGGGGTGCGCTCGGCGAGCTGGCCGGTTTTGAACGCGGCGTCGCCCGTCGCGGCGGCCTCCGGGCACAGAAGGGCGCCACCTTCGTGCGCGTCGCCACACCGGACCGCTCGGAGAAGGGCGATGCGCTCGCGCGCCGGATCGGGGGGCTGGTCGCTGCTGGGCTCCCCGCGGCGACGACCGAGCTTCCGGCGGTGTGCGCTGCTCTTCCCGACGCGGGGATGCGTCCGGACTCGCTCCGCTTCTTCCACACGCGCGAGTCGCTCGACAGCCTCTACTACCTCGGCGACGAGAACCTGCTGGCGCTCTCGGCCGAGACCCGCTGCGCTCTCGCCGGCTATGACGTGGGGCTCGAGGGCAAGGCGCACGCGACGCTTCTGCTCGTCGTCTACCCCTCGGCCGAGGCGGCGCGCGGCGCGTTCGAGACCCTCTGCCGACGCTACCTCGAGAGTGAGCCGCCGCGAGGCCGGGAGGCCGGAGCGCAGCTCGAGGACGGGACCCATGTGGCGGCCGCGTGGAGCGAGACGACGGCCGCGTTAGCGCTCGCGCTCGGGGCACGGGAGGCCGAGTGGGCGCAGGCCGTTGCGCGAGAGACGCTCGACGCCTACAGGGAGGGACAGCAATGAAGAACGCGCTCACCCGCAGGGATCTCATCCGCGGAGCGGCTTTCGGGGGAATCGGGGCGGCGATCGGCGTCTCGTGCGCGAGCTGCCGCGGCAACCAGCAGGCCTCCGAGGCGCCCGGCGCCGCCGCTCGCCCCACGAAGCCCGACGCCCGCGCGCGCGTCGTGGTGGTCCGCCGGAAGGACGCTCTCGATGACCAGGGCCGGACCCGCGCCGGCACCGTCCGGGAGATGCTCGAGGAGGCGATGGCCAGACTCGACGGGGACGATGGCGACGCCGCGCGCGCGTGGTCGTCCCGGTTCACGGCCGAGGACCGAGTCGGCCTCAAGGGCAATGTGATGATGAACCACGTCCGACCGGAGATCCTGCTCGCGATCCACGACTCGCTGACGGAGCACGCTCGGGTCGCGAGCGAGGAGATCCTCGCCTGGGACCGCGCCCAGGGCGCGCGCGGGCGCGCGCAGCTCGCGCGGCCGGACCGGGAGTGGACGGGCGACCCGGTCCTCGGCTTCGACGCCGACTCGGTCTCCCGCGTCTGCTCCGAGTGGGCGACGGCGCTCGTGAACGTGCCCTCGCTCAAGTGCCACTGGCTCTCGGGGGTGGCGATCGCGCTCAAGAACTGGTGTGGCGCGGTCACGAACATCAGCGTCGGCGATGGAGAGGGTACGGCGTTCCGGTTCCACGGCGATTCGTGCGCCGACCTCGGCCTCTTCGAGGCGATGCCGTCGATGGGCGGCAAGTGCCGGCTCATCGTGGTGGATGCGATGGAGCCGTACTACGAGAAGGGCCCGCAGGTCGACCCCGAGTACTTCCACCCGTACGGCGGGCTGATCGTCGGCGTGGACCCGGTCGCGGTCGATACGGTCGGGACGATGCTCCTGCAGGCAATCCGTGACGAGGCGGCCGGCGCGCCCGCGCCGATCAGCCCGCCGCCGAAGCACGTGGGGATCGCGGAGACCCGGTACGGGCTCGGCGTGAGTGACCCGGCCCGGATCGACATCGTGCGGCTGGGAGACACCGAGGGCATGCTGGTCTAGAGCAGTCCTCGTGGGTTCTCGCGCGCACGAGCGAAGAGCGACAACCTGCGAGGGCTGCCCCTCCGCACCACCCGAGGCGGTTGCCGTCGGGGCCGAGGCCAGAGGGCCGAGCGGCGTGTTGGGTCGGCGGTCCGAAGGGGCGCGAACGTGATCACCTACCGCTTGATGGAGGAAGGCTGCCTGCTGACCACATGCCTTCACCGGGGGCCCCGTCCGCTCGCGGAGGCGCTCGACGCGGGGACCGACCCCGCCTGGCTCGAGACCGATGCCGGCCTGCCGACGGGCACCGTGGCCCGTGCGCTCGGATCGCTGTGTCGCGAGTACGGGGCGTGTGGCGTGTTGGCGGTCGACGGCAGTCTGGTCGTCGGCAAGGTGCGCTTCGGCCCGACGGAGCTGTGTGAGGATCAGCCGTTCTGCGTCCAGCAGTTCCCGGAGCGTATGCGCGCGTTGAGCGAGACGGGCTTCGCCCCGGCCGCCACACTGACGACGCGCGCTCTCACCATCCTCTGCGTGCAGGTGGCGGAGGGAGCCGAGTACCGCGGCCAGGGGATCGCGACCGAGCTGATCCGTCAGACGGTCACCTGGGCCGTGCTGAACGAGTGGGAGGAGGTCCGGGCCAAGGCGATGCGCCGGATCCGCCCGCTGCTCGACTGGGCGGGCCTCCTCAGCACCGACCTGTACGAGAGGCTCGGCTTCACCCGCGAGGGCGTCGTGAGCCACAGCCTGCTCGAGGGAGTGCGCGCGATGCGCCGGGGGGCGCACGGAGACGAGGTGCGCGCGCAGTGGGAGCCGTACGCGGGTCTCACGAACGAGGAAGCCGCCGAGGTGCACCAGATGGTCCTGCGCCCCGGGGCGAGGGCGTGCGGGTGACGGCGGACTCAGCGAAGAGCGCCCCGCGCTCGAGCACTGCCTGCCGCGCGATCTGTCGGGCAGGGAGCCTGTAGGGGGCCGCGGACACCGTCTTCCCCGACGCTGCGGGTCTGGTGAAGCGCACCGTCCCCGGCGCGATTCCAGGCGAGACGGCATGGCGGGATGCCAGCGGACGTACCGGGCGTCGGCAAGTGGGCCAGGGACACGCGCAGCCCGGCGCACGCGCCTACCGGTTGACCGGTCGGACGGGGACCGGCAGCGCCGTGACACTCAAGGGAGCAGCACAGACTCGGGAGCCATCCGCGAACCCGCACATGGCAGGGGCCTCCCGTCGCGTGGCGCGAACGAGCCTTGACCACGGCTGCGACGGGAGATATGTTAACGTTAACTCAGGAGGAGCCATGGCCAGGCGTCCGGCCCAATCCAGGCGCGTTACGCTCCGCGACATCGCGGAGCGGTGCGGGGTCTCGGCTCAGACCGTGAGCCGGATCGTGCGCGGCGAGACGGCGGCCCATGATGCCGAGACGTGCCGTCGCGTGCTCGAGACGGCAGCCCGGCTGGGCTACAGGCCGAACGCATCGGCGCGCGCGACCCGGTCGGGACGGTTCGGGAGCGTGTCGCTCCTGCTGAGCGAGCATTCCGAGCGGGCGCTGGTCTTCGAGCCGCTGCTCGCTGGGATCCTCGACGAACTCGAGGCCCATGACCTCCAGCTCCTGGTCTCGCGCCTGCCGGATGCCCTGGTGACCAGTGAGACCTACGTGCCGCGGATCTTGCGGGAGCTGATGGCCGATGGGCTGCTCGTGAACTACAACGCCGACATCCCGGCTCCGATGGTGGAGATGGTCGCGCGTCACGGCCTCCCGGCGGTGTGGATGAACAGCCGGCAACCGGCGAACTGCGTCTACCCAGACGACGTCGAGGGAGGCGACCGCGCGACCCGGGTACTGCACGAAGCGGGCCACCGCGCCGTCACGTATGTCCACCGCTCGGCCACCTCCCACTACAGCGGGGCCGACCGGCTCATCGGCTACCGGGCGGCCATGGCGCGGGCGGGGCTGGCGGAGCGGGTGATCGGTCCCTCGGTCGCCGAGCGCGACGCGCGGGGCCTGCTCGCGGCGTCGACCGCCCTGGTCGCCTACAGCCCCGCCGACTTCCTCTGGGCGTGGGAGGCGTGCCTCGGCTTGGGGCGCCGCGTCCCCGAGACGATGTCGGCCGTCGTCTTCCACGACGCGCCGCTCCATCTCGGCGGGCTGTCCGTCGACACCATGCTGCTGCCCTTCCGGCAGCAGGGCCGGCAGGCAGTGGCGATGCTCGTCGACCGCATCGCCTCTCCCGGCGCCAAGCACGTACCCGTGGCGCTCCCCTGCACGCACCACCCGGCGGCCACGGTCCGCCCACCGGCGGAGCGAGGGCCTCACACCCTCTGAGAGGATCGCGCATGACCCGACTCACGCTCACGAGCTTGGCCGCCGTCACCGTCCTGGCCGTCTGTGCCCCCAGCGGGGCGCGGTCGGCGCCCGGGTCGAGCCTCAAGCCGGGCGAGAAGGTCGAGTTGCGCGGAACGGAGTGGCTCGTGGAGAGCGCGGGAGCCGACCGCGTCACCCTCGTGCAGCCGCCGCCGACCCAGTCGCTCGGCGCGTTCATCACCCCCGTCTCGGCGACGGCCTCCGACTCCCAGGCGGGCGCCGGGCGCTTGCCGAGCCGGCTGATCGACGGCTCCGGCTGGGTCGAGACCTACCCGGGCAGCGGACGCTATGTCCACGGCAGCAACGTGTACGAGGCCGGGGGATGCATGTGGAACGGCGCCGCGGAGGACGCCTGGCTCCTGTTCGACCTCGGAGAGGTGTTCCGGCTGAACGGGTTCTACGTCTGGAACTACAACGAGGCCGGCGAGTGGAGGACCCGCGGGGTCCGGTCCGTCGAGGTGCTGACGTCGGTTGACGGGGCGACCTTTGCCAGCGCCGGCGCCTTCGAGCTGGCCCTGGCGAGCGGTCTCCCCGACGACCCGGGGCAGGCCGTGGCCTTCGCGGAGCCGGTGTCGGCCCGCTATCTCCGGTGGGTCATTCGCTCGCACTACCGAGCCGGGGAGCAGGTGGGGCTGGCGGAGGTTCGGTTCGCGGACGCCGACCGAGCCGCGCCTCCCTCCCGACCGCCCGACTTCACGCCGCGCTACCCCCGGCCGGAGCACCCCCGCCTGGCGCTCGGACAGACCCTGGAAGGGGCCGAGGACACTGTCTTCCCCAACGACGCGGGCGTAGTGAATGTCACCCTTCCGCCGTACAACGCCAAGGGAGACGGCGTGTCGGACGACACTGCCGCGATCCAGGCGGCCCTCAGCGACCACCCGAACATGGGCGCGATCGTGTATCTGCCGAACGGGGTGTACCGGATCTCGAACACGCTCCGGTGGCCGCACGGCCGCGGCGAGGGAGACGAGGAGAAGCGAACCGTCCTGTGGGGCCAGAGCCGGGACGGCGCCGTCCTTCAGCTCCGGGACGACTGCCCGGGCTTCGAGGACCGGCGACGGCCGAGGGCCGTCATCTGGACAGGCCAGGCGCCGGCGCAGCGGTTTGGCAACGAGATCCACAACCTGACCGTTGACACCGGGGTTGGCAACCCGGGGGCATGCGGCGTCCAGTTCATCGCGAACAACCAAGGCGGCATGTACGACGTCGCGATCGTCTCGGGCGATGGCCACGGGGTCACCGGCCTGGACATGGGCTACACCGATGAGCAGGGCCCCTGCCTCATCCAGCGAGTACGCGTGGTGGGTTTTGAGACCGGCGTGCATCTCGCGACGGGCGTCGCCAGCGAGGTGCTCGAGGAAGTCTCGCACGAGCGGCAGGCGGTCGTGGGACTGCGCAACGACGGCCAGCCATGCACCATCCGGGCCCTGCGCAGCCGCAACGCGGCGCCCGCGGTCCGCGTGACGGCCGGCTTCACGGTGCTCGTGGACAGCGAGCTGTCCGGCGTCGGCGAGGCCGCCACCGCAGCGGCGATCGTGAGTGACGCGGCGCTCGTCCTGCGCGATGTGCGAACGAGTGGCTACCGCCTGGCTCTCGAGAGCCGCCTGCCCGGAGCGGAGACGGATCTGCCCGGTCCGGAGATCGCGGAGTACCGGAGCAAGCCGGGGCTCGACCTCTTCGGAGGTCACCCGGAGGCCCTGCGGCTGCCGGCGCGCGCGACCCCCCGAGCGCCGTGGGATCCGATGGATCAGTGGGCCTCGGTGACGCGGTTCGGGGCAGGGCCCGGCGATGACGGGGACGACGCCGACGCGATCCAGGCCGCCATCGACTCGGGGGCCACCACCGTCTACCTGCCCCGGGGCGAGTACCGCATCGGACACACGGTGGTCCTGCGCGGCGCGCTGCGGAGGCTGATCGGCTGTCGGGCGTGGCTCGCGCCTGCCGAGCCTCTGTCCCGGAGCGATGCCCCCCTCCTGCGACTGGACGATGGCCCCGAGAGCACCGTGTTCGTCGAAGGACTGGCGACCGACTTCTCGAGTGGGCCGTTCGTCTTCCTAGAGCACGCGGCATCGCGCGCTCTGGTACTCGGGCAGCTCATGATCAACTTCCAGGGCGCCCGGGCCTACCGCAACACGGGCTCGGGCGACCTCTACATCGAGGACGTCGTCGGCAGGGGCTTCACGTTCCGCGGCCAGAGCGTCTGGGCACGACAGCTCAACCCGGAGGGCGATGGCACGCACCTGTGGAACGACGGTGGGCGGCTGTGGACTCTGGGCCTCAAGACGGAGGGCGGCGGGACACTCGTGCAGACCACGGGTGGAGGCGCGACCGAGGTGATCGGGGGGCTCAGCTACACGGTGGGACCGGGCAAGATGGCTCCCATGTTCGTCACCGAGGACTCCGATCTCTCGGCCAGCTTCTGCGAGGTCTGCTTCACCGGGGATCCGTTCGCCGTCGTGGCGCGCGAGCGGCGCGGCGACCGTGTCGAGGAGATCGCGAACACCGACCCACGATGGGGGGGCCACTTCACCCTCTACCGGGCCCGGAGGGGTAACGAGTAGCCCGACCCCTTGCTGGCGGACGCCGTCCGAGGCGGCGCATCGGATGGGTCGTGGGGCGGCGACCCGTACGCCCGCGGAGCGCGACCGGCAGGTACCGGCCGCGCTCCGCTTCATCCCATCCCCCGGGCCGGGGCCCGGATCGTCCCCCGGCCCTAGCCCCGTGCGAGGTTCCGTCGCCGGAGGACCCAGGCGATGACCGCGAGCGGACCCCAGAAGATCGAGGTCACGAGCACCCACAGGACTGTCTCGCCCACGTTCGGCACGATCCGCGTGAAGAAGGTGACCGGCCCGCGGTGGCCGTTCAGCGTGATCTCGAGGCCCACCGAGTGCGTATGCTCGCTCAGGTACTTGAGGCGCTGCTCGCGCTGGGCCTGCACGTCCTTCATCTCCGCGATCCGCCGCTCGAGCGCGCGCCTGCGAGCCGGGTTGGTCTCCTGCTGGAGGTCGTCCTCGAGCTGCTGGAGGGTGCGCTCCTGCGAGCGGATCTCGCCGCCCTGGTCGCGGTACTGCTGGGTCACATCCTTGCTGTCCGTCACGAGGCGCTGGACGGTGCCCAGGTCGCGGACCTGGGCGAGGACGCCGTCGGCCGCGTTGGAGGGGACGCGGGCCACGATCTTGGCCGAGGCCGCGCCGCGCTCGTGCACGGTCATGTCGAGGGAGAAGACGATCCCGCCCGCGTCCTCGATGACCTGCTTCGTGCGGTCGCAGGCCTTCTCGACGTCGCGGACCTCCACATCGAGGCGCGAGGTCGTGACCCGCTGCCGGTCGTCGGAGAGGTCCTTCCAAGGCTCGGCGGGAGCGCCGTAGTCGGGGGTACGGTCGTACGGGCTCGGGCCGCTCTCGGAGGCGGCGCTGTCGACCGGGCTCGGCGGGGCGCCGGGGGCCCTATCGGCACGGGCGCCCGGGAGGATGCCCTCCTGGAAGGCGAGTTCGCTCTCGCTGCGCTTGGCCGGCGCCATCGTCGCTCCCGGCTTCCCGCCATCGATCTCCGCCCGGCCGCGCGGGTCGCGTGCGGCGTCGACGGAGGGCCTCGTGGCGGTCTTCGCTGCCGTCTGGGGCGGCGCGGGGGAGGGGGACATCGCGACCCTCTGCGCATCGCTGGACCGGCGTCCGCGCGACAGCTCAGCGAGGCGGGGAGCCTGAATGGCGGCGACCAGCACGAGCACGGCGGCCGCCGCCAGCAGGCGAGGGAGCCAGGTTCCATCCTTCTTGGTCGCACGCGGGTGCAGCACCTCGCGCTGTTCCTTGAGCGCGTCGAGGATCCGCCCCTCGAGACCGGCCGGCGGCGCCTCGTCGGGCAGCGCGCGCAGGGCGTCCTCGAGCGGGGTGGTGTCAGGCTTCTGAGGGGCGCCGTTCATGAGGTCTCCTCCTTCCCCAGCTCGGGCGCGAGGAGGGCCCAGAGCTGCTTCATCGCCTTGTGGAGGCGCCACCGGATCGTCCCCGCGTCGACGCCCTCCTGTAGGGCGATCTCGACCGAGGGCACGCCGGCGAAGTAGTGGAGCGCCACGGTCCCGCGGTAGGGCTCGGGGAGCCGCTCGACCGCCGCCCGGAGCGCTCCGTCGCGGGCGTGGAGCAGGGCGAGTTCCTCGACGGTGGGCGCGGCGTCGGGGAGGTCGTCGGGGATGGGCCCCGGCGGCTCCTCGGCGCCGTCCTTCCTGCGCCGGCTGCGGAGGCAGTTGAGCGCGACGGCGCAGACCCAGGTCTCGGGGCTCGACTTGCCCGCGAACGTGTGGGCGGAGCCGTAGGCCGCGACGAAGGCCTCCTGGGTGAGATCGGCCGCCAACTCACGATCGCCCGTGAGTTTGAGCAGCAGGTTGTAGACGCGCCCGTGGAGCCGTGAGACCAGTTCCTCCCACGCGCGAGTGTCCCGAGCCCGCAGCAGGCGCGTGAGTGATGCGGGGCTTGCAGGGGACAGTTGAGCCGCCATCGACGATCACCCCCTCGGGGTAGACGTTGGGCAGTTGGGGCTGAGGATACAGCGTGCTGCCGTTCGTTTGGTGGTCGGGGGTGCGGGAAACGTTGGCGGGAATCTGCGGGAGGCCGTCGATGGGCGTGGCTGGGCCTTGCCGGGCGCGGTACAATGGCTGCTGAGAGAGTGAGCCGGGTGGTCGCGTCCCGCTTCGGCGGGCCGAGGAAAGTCCGGACTCCACAGGGCAAGGTGCCGGGTAACGCCCGGGCGGGGTGACCCGACGGACAGCACATAGAGACCAGACCGCCTCCCGCGGGAGGTAAGGGTGGAAGGGTGCGGTAAGAGCGCACCGGTCGGCCGGTAACGGTCGGCGACTCAGGAAGCCCCACCTGGAGCAAGGCCGTGTAGGAGGGTATGCGGTGGCCCGCTGCGCCCTCGGGTAGGCCGCTAGAGATGCGTGGCAACGCGCACCCGAGATAGATGACCACCAGGGAGCCTCCGGGCTCCCCACAGAATCCGGCTTA
>CAZRDB010000178.1:0-10673 GCA_964598695.1 uncultured Armatimonadia bacterium
CGTCTCCGGCTTGACGAGCGGGCTGAATCCGGTCGCGAGGACGATCGGCGTCGCCACCCCGCGCGCGCGCAGAGCCGCCGCGAGGTCGATCCCGGTCATCGACGGCATGGTCTGGTCGGTGAGCACCAGGTCGAACGGCGGCGTCGCCTCGGCGGCCAGCTCCAGTGCTTCGGAGCTGCTGCCCGCTCCCACCGTCTCGTAGCCGAGCGAGCGCAGCCGGCCCATCGTCGAGGCCAGGACGCTCGGCTCGTCGTCGACGACCAGAACGCGCTCTAGGAGGCGGGCCACCGGCGTGTGGCGGTCGAGGGCGGGCTCCTGCGTCGCCTCGGGCGAGACGGGGAGGTAGACGCGGAAGGTCGCGCCCGCTCCCGGCACGCTCTCGACCTCGATGGCCCCACCGTGGCGTGCGATGATCCCGTGGGAGGTTGCCAGCCCCATGCCCGTTCCCTCGCCCGTCGGCTTGGTGGTGAAGAAGGGCTCGAACAGGCGGGCACGCGTCGCCTCGTCGATGCCGCAACCGGTGTCGGAGACCGTTACCGTGGCGTAGGCGCCCGGGGCGATCGGTCCCAGCCGTTCGGCCTGCTCCGGGCCGACCTGGACCGGCTCCACGGCAACGCGGAGCCGCCCGCCCCGCGGTCGCATCGCGTACTCCGCGTTGGTGCAGAGGTTCAGGACGACCTGGTGGATCTGGGTGGGGTCGGCGAGGACCGGCGGAGTGGCCGAGTCCAGCTCCTGGTCGATCTCGACCGTGGAGGGCAGCGTCGCGCGGGCGAACCGCAGCACGTCGGAGACGAGCGCGTGGAGCGCGATCGGCCTCTCGTCCATCGGCGCCTGCCGGCTGAACGCGAGGATCTGTCGGACCAGCTCCGTGGCGCGTGCGGTCCCCGCGAGAGCCCGCTGGAGGAAGCTCGCGGTCTGGCTGCCGGCGGGGATGTCGTCGAGCGCCATCTCGGTGAAGCCCTGGACGCCGGCGAGGATGTTGTTGAAGTCGTGCGCGACCCCGCCCGCGAGCACGCCGAGGCTCTCGAGGCGCTGCGTCTGCTGGAGCTGGGCCTCGAGTCGGGCCCGGTCGGCCTCGGCGCGCTTGCGCTCCGTGATCACCTCTGTGTAGAGGACGACCCCACCCACCGAGCCGTCGGCCTCGTACCACGGCCGGCACTCCCAGCGGGTCCAGTCCACGGCGCCGTCGGGTCGCGCGAAGGGGGTCTCGTCCTCGCGCACCACCTCGCCCGCGAGGGCTCTCGTGTGGACCTCCCGGATCTCGGGGGGGATCTCCGGGAAGAGGTCGTAGTGGCGCCGGCCGATCACGTCGCGCTCCCCGACGCGATACTCGTCGAGGAAGCGCTGACTCACGTAGACGTATCGGAGGTCGCGGTCGAAGACGGCCACGCCCGCACTGCTGTGCTCGATCACGTAGCGCATGAGATCGTGGGAGTGGGCGAGCGCCCGCTCCGCCCGCCGTCGCTCCGTGACATCGCGACAGATGGTCATCGCGGCCGGGCGGCCCTCCCACTCGATGAGCCGGGCACTGACCTCGACCGGGATCACCGTCCCGTCGCGGTGACGGTGCCGCCCCTCGAAGCGGATCTCGCCGTCCGCGCGCAGCCGGGCCAGCCGCTTCGGGGCCAGCGGCGCATCCTCCACGACGTCGAGCGTGGAGAGGGTCAGCAGCCCGATCTCGCTCTCGGCGTAGCCGTAGCGCTCGAGCGCCATCGGGTTGGCGGCGAGCGCACGGCCTTCGAAGTCATGAACGAAGATGGCATCGGCTGCGCTGTCGAACAGCGCCCGGTACTTCGCCTCGCTCGCCCGTAGTTCGGCCTCGGCCCGCGCGCGCTCCGAGACGTCGACCATCAGCACCACCGCGCCGGTGATGGCTCCCGTCGCATCGACGATCGGCGCGACGTAGGAATCGACCGGCGTCCCGGCGATCGCCCGCTCGACGGCCTCGCCACGGCGGGTGATGGGCGCGCCGGTCTCGAGAACGCGTCGGACGGCGCAGTCGGTGCAGACGCGGTCGGAGTCGCACCAGGCGAGGTGGCAGGCGCGGCCCAGCACCTCATCGAGCGTCGCAAGCCCCATCCGGTTCAGGAGTCCCTGGCTCGCGGCGATCACGTTGAGGTCGCGATCGACGGCGTGGACCATGCCGGGGAACGCGTCGATCACGGCCCGGAGCCGGGCCTCGCTGTCTCGCAGCGCGGCCTCCGACTCCATCCGCTCCAGCTCGCGGCCCGCGCGCTCGGCCGCAAGGGCGAGGATCGACTCCTCGAGATCCAGATGGGCGCGCGGACTCCGGCCGAGAGCCGCGATCACCCCGATCGGCCGGCCGGCCGCGTCGCAGAGCAGCGCGCCCACGTACGAGTGCGTCCCCAGCTCGCGGAGGGCGGCGTCGTCGGGGAAGTCCTCCTGGATCCCCGATCCGCGGGAGCAAACGGTCCGTCGTGCCGTGATCCCGCACGGGGTGCCCTCGAGGGCGTAGTTGAACACGCCACCGACGACGCCCTCGGCACAGACGGCGATGCTTCGCGCCTCGGTCTCCTCGTTGGCGAGCCGGCTGATCACCACGTAGTCCATGCGGAGGCTGCGCGCGAGGTACTGCGCGAGCGCCCCGAAGAAGTCGGGCCCCGGCGCGCCCAGCCCCCCCCGCGCAAGCGTGATCTGCGCCTCCTCGAGCCGCTTGCGGTCGTCGATGTCGACGTGCGTGCCCACCAGCCGGAGGGCGCCGCCGTCCGGCCCTCGCGCCACCGCGCGGCCGCGCGCGAGGATCCAGATCCATCGCTCGTCGCGCGTGCGCATCCGGAACTCGGCCTCGATGCGCTCGCTGGCGCCGTCGATGCACGCCTGCACGACCGCCAGCGTCGCCTCACGGTCGTCGGGGTGGAGGCGGGAGCGCCACTCCTCGGCATCGGGCGCGAACCCGTCCGGCTCGTAGCCGAGCATCGCGAAGTAGCCAGGGCTGTAGTGGACCCGGCCCGTGACGAGATCCCAGTCCCAAAGGCCGTCGGCCGTGGCCTCCATCGCGTACCGGAGGCGGTCCCGGGTCTCCGCCAGCCCCTGCGTGGCCGCCATCCGCTCCTCGCCGTCGACGGCGATCCTCCCGACCACCACCGTCGCGAGCGGGTAGACGAGCAGGATCACGGAGCCCAGACGCTCGACGACCTCGATCCCCGCGCCGTCCGGGAGAAGCAGCATGAGTGCGAGCATCAGCCCATGGACGAGGACGCCGATCCCGAACAGCGGCAACGGCTCGACCACCCGCGGTAGCCTCCGGCGCAGCGCGCCGAAGACGACACCCAGCGCCGCGGCCTCGAGGGTGACCGCGACGCCGATCCACATCCCCGCGCCCCCGAGGTGGAGGCGGTAGGCGACGCAGACGGCGGAGGCGATGGCGGCCGGGAGGGGGCCTCCGAACAGGCCGGCGACGGTCAACACGATGGAGCGCGCGTCGAGGAAGATGCCCGGCGCGAAGAAGTGGATCGGCGAGATCATCCCGAGAAGGCCCACCCCGCCGAACAGCACGCCGGCGACCACTTGCCCTCGCACATCGGAGGCCGTCCAGCGTCTCGCCACGATGCGATGCAAGACCATGAGGGCGATCAGCAGAGCCACGTTGTGCGCAAGGTCGAGCAGCGCCATGCGGGCCTCCCACACGCGACGTGCGACCTGAGCCTGCTCCTGCTATTCCACAAAGACGCCCGGAGCCCTGTCCCCGTGTTGCGCATCGTCCGGGCGCCGGCTGGGCCGAGCGAGCCGGCGGTTGACAGGGATCTGCTGTCGCGTTAGTGTTATTGCAATCACACTACTGCCGTCGCGGACGCGAAGGGGCTTCGGGATGAAGGCGCGCAGAGACAAGATCACCGAGTTGGGCGAACTCCAGCTCCAGACGCTGGACGCCCTCGCCCAGATGGAGGAGGGCAACGCCTACGACGTGATCGACCGGTTCCCCGTTGGCGAGCAGCCGAAGCCTTCGACGATTCGCACCGTCCTCCGGGCGCTCGAGGACAAGGGGCTGGTCGCCCACCGAACGGTCGACCGCACCTACTACTACCGGGTCGTCGCGGAACCGTCCGAGGTAAGGGGGGGGATGCTCCACGAGGTCGTCTCTCGCGTCTTCGGCGGCTCCCCCAGTGCCCTGGTCTCGACACTGCTCGATGCGGGATCGGTCTCCGAGGATGAACTGACGCGGATCCGGGAGGTGCTCGACCGATGGGGGCGGCGCGATGGCCACTAGCCTGATCCTGAGCGGTCTCCTCGCACAACTCCTCGTCTCGCTCGCGCTCGTGGCCGGGGTGCTCCTGGCGCGCGGCCGCACGGCCGCGGTCCGCAGCCACGTGTGGCGGGCGGGGCTCGTTGCCTTCGCGCTCGCCCCGCTTGCGCCGTTGCTCACCGAGACGCTCGGGCTGCCGACGCTGGCCCTCCGGCTCCCGGCGGCGGCTCTCGCCCCGGGCCCGGGCGAGGTCGGCGGCGGGACCGGACTGCCCGCGCGGATCCCGCGCGAGATCTCGGCCGAGGTCTCGTCCGTGGGCGCGACCGCCCCTGCCCCGGTGCGCAGCGAGGCGGACGTGCGTGAACCGAGGCCCGACTGGCGCCCATGGGCGGTGGGGCTGTGGGGCGCCGGCGCACTGCTGCTCGCGGCGGCGCTCGCCCGCGAAGCGCTGCTGCTTGCCCGGCTGGTCGGCCGGCTCGCCCCCACGCCCGATCCCGCCCTGCGGGCGACCGTCGATCGCTGGTGCCGCCACCTCGGTCTCCGGCGAGCCCCGGTCTTCGCGACCAGCCCCGACATCGCGGCTCCGGCCGCGATGGGCTGGCCCCTCTGGGTGGTCCTGTTCCCCGACGAGCCCGGCCTCGATCTCGCGCACTCCGACGGAGTCGCCGTGCACGAGCTGGCCCATGTCCGTCGCGCCGACTCCGTCGTCGTGGGCCTCGCGCTCCTCGTGCGCGCGGTCTGGTGGTGGAACCCCGTCGCCTGGTGGATCGCCCGCGGCGTACGGGACGCGGCCGAGGAGGCCTGCGACGACTGGGCGATCGCCGTGACCGGCGACCGCCGCCGCTATGCCGAGTCCCTCTCCGCATTCGCGCGGCGCCGGGGCGTCGTGACCGGGATAGGCGCGGCCGCGCGTGGCATGACGCTCCTGCGCCGGGTCGAGCGGATCGTGCGGATGGATGGGGCAGCCGTGGCGCCGGCCCTGGCAGGGCGCCATCGCGCGCTCGTGGCCGGCGCCACCTTGCTGTGCCTGGCACTCGCGACGACGCTGCGCGTGGGGGCCGGGGCGCCGCGCGGCGGGTGGGCGTCCCTGCACGGCGGCACGCCCACCACACCCCACCAGCATCCGCCGGCGCCGTGGGACGAGCCGTTCGGTGGCGGGCGGGCACGCTCGAAGGCCGCCCAGGTGCGGCTACAGGAGACCGAGCCTGGGAAGCCGGTGCTGGCCGCGGTGTGGATCCACGGCGAGGCCTACGGCTGGACTGGGCCCCGCGACCTCGTGCTGGCCGTGACCGACGAGGACCTCAACCCGCTCGCCGTCTTTCCCGTCCCCTATGCCGTCTTCCCGTACATGCGCGATGCCGAGTGGACGCGGATCCCCGTGCCCGAGGAGGTGCGGCCACCCGCCCGGTTCGGCCTGGCGGTCTACAGCCACTCCGTCGTCGACTCCGGCGTCTACATCAGCCTCGGGCGTTGCGGACCCTCCGCGCTGTCCTCGCTCGAGGTTGGGATCGACGCGGAGTCCAGGCCCTCGCCCACGATCGAGGGAGAGCCCGGCAACTGGGGGATCCGCGCCGAGATGGCCGAGGTCTTCGTCGGCGCGCCCGACGGCCCGTGCCCGCTCCGCCGCGACGCCGGCCTCGTCTCCGGCCAGACCTGGATCGGCGGCCTCGCCCACACCGTGCGCTTTGAGACCCCGGGGGGCGGTGAGCGGCAGCTCGCCCACGTGCTGCTCCGCGGGCGGTACTTCGGGCTGGGCGAGACGGTCGGCCGCGAGAACCGGCTGGTTGTCCGGGTCCTCGATTCGGAACTGCGCGAGCTGGGTGAGTGGTACTTCCGGTACGACGAGCTGTACCGGAGCGAGGCCACGGCCTGGACCTCGCTCCCGCTCGAGCAATGCCCGACCGTGCGCGGCACGTTCTACGTGGCCGTCGACACCCGCACCCGCGACGACAACGGCGTCAACATCGCCTACGACGGAAGCGTGCCGGGCGGCAACTCCTTCCTGCTCTCCGTCAACGGTCTCGAGCCCTGGAGCCCCAAGGAGGGCGCCGGGGAGTGGTGTATCCGGTGCGAGCTGGCGGGGACGGCTCCCTAGCCCGCGCGCGCCACGTGGCTCGTGAGGGGGATGATCCGCATGCACGTCCACACGCTCCGCCTGCTGCTCGCGGGCGGCATCGCGCTGCTCCCGTGGGCCGCTCAGGCGCAGGTCGGCACACTGGTCTCGCCCGATGGCGCCCACATCGTCTACCGGGTCGCGGGCTACAGCGACGAGGGCGACGAGATCACCCGCATCATGGTCTGCGACGCCGACGGCAGCCGGGTCCGCGAGGTCGCCGCCTTCCGGGGGGAGAGCAGCGGTCTGTGGTGGGTCGGCAACGACCGCCTCTACCTGCTACGCTGCAACGACGACGACCTGCTCGGGATCGCGGTCATCACGCTCTCGGGTGAGAAGTGGGAGGATCTCCCCTTCCCGACCGGCTGCGAGGGCTACGGGCCGACCCTCTCGCCCGACGCCAAACGGCTTGCCTACTACGGCGAGGTCCGACGCCTCGTGGGCGACCCGGAGTACGGGATCGTCGTCGTGGACCTCGCGGCTCGGACGGCCCGCTGCATGTTGCCCGGCCCCTACAAGAACTCGCCCGCCTGGTCGCCGGACGGGAGGACCCTCGCGGCCGGGCGGGGCGGCTACCAGAGGGACTACCCGCTGGTGCTCCTCGATGTGGAGACAGGCGCGGTGCGCGAGCCGGGAGTCCTGGGCGTCGGGGCCGCGTGGTCGCCCGACGGCGGCTCGCTCGCCCTCGTGACCGACGTCGTCGCCGGCGGGAGCTGGAGCGCCGGGATCCCCCGCGACGGGCGTATCGGCCTCCTGGACCTCGCCAGCGGCCAGGTTTCGCCGATCACGCCGGAGCCGGTCACCAATGGCGAGGCGGCCGAGGGCGAGATCGCCCGGCGCGGCTGCCTGAACCCGCAGTGGGCGCCCGACGGGAAGAGCCTGCTCTACCGGCAGGCCGTCTCGACCAGGAAGGGCGACGACACGGAGGACGTCGAGGAGCTGTGGGTCGTGGGGCGCGACGGCCAGGGAGCCCGGAGGCTCTCGGAGGGCTTCGGTTGGCCGCTCACCTGGACCCCGGACTCCCGGGCGATCCTCTCGCTCAGCACCGGCAGCCGTGAGATCGCGCGGATCGACGTCGCCACCGGCCAGCGGACGGTGGTCGCCACCTGGCCCAAGCCCGAGCCGCCCGATCTCGGTCCCGCCGAGCCCATCACCGTCGAGGCTCCCGGCGTCCGCGTCGAGCTGTCGCACATCGAGCGCGCCTACGGCGAGGCCTTCGCGGCGATCATCGGGGAGGCCCGCAACGAGTACGCCAACGTGCTCCGTCTCCCGATGCCGGAGCTGCTGACCCTCGAGGCCACCCTCGACCCCAAGGGCCGCTGCCGGCTGTGGACCGACGGCGCGACCCACTTCTTCCTCACCGTCTCGAAGAAGGCGCAGCTCGGCCCCCCGAGCCAGGGCGGCGTCCACAACGTCTACGGCATGTGCCACGAGATGGGCCACATCGCGATGTACAGCCGGCTCGATGACCTGGCCGGACTGCCGCAGGGGATCGGCGAGGGCTGGGCGCACTACTGCGGCTCGGTCGTGGTCGACGAGGTCGCGAAGCGGCTCGGCGAGGGGATCTGGCCGGAGCCGTACGATGTCCATGCCGAGGACGGTCTCGGGCGTCTCGAGGCACAACTGAAGGACAAGCCGATCGAGAGCCTCGAGGGCTCCCAAGCCGGTGCGAAGCTCTTCTACGAGGTCGAGCTGCGCCACGGCCGCGAGGCGGTCGGCAAGGCCATGGCGCTCGCGCTCGAGCGTTCGAAGGCCGCGATCGACCTGATGCCCGGGTTCGTCCAGGCGCTGCGCGAGCAGACCGGGCAGCCGACCGCCGGCTCGTGGATCCCGACGGCGCTCCTCGAGCCCCGGACGGAGTGGTCGACCCAGGACAAGGCCCCGGCCGACGCGTTCTTCGCCGACCAGCGCGCCGAGGCCGACGCGACCGGCACGCTCCTCGCCTACGACGACGGCACGAGCACGGGCATGCGCAGCATGGCGGGCTCCGGCCACGCCGTGCTCTTCCGCAAGCCGGCCGGCGAGTGGGCCGTGGACCGGGTGCTGCTGTACGGCTCGCGCTACGGCCCGGCCGAGGCGCCGGACAAGCCTTTCCGCGTCTACCTGTGCGATGCGGAGTTTCGGCCCTTCGCCGAGGTCAAACGCCCGCAGGGCTTCTTCGAGCGGACGGAGCCCCGCTGGTACGAGGTCACACTCGATGCGCCGGTTACGGTGCCGGAGCGCTTCTACGTCTGCTTCGCCTTCAACCCCACGCAGACCGACGGGGTTTTCGTCCACTACGCGGCGGCGCCGGTGCGGTCGCACTCCCGGTTCGCCCTGCCGTACTCGCATGTGGGTGATCTGAAGGAGCCCGCGGACTGGATGATCCGGGCGCACCTGGCGCCCGCGCAGCCCGGGCAGTAGCCACGACGGGAAAGGACGGGGATGACCGATGAGACAGCACCCGATGATCGCCGCGGTCCTGCTCACTCTCCTCGCGGGCATCGCGCCCGGCCAGGAGGCCGGTACGCTTCAGTACGACGACGGCAACGCCGACGGGGTGCGCAGCACCGCGCAGGCGGGCTACGTCACGACCTTCGATGCGCCCGATGACGCGCCGGTGCTGACGTCGATCTCGTTCCTCGCGAGCCGCTACGGCCGCGATGTGCCGCGCGACTTCACGGTGACGGTCACCGACTTCGACCTGAACCCGGTCGCCGTCTTCGGCTTCCCGTACGAGAAGGTCCCCTACGGCCGGCAGGCGGGGTGGGTCGAACTCGCACTGCCGCGCTCGGTGCGGCCACCGAAGCAGTTCGCGATCGCGATCTACGCCCACTGCCTCCAGGACTGCGGCATCTTCATGAGCCTCGACGTGCCCGGCGACGGCAAGAGCCGCAGCTTCTCCGTTCTGCCCGGCGACCAGGAGGCTGTGAACCCCGATGTCGACGGCGCCGTGGCGAACTGGATGATCCGCTGCCGGATGGCCCCCGAGGCCGCAGCTCCGGCCGATGGCCCGGTCCAGCTCGCTCACGAGGATGGCCGGGTGCTGGCGAAGCAGTCGCTGGGCGGCGCCTGGCAAGCCGTCAAGTTCGAGACGCCCGACGACTCGACGTACATCGTCGAGCGTGTTCTGCTCTGCGGCGCGTACTATGGCCAGCCGGGCGCGGCCGGCGAGAGCAACACCATGGCGGTGGCCGTGGGCGACGGGAGCGGGGTCGCCTTCGCCCAGCAGGAGTACCGGTACGACGAGTTCTACTGGGGCGACGCTCCCTCGTGGACCTCGCTGCCGCTGCCGCCCGGGATCGAGGTGAAGGGTGCGTTCACGATCCTCACCGACATGCGCTCGCGCGCGACGCCGGGGATCTACCTCGCCTACGGCGCGGGCGGCGACGGCGCGTGCTCCCTGGTCGGGTCACCGGGGTCCCTGCAGGAGTGGACGCCGCGCGACGCCCCCGGCGGCCCGGCGAACTGGTGCATCCGTTGCGAACTGCGGAAGAAGGCGGAGTAGGGCGCTGCGGCCTACTCCGCCGGCCGGTAGAAGATCAGCCGGGAGTCGCGCCGCAGGGGGATCGAGACCTCGAAGCCGTTCGCACGGATCTCCGCGCCCGAGAGGACCCAGGTGCGGCCGGAGTCGTAGTCCTCGAACTCCCAGCGCAGGGCCGGGTCGATGGTCAGGAGATCGAACCGCATCGCGGCCACGTCGCTCCGGGCGCGGCGTAGGGCCACGAGCATCCCCTCCCGCGTTTCCGGACGGTAGAGGTGGTAGGCCGACCAGGCGGCCGGATCGCGCTGCTGGTTCGCGAGCGGGTAGTAGTCGCCCTGGAAGTACGGCTTGCACCGCTGGGCCTGGCGGACGTTGGCCGCGAGCTGCTCCCACTCCTCGGGGGTCTTGGCGACGAGCGCGTTCTCCATCCCGGGGCTCAGGGCGCAGCGGGCCTCGTAGGTGTCGTACAGCGACCAGCCGCGGATCATGCTGCCCTGGATCGGTAGCCAGTGCTGGATCCCGTAGCTGTGGTCCTGCGTCGATTCCTCCGTGGCCTCGGGGAAGCAGTTGTAGTCGCTGCGCCACAGGGGCTGGCCACGGGCGATCGACTCGAGGTCGATCCGCCGTCCGCCACTCGCGCAGTTGAGGATCGCCAGCCGCGGGAAACGCGCGCGGAGGGCGTCCCAGAAGGCGAAGTGGCCCTCGATGAAGCGCATCTCGTTCAGTCCCCAGCGGTCGGGCTCGGCCGCGGCCTCGAGGAAGGGGTTGGGGTCGAGGTTGAAGTCCTCCTCGTACCAGTCGATCCCGTAGTCGCGCACGAGACCGGAGACCACCTCCACGGCCCTGTCGAATGCCTCCGGCTTGCCGTGGTCCAGGAGGAGGGTCTGGCCATC
>CAZRDB010000179.1:0-6148 GCA_964598695.1 uncultured Armatimonadia bacterium
GGAGCCCGCGGCGTCCACGGGCACGAGCCGACATCGCTTCACCCACCCATGCTCTATTGGCCGGGACCCGCGCCGGACCTGCCGACTCGCGGAGCCGCTTGGTCCTCGCCGCGCCCGGGATCCCCGGGAGCACGCCGCCGTGCCGGCTCCCCGTGGGGGCCAGAGAGGTAGGATCGCCATGAACCGCACGATCGCCTGCGCGACGGTCCTCGGCCTGCTTGCCGCCGCTTCGTGGGCACAGCCCGAACGGCGGGCCCTGTGGGTCGACATGCTCGAGGGAGAGCCGTTGGCGTACGCCGACATGGTGGCCGACCTCGCGTCGGTCGACGTGGTCTACCTCGGGGAGACCCACTCGCTCGAGCGGCACCACGCGCTGCAGGCCGAGATCATCCGCGACCTCGCGGCCGGGGAGCGCGGGATCGTCGTCGCCATGGAGCAGTTGCTGGTGGGGCGCCAGCCCGAGGTCGATCGCTACAACGCGGGGGAGACTTCGTTCGACGAACTCGCGGCTGCCATCGCGTGGGGGAAGACGTGGGGCAACTACGCCGACTACCGCGGGGTTCTCGATGCGGCGCGCGCCGCGCGCGGCCCCGTCCTGGGCCTCAACGTGGAGCGCGACGTCCTCGTCGCGCTGGCGCGCGACGGGCTTGACGGGCTCGCGCCCGAACTGCGCGCGGCGCTGCCCGAGGAGCTGGACCTGGAGAACCCCGTTCACGACCGCGCGCTCTCGCTCGCGATGCCGGCGCACGGTGGCATGGGGCCGGAGATGCTCGCGGCGATGCGGCGAGCCCAGATGGCCCGGGACGAGTGCATGGCGGACGCCCTCTGCCGGTTCCTGCGCAGCGAGGAGGGGCGGGGCCGCGTCGCGGTGGTCCTCTGCGGCAGTTGGCACGCCGCTTTCGGGGTCGGGATGCCGGCGCGGGTGCGGCGGCGGATGCCGGAGCTGCGCGATCGGATCGTGCTGATGTCGGACAGCGGCGACCTGGTGCTCTCGCCCCAGGAGGCGGCGATGGCCGAGCATGGCGAGGTCACGCACGAGGACCTGCGGGCACTCGGGGCTCCGCTGGCCGACTACCTGCACGTGGTCGAGCCGGCCGAGTAGCGTCCGCGCCTCGCGGGGCCGGTTCCCCGACCGACGACAAACCGGCCCCGGAGAGACGACAGGCCAAAGCCCACCATCATCTTCCGGAGCCGGTTACACAGTGCATGGTAGCGGGGGCAGGATTTGAACCTGCGACCTACGGGTTATGAGCCCGTCGAGCTGCCTGGCTGCTCCACCCCGCGTCGGGTAAGAAAGAGAATACCGGCGACATCGGCCGATGTCAAGGCCGAATGGGCCGCGCGTGCCCGCGGCTAGATCCGGCGCGCCGGGCGGGGTGGGGCGGAGGCGAGGTGCGCCGTCCCGCCGGGGAGCGCCGCGAGCACCCGCCGCTGGATCGCCGCGAGCAGTTCGGCTCCCTCGCTGCTGGTCCGGAGCGTGGTACGGAGCATCGCGTCCTCGAGGCACAGCGCCGCACCGTCGACCGAGAGGCCGCAGCGGCCGAGGATCCAGGTCAGCTCGGCCGAGAAGACCTCCTCGGCGCCGTGGCCGCGCATGTATGAGGAGGTCGGCTGGTGCTCCCGGGCCGAGCGCATCCCCTCGGCATGGATCCCGCCCGCGAGCACGATCTCCACCGTCGGCACGACCTCGACGCCCCACCAGAGCAGCCGTTCGAGGCCTGGCCGAGCGGCCTCGCGGGGGAGCGCCTCGACGACGGTCTCGGCCGCCGCGCGGCTGTAGACGCGGTAGCCGGCCTCGAGATCGGGCTCGCCGTAGGGCGCCAGCCAGGTCTCGTCGAGCACGCGGCCCTGCTCGCGGGCGAGGGCGTAGCGCAGCGCCGAGAAGACGACGCGGCTGGTGACCCCCTCCAGCTCGCCGCGGACGTAGCCGAGACCGCCGTGGCGCGCGACGCGGCGCCCGACGACTTCGACCCGATCGTTGCCTCGGTACGCGGCGACCTGGCGCGCGAGTTCCTCGAGCGCGGGAAGGTCGTAGGGGGAGTGGTCGCCGTCGCAGTCGATCACGGCGAGCCACGCGAGCGGCCGCCCGAGGAGCGCGCGCAGGCCCTCGACCATCGCGCCGGCCTTGCCCCGGTTGCGCTCGAGCACGAGCAGCGTCGGGCGCTCGCGTCCGGGCGCGACCGATGCGCAGGCGGCCTCCACGTCATCGCGCATCCACGCCGCGCCGTCGAGCACGACCAGGACGTTGGGCCAGTGGACGCGGGTCCCGAGGCCATCGAGGGCCGACCGCAGCAGCGCCTGTCGCTCCGCGCTCGGGACCTCCGCGGGGAGGTAGGTGGGCATGACCACGCCCACGTCGTCGGCGGCCATCGTCTCCGGCGTTCCTCTCAGGAAGGGCGGCTCGGCGTCTCCGGGGGCGGGACGTGCTCGACGTCCTTCACCTGAAGGTAGATCCGGTGGAGTTCGTCGGCCCGGCTGAGCAGCGCCTCGGCGCAGAGCGGATCGAAGTGGTGACCGGCGTCCTGTGCGATGCGGTCGAGCGCCTCCTCGAAGCTGGACGCCGGCTTGTAGACCCGTACCGAGCTGACGCAGTCGAGCGCGTCGACCATCGCGATGATGCGGCCGTTGAGGGGGATCTCCTCGCCGGCCAGGCCGCGGGGGTACCCGGCGCCGTCCCAGCGCTCATGGTGGGTGAAGGCAACCTCGGCCGAGGCCCGCATGACCGGGGCGCTCGACTCCGCGAGGATCCGATGGCCGATGACGGTGTGCTCCTGCATGACGGTCCACTCCTCATCCGAGAGAGGACCTCGCTTGAGCAGGATGGAGTCAGGCACGCCGAGCTTGCCGATGTCGTGCATGGGCGCCGCGAACCGCAGGAGGTCGACATCGTCCCGCGAGAAGCCGAGGGCCGAGGCGACCACGCGGGCGTACTGGCTCACGCGCTGGATGTGGCTCGCGGTGTTGGGCTCGCGGTACTCCGCCGCGATCGACAGCCGGACCACCGTCTCGTAGTAGGCCGACCGGAGCTGCTCGGTGAGCTGGGCGTTGCGGATCGCCACGGCGGCCTGTGAGGCCAGTGAGCGGACCATCGGCTCGAGCTGCGGGGGGAAGGGGACCGGTGTGTCGGCGTCCTCGAGGGCGTTCACCAGCTGCAGCACGCCGACGAGGTCGCCGCTGGGATCGTGCATGGGCACGGCGAGCACCGACTGGGTGCGGTAGTGGTTGCGTTCGTCCCACGAGCCATCGAAGTGGAACGGAGCGCTGGATGGCAGGGCGTAGGCGTCGGAGACCATCACCGCCCGGCCGGTCGTCGCGACCCAGCCGGCGATCGAGCGCACGTCGGCCGGCATGCGGGCGCCCTCGTTGAGCACCTCGCCGCCGGGCCCTCCGCGGCGTCGCAGAGTCTCGTTCTGCCAGACGGTGAGGTAGAGGTCAGCGCCCTCGCGGATGTAGAGCGTGCCGCCGTCGCAGTGCGCGAAGTGGCGCGCTTCGGTGACGATGCGCTCGAGCAGCTCATCGAGATCCGAGGTGCCCGTGAGCGCGATCCCGACGCTCGTGAGCCCCTGCAGCATTGCCGTCGCATCGAGCAAGGCCACTCCGCCTCGATCCGGGTTGGCGGGCCGACCGCGACGGTCGGCTCCACCCGAGAGCATGGTTCGGCAGAGCGGCCCCAAGGCCTCCCCGAGCCTGCCTACCGGTCGCCGTCCCAGACGGCTCTGCGGTCGCCGGTCGGCAAGGGGGCCAAGGCCGCGTCGTCCTCGGGCAGCGCCTGCGGTGTCGCGAGGTCGGGCGCAAGCCGGTCGATGAGCTTGGGCGAGAGCGGCGTCAGCCAGACTTGGCCGGCGGCGTCGAAGAGCATGGGCAGCCGCCACGACCCGTCGTCCTCGCGGACCACCAGGGCCTGGCCGCGCTGGATCCCGGCGAACAGGCGCAGTGAGGCGTCATCGGCCGACCGCGGGCGCGTGATCGCCTGCTGCTGCACCGTGTTGCTGTTCGCCATGCCGCCCGCATAGCCACCGGCGGACCAAGATGCCCCCATGCCGCCCCCGAAGCCGCTGCCGCCCCGCTGGACCCGGCTCGAGGTGAAGCCGGCGCCCGGGACGAGCCAGGCGATCGAGTAGGCCACGACGGCTGAGCGGCCGTCCTCGGCGAGCCGGGGCGGGTAGACGCCGAGCAACTCCCCCGTCCGGAAGGCGGACAGCATCGGCCCCGCAGAGGCTCCGGCGCCCAAGCCGCCTCGCCCCTCCGACCGGCCGGGCGACGAGTCGAGAGGAAGCTCCGTGCGCGCCAGGACGGCCGAGAACTCGGCCTCGCTGATCTGGCCGCGAGCCTCGGTGGTCGTGAGGGCGTACATCCCGGCGACATCGGGGGCAGGCGCGTCCTCGGCCGGGACCAGCCACTTCTCGATGTAGGCGCGGACGGTGTCCTCCGGGCCGGGCTCCGCGGGCGCCGGGACGTCCAGAGCGCGCACCCGGGCCGCGACTGACGCGACGGCCTGCTCCGAGCCGGTCAGCGCGATCTGCGGTGGGTCGAGCCGGCAGACGATGCCCACGCCGCTGTCGCGCACGAGCGCCTCCGCCCCGAGCCGGGCCCGCACCGAGCGCGGATCCGCGTTCTGCAGGTCGACGGTCGTCGTCGTTTCCGCGATCAGCTCGGCGACCGAGCCCATCCGACCGAGATCGATGAAGAACCGCGCCGCCGTCGCCGCATCGGGGAAGGAGAGCACGACACCCATGCCGCCGCCCTCGGGACCCGTGCGCTGGATGCTCCGCGCCTCGCCCTGGTAGACGGCCTCCATCGCGGCGAGCAGCCGCGCATCGGCCTCGCTCGCGGGCCAGACCATCACCTGGATGGGGCACTGATCGCTCCAGGCGCGCCCGGGGGCGTCGCCCCGGCTCAGGTTCCCGCCATCGAGCAGGCCGCCCTGGGCGAGCGCGGGCGCGAGAAGGGCGACGGCCGAGAGGCCGACGGCGAGACGGGTGAGTCCGTGACAGACCTTGCTCATGGCTGAGCCACCTCCGACGGGCGAGTGGGCGCGCCGGTGGCCGGCGCGTTGCGAACGGGTTCCGGAGAGAGCGAGCCCGGCGACGCGAGCGAGACGTTGCGGACGGGGTCGGCGGGCGCGCTGACCGGCACCTCGAACGAGTGGCTCGCGGCGCGGACCTCGAGCACGGCGCGGGTCTCCGGCAGAGCCAGTGCCTCCTCGATGGCGCGCGTGTCCATCGACGCGACATCGACCACGGCTGTGCCTGCGCCCGGGCCCGCGGGCGCGCGGCGCGGCCCGGCGCGGCCCGGGGAGGGCCGGCTCGCGGCGCGCCGAGAGTGCGCCGGCTTCGCCTCGGCCAGAGGCTTCTCCGTGGGCTGCACCGTGGGGGTCGGCGTGGCGGGAACGGCCGCCGGCGGCTCGGGCAGCGCCGGCGCAACGGCAGTCGTGACCGGCGCTGCCCCGTGCGGTGCCCCGGAGGTCGGTTGGCGCCACGTGAGGAGCCCGCCGACGGCCAGGGCCGTGACGACTGTCGCCGAGACAGCCGCGACGGCGGGCCAGGGCAGGCCCGGGCGGACGCGGGCGCCTCGCAGCGCCGCATCGAGCCGTCGCCCAAGCCGCGGCGGGAGCGCACGCGCGGGAGCCGAGTCCGACAGCAAGCGCTCCAGGGCCTGCTCCGCGCGGTAGTGGGCGGCACAGGCGGGACAGGCGGCGAGATGGTGGGCAGCGGACGGTGGGAGCGTGCCGCACTCCCGGAGCAGCGAGGGGTCGCGCGCCAAGATGCTCCGAAGCTCGTCGCAGGTCATGATGCGAACCCCTCCTCTCCCAGTCTCTCTCGCAGGATCCGGCGGGCCTCGTGCAGTCGCGAGGCCACCGTACCGCGGTTGATCCGCAATGCGCGGGCGACATCGTTCAGCTCGAGGCCCTCGAAGTAGAAGAGCACCACGGCGGCCCGGAGTTTCGGTGTGAGTTCTCGCACCGCGTCACGGACGGCGACGGCCAGGGCGACATCGTGTGCCGCGGCGACGGGCCCTCCGTGGTCATCCTCTTCGAGGCGATCGACCGGCCGCCTGCGTCGGGTGTGGCGGATGGCGAGGTTGATCGCGATGCGGGTGACCCAGGTGCGCAGGGAGGACTCGCCGCGGTAGCGCGGGAGGGCCCGGA
>CAZRDB010000179.1:6158-10589 GCA_964598695.1 uncultured Armatimonadia bacterium
CTCCGCCTCCTCGGGGCCGGCCATCCCCACAAGCACGGCGTAGACGTGTGGCCGCAGGGGCTCGGAGAGGCGGATGAACGCCTCCGGGTCCCCCTCACGGGCCCGCCGAAGCATCTCGGCCTCCGGCAGGTCACACGCCATCGCGAGACTCCCGCTCCTGCGATTCGGTATCCACAGCGCTTCGGCAAGCTCCTGCATCGCGAACACCCATTGTAGCGGACGCACGGGCGGGGGGCGGGATTCGATCGGTGGCGCCGAGATGCCACGAGCCACGGCTGCGGGTGCAGGCGCGTGGCTCGGTGGGCGATCGGTGGGTTGTCGGTGAGGGCCGAGCCGCTAGGCGGTCAGCTTCTCCGCCTCGGAGCCCGGAGCATCGTCCGGGGAGTCGCCCTCGGGCTCGGTCGGAGCGTCGGGCTCGCCCTGCTCCCGCGAGGTCTCGCCAGCCGGTTCCGTGAGAAGGAGCGGCTTGAGCCGTTCCTTCACGACCTCCTCCGTGATCCGGCAGGCCTTGATCTCCTCCAGCGAGGGCACCTCGAACATGACATCGAGCATGAGTTCCTCGATGATCGTGCGGAGGGCCCGGGCGCCGGTGCCGCGGGCGAGCGCCTCGTGGGCGATCGCCCGGAGGGCGTCGTCGTCGACTTCCAGCTCGACGCCGTCGTGGGCCAGCAGCTTGCGGTACTGGCGGACGAGCGAGTTGCGGGGCTGGGTGAGGATGGTGATCAGCGCGTCCTCGTCCAGCTCGCCCAGGGTGGCGACGACGGGGAGGCGGCCGATGAACTCGGGGATCAGGCCGTACCGGCGGAGGTCATCGGGCTGGACCTGGGCCACGATCTCGGAGGCCGAGAGGTCGGCCGAGTCGGCCAGCCGCGCCCCGAACCCGATCGAGCGGCCACCCATGCGCCGGCGGATGATCTCGGGCAGGCCGTCGAACGTGCCGCCGCAGATGAACAGCACGCCGCGGGTGTCGACCTGGATGTACTCCTGCTGCGGGTGCTTGCGACCGCCCTGCGGGGGGACATTGGCGACGGTGCCCTCGAGGATCTTGAGGAGGGCCTGCTGCACGCCCTCGCCCGAGACGTCGCGGGTGATCGAGGGGTTGTCGGACTTGCGGGTGATCTTGTCGATCTCGTCGATGTAGACGATCCCGCGCTGCGCCGCCTCGACATCGCCGTCGGCCGCCTGAAGCAGCCGGAGGAGGATGTTCTCGACATCCTCGCCGACGTAGCCGGCCTCGGTGAGCGCGGTGGCGTCGGAGATCGCGAAGGGCACGTCGAGGAAGCGCGCGAGCGTCTCGGCGAGGAGGGTCTTGCCGCAGCCGGTGGGGCCGATGAGGAGGATGTTGCTCTTGCCCAGCTCGACATCTGGGTCGCCCTCGGCCATCACGATGCGCTTGTAGTGGTTGTAGACGGCCACGGCGAGGGTCTTCTTGGCCTTCTCCTGGCCGATGACGTACTGGTCGAGGTGCTCCTTGATGGCGGCGGGGTTGGGGATCGTCTCGCGGGCCGTGACGGCCGTGCGACGCTCGAGCCGCTCCTCCTGGATGATGTCGTTGCAGAGGTCGACGCACTCCACGCAGATGTACACCCCGGGGGGCCCGGCGATCAGCTTCGCGACCTGGTCCTTGTCCCTTCCGCAGAAGGAGCAGCGGATCTTCATCGAGAGTCCTTCCCTGGCCACGTCCCGCGGCCGCCCCAAGCACGCCGCGCACTACGTAGCTCTACTGACATTATGCCCCACAGCGCCGCTCGTCTTTAGGAATCGTTCCCAACCGCGCGGCGCGTGCCCCGCAATGGCAACGGGCGCAGGGCTGTCGCGGGTTCACCGGGGCAGGGGAGGGCCTACGCGTTCGGGCCCTCCTCGGGCCGGTGATGGAGGACGTGGTCGATCAGCCCGTAGGCTCGCGCCTCCTCGGGGGTCATGAAGTTGTCGCGCTCCGTGTCGAGGCCGATCTGCTCCGCGGTCTGGCCGGTGTGGTGGGCGAGCATCTGCTGGAGCCGGGACTTCATCTCGAGCAGGTGCCTGGCCCGGATCTCGACATCCGAGGCGTTGCCGCCCATGCGGTAGACGCTGGGCTGGTGGATCATGATCTCGGACGAGGGGAGGGCGTACCGGTGGCCGGGCTCCCCCGCCGCGAGCAGCAGGGCGCCGGCGCTGGCGGCTTGGCCGATGCAGTACGTCCAGACCTGTGGCGTGACGAACTGCATCACGTCGTAGATCGCGAGCGCGGCGCTGATATCGCCGCCGGGGGAGTTCACGTACATGTGGATCGGCGAGTCGCCCTCCTTCTGCAGGAAGAGCAGCTCGGCCGTGATCAGGTTGGCGATGAACGGCTCGATCGGGGTCCGAACGAAGACGATGCGGTCCTGGAGCAGGCGGGAGTACAGGTCGTAGTAGCGCTCGCCGCGCGGCGTCTGCTCCACGATCGTGATGTGCCGCACCTCGGCGCGGGTCCTGCTCACGCCTCCTCACCGCCCTGAGGGCCGGGGGGGGCGTCGGTCTCCTCGGGCCGCACGATCACGCGGTCGACGAGGCCGTACGCGACGGCCTCCTCGGCGGTGAATTAGTGGTCGCGCTAACTGTCCGCGACGATCCGCTCGAGGGGCTGGCCGGTGCACTCCGCGAGGATCTCGTTGAGGCGATCCTTGTCGCGGAGGAGCTGGCGGGCGTGGATCTCGATGTCGGTCGCCTGGCCGCCCATCCCGCTGACCCACGGCTGGTGGATCATGACCTCGCCGTTGGGCAGGACGAACCGGCTGCCCTTCTCGCCGCCGGCGAGGATGACGGCCGCGATCGAGGCCGCGAGGCCGACGCAGTAGGTACGGACGGGGCAGCGGACGAACTGCATGACGTCGTAGATCGCCAGGCCGCCCGTGACGCTGCCGCCGGCGGAGTTGATGTACAGGTGAATCGGCGCGTCGTAGCTCTCCTTCTCGAGGTGAAGGATCTGCGCGATCGTGAGGTTGGCGGTCTCTTCGTCGATCTCGGTGCCGACGAAGACGATGCGGTCGGCGTGCAGCGCAGAGAAGATGTCGTGCTGCCGCTCGCCCCGAGGCGTCTGCTCGATGACGTAGGGGATCAGCCCCTGGGGCCGGCCGTCACGCGGGGTGCTCACTCGCTGGTACCCTCCTCCCGCGCCGCTTCCGCGGGCTCCGGCGTCTCCTCGGCGGGCTCGGTCGGCGCCGCCTCCGCGGCCTCGGCCTCCGGGGTCTCCTCAGCCTTGGCCGCCTCGTCGGCCGCCTTCTTCGCGGCGACGCGGGCCTCCTCGTCGGCGATGTCGGCGGCATCCATGTCGGGGAGCCAGCCGCCCTCGCCGAGCTGCGCGATGGTCATCTCGGGCTCCTCGACCGTCAATTGGCCGAGCAGCCAGTCGGCGACGCGGTCGGTGAGGCGCGTCCGCCGCATCTCCTCGAGCTGGCCGGTGCGCTCGAGCAGGTCGTTCATCTCGGAGAAGCTGGTCTTGGCCGACTGGGCCAGGCGCCAGATCGCCTCCTCCATCTCGTCCTCGGGCACCTCGATCGCCTGCTCTTTGCCGAGCTTGTCGACGACGAGAGCCGTCGTGATCGCGCGGCGCGAGCGGGCCCGGAACAGCAGGCCGAGCTGCTCGGCGGTGAGGTTCTCCTCGCTGAGGTGCTCGTCGAGGCTGCGGCCCTTGCGGTCGAGTTCCTGCTTGAGTTCCTTCCAGCGCTCGACCGTGTTGCCGGCGACCAGCGACTCGGGCATGTCGACCGTGGTGTTGCGGGCGACGGCAAGCAGTGCCTGGTCGCGGACGGCGCGGGTGACCAGCGGCTCGATCTGACCGCGCTGGTCATTGGCGACGTGCTCGCGGAGGCCGTCGAGGTCGTTGACGCCGATCTCCTCGAAGAACGCGGCGTCCAGCTCGGGCAGGCGGCGGACCTGGATCGAGTCGACCGTCGCCCGGAAGGAGGCGTCCTTGCCGGCGAGGCGCGTCACGTCGTAGTCCTCGGGGTAGGAGACCGCGATCTCCTTGGTCTCGCCGATCGACATGCCGACCAGGTCGTTGTCGATGGTGGGGCTGTACCACTCGGCGCCGACCTCGAGGTAGAGCTGCGGGAGCGCTTCCTCGTCGTACAGGGCCTCGCCGTCGCAGGTGATCTGGTACGAGGCGCGGACGAAGTCGCCTGTCTCGACCGGTCGGTCGGTGACGTCCTCGCTGATCGCGCGGGCCTGGCGGAGGGCCGTGATGCCGTCCTCGATGGCCTCGTCGTCGACCACGATCTTGGGGCGGGTGACCTTCTCGCCCGACCAGTCGCCGATCTGCGGCTCGGGCCAGACGGTGAAGACGGCCGAGGCGGCGTACGACTCGCCGGCGACCGGGGGCTCTGCCTCGACCTCGGGCTCGCCCACGGCCTGGATCTCCTGCTCCTCGATCGCCTTCTCCAGCGCATCGGGAACAAGGTCCTGGAGAAC
>CAZRDB010000180.1:0-10580 GCA_964598695.1 uncultured Armatimonadia bacterium
GGCGGGGCGTACGGCTGGTCGATGGGCGACGACACCTGGATGGGCATCTCGGCGCGCGAGGTGCGTTGGTACCGCGCCGACCTGGACTTCCAGGCCGACCGCGCGCCGGACGGCTCGATCGCGGTGGACGCGACGCGGACGCGGATCATCCGCGGGCTGGAGTGGGCCGCCGACCTCTCGGTCTACCACCGGGCGAGCGACGAGGTGAGCCTCGGCGCCGTCCTCCGTCACGCCAACAGCCCCCGCTTCCACGCCGTCGCCGCAACCGACCGCTGGACGGCCCACCCCTCGCTCGATCTCGGCATGGCCTACCGCAACACGGGAAGCCGCACGCTCTGGGCGCTCGACATCCGTAACGTGTTCGGAGCCGACGGGGGCCGGCCGGTCCTGCGCGCGGGCGTCGAGCGGCAACTCGACGGCGACGGCCATTGGCTCGGCCGTCTCGGCTACCGCGATGGCCGGGTCACCGCCGGAGTCGGCTGGCAGGCGCGCGACTGCGCCGTCGACCTCGCCTTCGCCGGCGCCAACCCGACGCGCGACCTTGCGCTCAGCGCGTCGTTCGCGTTCTAGAGCGGGCGGCGGCACGATGGGAGGGCGAGGACCATGCAGCGGCTCACGGCCTCGGTGCTCACGATGCGCTTCCGCCGGACGTTCCGCATCGCGCGTGGGGCGCGCGACGTGCAGCACAACGTGGTGGCCCGCTTCGAGCGCGACGGCATCGTCGGCTGGGGCGAGAGCGCGCCGAGCGCCTACTACTTCGGCCAGACCGCCGAGGCCGCCGCGGCCCACGTACCCGAGATGGCGCCGCTGCTGGGCGACGACCCGTTCGATCGTGAGGCGATCGCGGCGCGGCTCCGCGCGGCCTTTCCCGAGCAACCCAGCGCCCGGGCCGCGGTCGATATCGCCCTACTCGACTGGGCGGGCCAGCGGCTCGGCGTTCCGATCGCCAGCCTGCTCGGGCTCGAGGCGGCGACGGTCCGCGAGACCTGCTTCACGATCTCGCTCGGCAAGCCCGAGGAGGCCCGGGAGGCCGCCCGCGAGGCGGCCGACCTTCCGATCCTCAAGCTGAAGCTGGGGGGGGCCGACGACCTCGCGATGGTCGAGGCAGTCCGCTCCGTGACCGACGCCCGCCTCACGGTGGACGCCAACGCGGCGTGGTCGGTGGAGGAGGCGATCTCCCGCTGCCGCGCGCTCGAACCGTATGGCGTCGAGCTGGTCGAGCAGCCGATCGCGCCGGGCAACCCGGAGGGTCTCCGCCGGGTCCGCGAGGCCGCCGCGATCCCGATCGTCGCCGACGAGGACTGCCGCACCTCGGAGGACATCCCGGGCCTGGTGGGCTGCGTCGACGGCGTCAACCTCAAGCTCGCGAAGTCGGGCGGCCTCTGGGAGGCCTTCCGGATGGCGCTGCTCGCCCGGGCGCTCGGGCTCGAGGTGATGCTGGGGACGATGGTTGAGTCGCCGATCGCGACCGCGGCGATCGCGCAGCTTCTCCCGCTCGCGCGGTGGGTCGACCTTGACGGTCCGCTGCTGCTGCGGCCGGAGGACGCGCCCGCGAGCGGCCTGCGCTACGAGCGGGGCCGCATCGCGACGCCGCCCGGGCCGGGGCTGGGGCTCGCGGTCAGAGCCGATCTCGCGTGAGCAGGTTGGCGTGGCACAGGGCGAGCGCGAGCGCGTCGGTCACATCGACCGGTGAGGGCGCCTCGGGGAGCCGCAGGAGGCCGGTCACCATGGCCTGCACCTGCTCCTTGCTCGCGCGGCCGCTCCCGGTCAGCGCCATCTTCACGCGTGAGGCCTGGTAGCTGACCACGGGCACGGCCTCCTGGGCCGCGGCGAGCAGCAGCACCCCGCGCGCGTGCCCCATCAGGATCGCGGTCCGCGGATGCTCGTACTTGGAGTAGACCTCCTCGACGATGACCGCGTGGGGCCGCAGCCGCCGGAGCACCTCGCTCAAGGAGTCGTGGAGGACGCGGAGCCGCTCCTCGAGGGCAGCGTTTGCCGGAGGGCGGATCGTGCCGCCCTCGATCAGCTCCGGGTGGTACCCGAGCAGCTCGATCGCCCCGAAGCCGGTGCGCACGAGGCCCGGGTCGAGCCCGAGGATCCGCAGGGGTTCGGTCGCCGGCGTCCCGTTCATCGCTTGCGGAAGACCTCGTCGAGGATCGCCTCGACGGTGGTCAGGTCGGGCCGCGCCTGGAGCACGCGCGCGACGAGGTCGGCGGCCTCGGTCCGCTTGTAGTCGAGCGCGACAAGCGCCTCGGTGGCCTCTCCCGCCGGGCCGCTCTGCCCCGCGGGGAGGAACGCTCCGGCGTCGCGGGCCCTGCCGACGGGCGCGGTCCCCTCGGTCACGAAGCGCGCGGCCTTGCCCTGGAGCTTGGCGACCATCTCGCGCGCCTTGGTGGGGCCGATGCCGGGGAGGCCCTTGAGCGCCGTCACGTCACCGGTCTCGATCCATCGGGCGATGTGCTCGACGGGCTGGGACATCGCTTTGGTGGCGCTCTTGGGGCCGAGGACCCCGGTCAACACCTCCCAGAACTCACGGTCCTGGGGGGTCGCGAAGCCGATCAGGACGGGGGTTGCGCGGTTCTGGTCGATCTGGAGGAAGTGGACCGTCTCGAGCTGCGCCTCGTCGCCCGGTGCGAGGAAGCCGAGCAGCGAGGGCGGGGTGAGCACCTCGTAGGTCAGGGCGCCCGCCTCGATGAGAACCGAGTCGGCTCTGAGTTCGGCCACCCGGCCGGCGATCCGCGCGATCATCCGCACCCTCCTCGCGTCTCCTCCCCTATTCGGGCGGCCACGGGACGGCCCTCCGCGCCGCGGCCCTCCCCGCGAGACTCCGCGTTACTGCGAGGAGGTCAGCCAGACGCCGACGACCAGCAGGGCGATGCCGGCGAGCTGCTTCGGGCTCAGTGCCTCGCGGAGAAAGAAGAACGAGGCGCCGAGGACGATCAGGTAGCCGCAGCTCGTCATGATCGGGTAGGCGATGCTGAGCGGGACCGTCTGGAGTGCGCGGCGGTAGGCGACGAGGGCGAGGACGAAGCTCGCGGCGCCGGCCAGGAACAGCGGCTCGAGATACTGGCCGAGAGCACCGACGGCCCGGCCCAGCTCCTGGGTCTTGGCCTCGATCCGCAGGGCGCTGACCTTCATCAGGATGTTCGCGAGTGCGTTGAGCGAGAGGCCCACGATCAGGGCGATCAGCGCTTCTGGCTTCACGGGCGGTTGGCTCCTTGCCGGCCGGCCGCTCCGGCGCAACGCGAAGGCCGGCGCCACGGGGCCCCGGCCTTCGGCTGCACTGAGCGGGTTCGGCGCTAGACGGTGTAGAGATCCTCGCGGAACTCGACGCGCGTGCGGGTCTCCATCGCCTCGATCGCGAGCAGCGCGTCGGCGGCACTCCGCAGGCCGACGTTGCCGTCGCAGCTCGGGACCTTGCCCTCGCGGCACGAGACGACGAACTCCTCGAACTCGAGCTGGTAGGTCATCTTCGTCAAGGCGCCCTCGGCGTCGATCAGGCCGCTGATCGGCTGTCCGATGAACTCGCGGTCGGCCGAGACCGTGGCATCGAGGAGGATCGCCTGCTGGCCGTTGATGTCGGCGGTGTGGGCGGCCTCCATCCACTCGCGCTTCTGGGTGTCGGCCTCGAGGAAGAACCAGCCCTTGCTGTGCTTGGGATCGGGGTTGAGGTGAGCGAGGATCAGCGTCCCCTCCTTGCCCCGGATCATCTCATGGGCCTGGCTGCCGAAGACGGAGAAGGCGTTGCCGGTGCCGCAGATGTAGTCGAACTTGATCCCGCCCGGGTACTCGAAGCAGACGTGGACGTTGTCGAAGACGGTGCGGCCGTCCTGGTATGTGTCGATCCCGCCGACGCCCTGGACGGAGAGCGGGGTCTTGCCGATCATCCAGCTCACGACGTCGATCTGGTGGCTGGCCAGCTCGGTCATGATCCCGCCGCTGAACTCCTTGTAGAGCCGCCAGTTGGCGAGCTGATCCGGGGTCGCGTAGCCCCACTGGGTGTAGTCGGCTTCGGGGACGGGGCGCTGCTTCCACGAGCCGTTGCGGCTCCACTGGGCGTAGATCGAGGAGATCTTGCCAACGAGGCCGGTCGAGCCGTCGCCGATGTAGGTGCGCTTCGCGTACCAGTAGAGCGGGTGGTAGCGCAGGTGGTGGCCGATCTGGAGGGTCTTGCCGGCCGCCTGCTGGGCGCGGATCATCGCCTTGCAGTCATCGACGGTGCGGGCCATGCACTTCTCGCAGAACACGTGGAGGCCCTTGCCGAGCGCGGCGATGGTGACCGGCGCATGCATGTGGAGCGGCGTCGCGACGATCACCGCGTCCAGCTCGACCTGGTCGAGCATCTCCTCGTAGCTCTCGAAGGCCTGCGCGCCCTCGCCCATCTGCTTCGCGGCGTCGTTGCGGCGCTCCTCGACGATGTCGCAGGCGGCGACCATCTTGATCCCGGGGACCTTCATCGCGTTAGCGAGAAGCACGATCCGGCCCTGGTTGCCACAGCCGACCAGCGCGACCCGCATCGGGTCGGCAGCGGCCTCTTGCGCCTGTGCGGCGGTCATCCCGAGGAACGAGACCCCGGCCGCGGCGGCCATGGACTTGAGGAAGTCTCTCCGGTCGGCGTTCTCGAACAGTGGCATAGCGGTGCTCCTCCGTTTCGCTCTCCGCGCCGTGCGCCGTCGCGAACCTGACGGACGACGAGCCGGGCCTCACGGTACGGCGTGAGGCCGTTCCCACACGAGAGCGCCCAGGGTCTCCACCGAGCCCGGGCCCTCCTGATCCTCGTGGACCAGTATGCCGAACGTGCCGCGTTTCGCACAAAGGCCCCGCGCCGCCTCGGGAGCCGTCACCACGAAGGCCGTGGAGAGCGCGTCGGTCTCGGCAGCGGTCGCCGCGATGACGCACGCGCTCCGTCGGCACTGCGGTGGCGCACCGGTGCGCGGGTCGATCACGTGGCCATAGCGGCGTCCCTCGGCGACGAAGTGCTGCCGGTGGTCCCCCGAAGTGGACAGCGCCTGGTCGATGAGCCGCACGACGCCGACCCGCTCCGCGCCCTCGCCGCCCGGCCGCAGACCGGTGCTCCAGCCGCGCGGGTCGGTGGGCGGCGTCCCGAGCACGCGGATCGAGCTGCCGCCGGCCTGGACGACTGCGCATTGGACGCCCTCAACCACGAGCTGTTCCGTCACGCGATCGACGACCCAGCCCTTGCCGATGGCCCCCAGGTTCAGCTCCATGCCCTCCCGGGCGAACCGCACGGTTCCTCGGTCGGGGTCCAGCTCCACCCGGTCCATGCCGACGCGCTCGCGCGCGGCGCGCAGCTCCTCCGGCGTGGGGAGGCGGCCCTGGCGCTCCCGGAAGCCCCAGCAGCGCACGAGCGGCCCGACCGTGATGTCGAAGGCGCCGTCGGTCTCCTCCCACAGCGCGCGGGCGTCGAGGAGCAGCCCGAAGAGGTCGGGGGCGACGGTGACGGCGCCGTGGGCGGCCTCGCGGTTGATGCGGCAGACCTCGCTCAGCGGGAGGAAGGCACTCAGCCGCCGCTCCAGGAGGTCGGCGAGCGCGAAGGCGCGGTCGAGCACCTCATGCAGCGCGCCCTCGTCGCGGTCGCCGTCGAGCAGCACCTCGAGGAAGGAGGCCATGGCCTCTCGACGTTGGCGGAGCTGGAAGCGGCCGTCCATCGGCGGATCCCCTACGGAGAGGCGGCCCGGTCCTGCAGCCGCACGAGCACGGCATCGCCCGCCTCGAGGATCCCGCGCAGATGGCCGGCCTCCTCGCGGACCGCGAGCCCGGCCGGGAGCACCACCGCGCCCGCGAGCGGCTCCGCGCTCCCCCGCACGAGCGGGCTGACGTCGAAGGGCGCGGGAGCGGCGCCGATGTTCACGGCCAGGAGGTACGGGTCGCCCGACTCCTGCTCGAGCAGCGCCGCATGGATGGATTCGCCGCCGACGCTCACGAGGTCGCTCCGCACCGTCGTCGCGAGCACGGGCGCGACGTGGGTCTCGATCTCGCGGCCAAGCCGCTGGCACTCCTCCCAGAGCGGGATCGAGCGCGGCCGGTAGACGAAGTAGAGCACGCCCCGCGCGTCGTGAACCAGCGCGAGGTAGGTCATCGCGCGCTCCTCCTGCGGCGTGGGCTCACGCGACCACCACTCGATCGCCCCGAACGCCTGCAGCCACATGAGGAAGGGCTTCCGCCAGCGACAGGCCTCGTTGAGCCGCTCCGACCAGGTGGCGATCGTCGAGACGCCGTCGCCCGGCGCGCCGACCGGGTAGTGGTCGACCGAGAAGACGTCGCACGCCGGCTGGGCCGTCTGGCAGTACTCCTGCGACTTCTGCCAGAAGGTCGCCTCGTTGATCCAGACGGGGTGGTAGGGATCCAGCTCGCGCACCAGGTTGGCGCAGCGGAGGAGCTTCTCGGGCGTGGCCCGGGAGCCGGGTTCGTCGACCGTGTGCCAGGCGAGCAGCGCGGGGTGATCGCGGAAGGCCTCCACCAGCTTCGGGATCGCTTCCTCGTCCTTGGTGCAGGCGTTGTCGTTGAGCTCCATCGGGAGATGGAACAGCACCCGCATCCCGCCGCGCCCGGCGCGATCGAGGAAGTCGCGCAGCGAGTCCATCGCCTCCGGCGTCAGCTCGCCGGTCGCGTAGACCACGCCGGTCGGCTCGTGCCACCGTTTGTGCATCACGGCGTTCCACGAGCCATCGGAGACGGCCCGCAGGTTCTCGTGCGCAAGCCAGCCGGGGGCCGTCGGCAGGAAGGGCTTGCCCTCGACCACGAAGCAGCGGCGGAGGTAGTCGAGCTTGACCTCGTTGGCGCGCGGCTCGCGGAGCACGAGCTTGCCCGTGCCGAGCGGCTCGCCGCCGGCCGTCACCGCGAAGGTCAACGCCCCGGGCTCGCGCTCGCGCAGCGGCACCCCGAAGGTCGCGAGGCCCCGGTCGTCCGGCGCGGCGAGGCTCTGCCTGTAGGAGCCGTCCTCCGACGAGGCCCGCAGCTCGCGGAGGCCCGCGTCGTGACAGACGACGACCAGCCGGGCCGTCTCCTCGCTTGTGTAGTAGCTCCGCTCGAAGAAGACCTCGGCCCGGGGCGGGAGCCGCAGCTCCGTGCGCCGGTGAAGGCCGATCGTCCCCCGCGTGCCGGCCGCGATCCGGACGAGCGCCGTGCCGCGCGTTTGGGCCTTGCCGGAGAAGGGGCCCGCATGGAAGCCGACCCACCCGGGGCCGAGCGAGGTGACCTGGGCCTCGAGTGTCTTCTGTCCGAGCGTGACCTCGATCGAGGGCTCGCCCCGCAGGTCGGCCGGCAGCTCGGCCCGCCCCTCGAGCGCGACCCCGCCCGCCTCCCATGCCGGGTCGAGCCGGGGCAGGGCGGTTGCGAAACGGGAGAGCGTGCGCGGGTCCAGGCCCAGCAGCCCCACCATCACGCGCGGCTCGTGCATCGTGTCTCGGGTGCGCGAGTAGGAGGACCACTGGCCCGACGCCTGGCGCAGCCGCGCGAGGTTCACGCGGAGCGCCTCGGGCGCGACGGGCGGGAGGCCCAGCTCGCCCCAGGGGATCGCCAGTTCGGCGGTCCAGCGGCCGGAGTCCTTCCGTGCGGCGCCGGTCGCCGCGGTCTTGAACGACGCGCCCCGGCCGATCGATGCGTACACGCGTCCCGAGCAGTCGACGCCGTAGTGGCGGTAGCCGGCGCCGTCGGCTTGGGCGCTCACGAGCACCTCGACGTGGTCGGAGGTCATCACGCCGTCGGCCAGGTGGCGCGGCTCGCCCGATTCCTCGCAGGCGAAGCCCACGTAGAGGCGGTCCTCGTCGAACAGGATCCGGGCCCGGGTCTCGGCGTCCGGCTTCTCGCCGTCGCCCATGCGGACAAAGGCGGCCGAGCGCGGAGCCTCGGGCCAGTCGCGCTCATCGAGCGCGCCGTCGACCTGGATCGGGTGCAGCGCCCGGCGGGCGACGAGGTCGGCCGCGCCGGGGGTCGGCGTGCTGGGACCGTCGCCCGGCCGCGGCCCGTAGGCCGTCGGCGTGTCGCCGCTCTCGAGCTGGAGGCCGTCGATGTACAGCTCGCCCCGGCTGTCGGCGAGGACGACGACCCGGTTCCGGATCGTGCTGCCCGGACGGAACTTGGGCGAGACGACGACGTACCGCTTCCACTCGGTCCCGACCGTGATCGGCTTGAGGATCGAGTTGCCGTCGACCGTCGCGCCCTCGACCTCCCGGGAGCGATCGAAGCCGCCGTAGATGCCGATCCGCGCGGCGAAGCCCGGCTTGCTCGCGCGGAGGTAGACACTGAAGACGCACGGCTTCGACTTGTCGGCGATCACCATGAAGGGGTAGTCGAGCGCGGCCCGGTTGTCGGGCTTGGTGTTGCGCAGGGCCACCGCCGAGCGGTGGAACCGCGCGACCCGCTCCTGCAGCTCCCACTCCACGCCGAAGTTGCGGGCGCGGAAGTCGCTCCACGCCTCGCCCGGCCGCCACCAGTCCGGCACGCCGGGGGTCGTACAGAACTCGAGGGAGGAGTTGCGCAGCAGGTTGGCGGGGTTGGGGTCGGGCGCCTCGACGGTCCAGGTCGGCGGCTCGGTCACCGGCGCGGGTCGAGGCCGAAGCGGACGCGTCAGCCGAGTGGCCGAGGGCACCAGGGGCAGGGCGCAGAGGGCCGCCAACAGCCCGACGGCCGCCAGCAACCGCCGAGCCGCCGCACCCGGACCGCGCCGCGGTGCTGTCTCCTGCATGGTGCGCACTCTCCCCGACGGAGCTAGTCGAACAGCCAGGGCGCCCCGGATTCGAGCCGGTGGAGGCTCGGGATCGTCACATGGGGCGGGTTGGCGGGCGGCCCGTCGCCACCGATGTAGACCGTCCGCATCCCGTAGCGGGCGGCGGTATCGAGCGCCGACAGAAGGTCGTCGACGGCCGTGAGACGGGCGCCCTCCACCCCAAGCCGCGCCAGCGCCCGCTCGTACAGCGGGGGATCGGGCTTGCCGACCCACCCTCCCTGCGAGATCTCGAAGATGCCCTCGAACAGGTCGCGCACCTCGAGCGCCTCGGCGACGCGCTCGCAGTGGATCAGCGGCGCGTTGCTGAAGAGGAACAGGCGGGCCCGGCAGCGCGTGAGCACGGCCCGGAGGACCGGGTCGGGCTCCAGGATCCGCCGCGGGTCGGTCTCGTCGCCGCAGAGGAACTCGAAGTACGCCTCGGGCCGCACACCGTGCCGGTCGAGCAGGCCGCGGAAGACGCCGCCCAGGGCGGGGAACTCGCTCCGCCTGCGCTCCAGGGCTTCCTCCTCGCTCAGGTCGAGGAAGTGGGCGACCAGCTCGGTGACACGCCTCTCGATCGCCGCCTCGAGGGCCCCGCCGTTCGGGTAGAGCGTCCCGTCGACGTCGAGCAGCGCGATCGGACGGCGGTCGGAGTCCTCACGGGCCACCGGCGGCATCCTTCGCAAGCGCCTCGGCGTTGGCAGGCCACGGGCCGATGTAGAGCACCTTGCCGCCCTTCGCGAGGAACACGTACAGGGGGACCTCGGCCTCGGCGCCGCCGAACAGCCGCAGCAACTCGTGGGCGGGGTCGATGAGGAGTTCCTGCTTCGCGCCGTTCTCCTCGGCCCAGACCCTCGCCTCGGCGAGGGTGGGCGCGCCGGTCACCTCGAGCACTTTGAGGCCGGCGCCCGCCGTGGCGGCCAGCCTCTCGACGGCCGCGATTCCGCGCGTGTCCTCCGCGCCCGCGCCGCCGTAGATGCACAGGAGCACGCCCTGTCCCGCCGTCCAGCCGGAGACCGTCGAGCGCGTGCCGTCACTGCTGTCGACCGCGAAATCGGCCGCCGTCGCGCCCACCGCACCCGTCGGCGAGAGCGCGGGATCGGCGACCACCGCGAAGGGCCCGGCGCCCGGCGCGGACGCGGTCCGGGCGGGCCCCGTCGGCTGCGTCGGCGTCGGTTGCTCGGCGGCCGTCGCGCCCCCGGCGCCACGGGCCGGCGTGGCGGCGAAGCCCTTCGCGACGAGGTCGGCCGCATCGCGCGGCCAGGAGACGTCGCGGTAGAGGACCTCGCCCGAGCGCGAGATGAACACACACCACGGCAGGCCGCCGGGGTCCTCCGGATGGTAGGCGGCGAGGAGCGCGCCGTCCGGGTCGAACAGCAGGTCGTACTGCACGTCGTGCTTCTGCGCCCAGACCTTCGAGTCGGCCGAGCTGACCGTCGAGCCCACGCCGAGCACCCGCACCTGGTCGGGCGCCTGCCGCGCAAGCTCGTTGGCGTACGGGACCTTCTCCGGGCAGTTCTTGCACCACGGGGCGTAGAAGACGAGAACCAGGGCCTTGTCCTGCCACAGGTCCGAGAGCCGCAGCAGCCTGCCGCCCCCGTCGCCGAGCGCGACCTCCGGGGCCGGCGCGCCGGTGGGGGCGGCGACGGCCAGCGGGGTGATCTCGCCATACCGGTATCCCGGTATGGGCGGTTTCCCCCCCCCCCCGGGGGCCCGGGTTTCCCCCGCCGCGGGGGGCCCCACACCCCTGGTGGTTAAGTGTTTAAACCACCCCGGCCCCGGGGATGGGGGGCGGGTGGCCAGGCTCTCTTCCAGCCAGCGCCGGGCCTGCTCCAGGTCGCCCTGGCGTAGG
>CAZRDB010000181.1:0-10570 GCA_964598695.1 uncultured Armatimonadia bacterium
GGGGGCGCCTCGCTCGCGAGTTGCGACAGGGATCCGTGCCGCCGGCGGGGAATAGCCCCTTGCCCAGACTGGGCGCACGGCACGAAGGGAGAAGACACGAATGCCGGAGAAGCTACGGGCAGCGGTCATCGGAACGGGCATGGGCCGCTACCACATGGAAGGCTATGCCAACAACCCGAACTGCGACCTGGTGGCGGTCTGCGACCTCAACGAGCCCGAGGCCAAGCAGATGGCCGAGACCTACGGCGCGACCGAGGTCTACACCGACTGGGAGAAGATGCTCACCCACCAGTTCGACATCGTGAGCGTCGCCGTCCCCAACTACCTCCATGCGCCGATCTCGATCGCGGCGCTCGAGAGCGGCGCCAACGTGCTGTGCGAGAAGCCGATGGCCACCCGTTTCGAGGACGCCGAGCGCATGGTCGCGACCGCCGCCAAGACCGGCCGCTACCTCCAGATCAACATGTCGATGCGCTACTACCCGGCCTCCCGCCGTGTGCGCCAGCTTACCGAGCAGGGCGCGATGGGCGAGGTCTACATGGCCAACGCACGGCTGATCCGCCGCAAGGGCATGCCCCGCCTCGATTTCGACTCGAGCGGCACGATGGGCCGCGGCGAGTGGTTCGTCCGCAGCCACCTCGCCGGCGGCGGCGCGCTGATGGACATCGGGGTCCATGCCTTCGACCTGATGTGGTGGACGATGGGCTCGCCGAAGCCGGTCTCGGTCCGGGCGACCCGCTTCGCCGCGCTGCGGAGCGGCGAGATCCAGGAGCGCAGCATCTCCTCGGACGTCGACCAGCACGCGGCGGCCTTCGTGAGCTTCGAGAACGGGGCCTCGGCCTTCTTCGAGGTCTGCTGGGACTCGAACCAGCCGAACTCGTGGGACCTCCACCTCTTCGGCGATCAGATGGGCGCGACGCTCGGCGAGACCGCCGTGCTCCACAAGCGCGTTGCGGGCGAGGTCTCGGATGTCGAGGTCGAGACCATCGAGGAGCTGAACGTCAGCTCCTACGACTCGATGGTCGCGGCCGTGCTCGACCCGAAGGCGCCGCGGATCTCCGAGGGCAAGGGCTGCCTCGAGGTCGCAAGGGTACTGGAGGCCGTCCGCCTCTCGGCCGACGAGGGCGAGGAAGTGGTGCTCGACTAGCGGCGCACTGCGCGGCATGTGACCACGCGGGGGCGGAGCGGTGCAGGCGCATCCTCCGCCCCCGTCGCTTCTCCGGCAGAGCGTTTGGGGTATTATCAGCGACGGGGGCCGGGCGCGGAGGAGGGACGAGCGGATGGTCTGCCCGGAGTGCGGCAGCGACAACAAGCCGGGCGCGCGGCTGTGCGAGCTGTGTGGTCATCCGATGCCCGTGCCGGCCGGCCCCGTGGCCGATGGGGCGGCCGAGGAGCGCATCGCGGCCCGCCGACGCCAGGACCGCATCGCGGCGCCGATCCTCGCCGCGGTGATCGTCGCGCTGATCAGCCTCCTCGTCTGGCGGTTCCTCTCGATCCCCCGGTACGTGGAGGCGAGCCGGGAGCAGGTCGTCGCCGACTACCCGGTCGCGACGGTCGATGCCTACTACAAGGCCCTCGAGGCCGGGGACTTCGCCGCCGCCTACAAGTACCTGGCTCCCGAGATCCAGCAGCGGATGCCCGAGGCGACGTTCACCCAGCTCTACACCTCGGGCCAGGCCCCCACCCCGACCGGCCACAAGGTCAAGGACACCGGCGAGTTCGGCGAGGCCCGCATGTACATGGCGGTGAGCGTCAGCGGCCGGCCGACGTACTGCACGCTGAGCAAGGGGAGCGACGGCTGGCGCGTCGAGTGGACGCCGGCGCTCGGGCAGGCGCTGCAGATCCCGCCGCCGCTGGAGTAGCGGGCCGGGAGGAGGCGGAGGGGTGCGATACCCGCCGACGCTCGTTAACCGCCCGTGCCGCCCCCGGCTCCGCCGCCGCCCTCGGTCCCGCCCTCGGGCGGCATCCCCTCGAAGCCGGAGCCGCCGTCGCCCCCGCCAGGCGCGACGTTGGGCCCTCCCGGGGGGGGAGCCTCGCCACTGCCCGCGCCCGCCTCGGGCTTCGCGGCGCCCTTGCTGCCGTGGTCCTTGTTGGGGTCGATCTTGCCCGTGCCCTTGATCAGCTGGACCTTGGTCTTGCCCTCGGGCGGCATGGTGATGATGACCTTCTCGAAGGTCATGTTCTCGAGCGCGTCGGAACTCTCGATCTTCGGGTTGTTGGGTAGCGTGATCGTCTCGACATCGTTCTCGTCGACCTTGTACAGCGCCAGCTCGGTCCGGATCTTCCACTCGCCGTCCTCCGAGGTGGAGACGACGTTGCCCTCGGCCCGGCCCTCGTCCTTGCCGTAGTCATAGAAGATCGTGTTGCAGGTCGTCGTCCAGGTCCCGTACTCGTACGGGTCGGTGTCGGGGTTGTCCTCCTGGCCCGCTTCCTTCTGGTTCCGCGACTTCACCGTCACGTTGCCGGTCAGTGTGGCGGTCTCGGCGTCGAGGTCCACGTCGCAGCGGTCGCAGGTGAGCGTGTTGTTGGGGTCGACGATCTTGACCTTCTCGTTGCCGCGCGTGGTGAACAGCGCCTTGTTGGTGTTGCGGTTCCACTCGCAGTAGTCGGCCGTCATCGTGGTGTCGCCCTGCTGCATCTTGACGTGGCCGATCAGCTCCCAGATGCCGTCGCCCTTCTCCTCGGCGACCATCTCATCGAACGAGACCAGCACCGGCTCGTCGCTCGACTCCTGGCTGCCGCCGGCCGGGGGCTGCGCGTTGGGCTCGACGGCGCCCCCACCGGGCGGTGGGCTCTCCGTCTGCGCGCAGACCGACAGGCCGCCGCCGAGGCACAGCGCGGCCACGAGGAGTGCGACGAGGGTTCCGGTTCCACGCCACATGGCGGTCACTCCTTGCCGACCAGTGCTCACCCGATCACGGGCTCCAGAGTACCACAACGGCCGCTCTACCTTCCGACGACGTTCGGGCGGACGGTCCCCTTCACGCCGCCCTGCAACCGCCAGCTCCCCTTGAGGAGGCGCGCCTGGGCCCGCCCGGCGCGGAACTCGCCCTCGCGCATCCGGGCGGTCACGCTCGAGGGGCAGAGGGCCAGGTCCTCCTTGACCTTGTAGTCGACGCTCGCGGTCTCGACCGTCACCGGACCGGCCGGCGGCTTGCCCGCGAGGGTGATCGTCGCGCCGCCCGTGAGCTGGACGCGCTCCTCGCCGATGTCGGCCGCCTTGGCCGTGACCGATCCCTTCTCGGTCACGACCGAGATGCCGTCCGAGGCGTTGACCTTGCGCTCGGCAAGCAGCAGATCGGCGCGCCCGGTGCGAACCCGGAGCGCCGTGTTCGCGCCGATCGCGCCGGCGGCCGTGGAGGCCCCGTCGCCCGCGTCCTGCGCCAGGCCCTTCAGCTCGCCGACGGTGGAGGAGAGCAGCACGTTGCCGATCAGGGAGAGCCGCTGGCCGTCGATATCGCCACTGGCGGAGTCGGCGTACATCGAGCCGCCCTTGCCCGTGGTGATGGCGACCTTGCGGGGGATCGAGAAGGTCTGGGTCGCGACGTTGACCCGCGCGGTGGGCGTCTTCAGCTCGGCGTCGCCCATCCGGGCGGTCACCCGCCGCGTGGCCACCAGTAGGTTGGTGTCGGTGTAGTAGACGATCTCCTCGCAGTCCATCTGCAGTCGGTCGTCGGCCTGGGTGAGGCGGACTCCCTCGCGCACGGTCAGTTCCTTGAGCTGCTCATCGTACGTGGCGCGCGCGGCCGAGCCGATGAGGTAGACCTCGCCCTCGCGGTACAGCTCGATGGCGGTGATGTTGGTGATCTCGGTGCGGGTCTGGTCGCGGCTCACCTCGATCAGCTCGGCGGCGATCTCGGCCACGAGGTGCGGCTCCGCGGCCTCGCCCGCGTCGGAGTAGATCTGCATGGTCGAGCCCCGGATCCGGATCATCACGGGGTCGGACTTCTGCGCCGAGCGGAGCGGCTGGCTACGCTGGTCGATCCGGTAGGCGATGAGCCCGGCCAGCCCCGTCACCGCCAGAAGCGCGACGAGGCCGAGACACGAGCCCCACGCTCGGAGCCTCTCGACCACGGATCAGACCCTCCACGGGGCACGGCACTGCCCCTCTCTGGTGAGACGCGGCGCCGCCTCGCGCCCTTCGCCGACCGGCTACGGCCGACGGGGCGGCACCTCGAGCGGCCGCGCCGCGTTGGCCGGTTCCGGCGCTGCAGTATAGGGGGCGCGGAGCCATCCCTGCATCTCCTCGCCCGCCTCGAGCGTGAAGACCCAGTCCTCTCCGACCTTCTTCGCCCCCGTTCGGCTCCAGCGCGGGAGCCGGCCGCCGAAGTTGTCGCGGAGCCGTACCTCGGTGTCCCGCTCGGCCACGATCCGGAACCAGGTCGTGGCGTTGGCCTGTCGGCGCGCCGAGACCCGCAGTCCCCCGCCCGCGCGCAGATCGGTGAACGCGGCATCGCGCCAACGCCACGGGACGGCCGGGAAGAGCCGCACCACATCGGGCTCGCAGGCGCCCGGGTGCGGGCTCCAGCTCTGCAGGAGCATCTCCTGGACCGCCTGGGCGGCGAGGAAGTTGCCCTCGAGCGTGAACGGGCGGTAGGTGAAGCCGCTGTAGCCGCCGCTCGTCTGGTCGCCGTTGGCGTGGAACCCGTTGCGGAGCGTGAAGGCCTTCACGAACAACTCGAGGTTGCGAACGGCCGCCTCGCCGTCGCCCACGCGCGCACGGAGGCACGACATCCACGAGAAGCTGTAGCCGCACCAGGCGCCGGTCCCGAGTTCGTCGTAGCGGGCGCAGGTCGCGGCGATCGTCGCGCGCTCCGGAGCGCTCCCGTCGGGGCTGAGCAGCCCGAATGGGTGGATCGCCATGCTGTGCGAGAAGTGGCGGTGGGACTCCCGGACCGGCTCGCCGGCAGCGAACAGGAGGCAGCCGGCCTCATCGACCTGCCAGGGCCCGAGCTGCTGGGCGAGCCCGAGCCACCGGGCATGGTCGTCCTTCCTGCCGAGGGCGCCCGCCATGTCGGTCAGTGCGAGGAACAGCGCCTTCATGCAGGCCTGGTCGTAGCTCGAGTTGGGCGTGAGCCAGGCCTTGGCCGAGTTGTCGTGGATCTCGGGTGAGCTGCTCAGTGGCAGACGCAGGACCCCCGCCTCGTCGGCGGTGAGGAGCCCCAGGAGGCAGCGTGCGGTCTGCTCGCACCACGGGTAGGCGCGGTCCTTGAGGAAGCCCCGGTCGCCCGTGACGCGCCAGTGCTCGAAGAACATCCAGGCCAGCCACGCCCCGTTGGTCGGGGAGAGCGAGTACTGGCCCCAACCGCCGAGCGGGCCGCCGTCGAGCGCCATCACCCCCGGCACCGCGAGGCCCTCGGTCCCGTAGAACTGCTTCGCGAACCGCTGGAACCGCGGCCTCAGCTTCCAGAGGAACTCGAGGAAAGCACGGCCCTCCTCGAAGTGGCCCGCCGTGAGGTAGCTCGCGTAGGTCATCTGGGTGTTGAGGTCGTGGTGGTAGTCGCCCTTCCACGGCGGAAGACCGCCCTCGTCGGCCGTCCAGACCCCCTGCAGCGGGATCGGGGGGCACCCGAGTCGCGAGGCCGATCCGAGGAGATACTGCACGAACACGTAGTGGGCGAGGATCTCCTCCTCGGGCACCTCGACGTGCGAGCGGCCCCAGAACTCGGCCCACCAGTGCGCGTGCGGCTCGAGCGCCGCGAGGTACCCCTTCGCGAGCGCCTCGCGGACCCGGCTCTGGGCGAGCTTGAGCGGGTCCTTGCCATCGAGGGTCGAGGTGACCGTCACGGCGAAGAGCGTGCCGCCGTCGACGGGCGCCGCACCCGCGAGCCCCACCGTGCGCTGGCCCTTGGTCGCGGTCTCCTGGACGTACCACTTCATCCCGTCGGCCTCGCCGAGCGTCGCCTCGGGGTAGCCGAGCGCCTGGACCGAGGCGGGCGGCAGGAGCCGGAAGCCCTGTGGGAGCCCGCCGGGGAGGAACAGGAGCGCCACCGGCTTGTCGGCCTGGTAGAGGCACTGGGCCGGGATGCCGGTCGAGAGGTCGGCGACGCCCTCGGCCGTCGCGAGGTGCAGTCGGAAGCCGGTCACGGTTGCCCCGGGCGGGAGCGTGATCTCGAGCCGCCCTGCGGGGATCTTCGACGGCGCCGCCTCGTTGTACGGGTCGTCGAAGAGCCGCCCGATCTCCGCCTGGTCGCCCTCGGCAACGAGACGCTGCATCGTCGCCCAGGTCCACTCCGGCTGCTGCGTGACGGGGGCCGGGCGGAGATCCCACAGGTCGCCACGGTCGAGCGACAGGCGAAGGGTGTCGCCCTCGCCCCACAGGAGGCCGCCCAGGAGGCCGTTGCCGAGCGGCACGGCCTCATCCCACCGCGCGATCGGCGCGGCGAGGACGAGGTCGAGGGCGTCGGGCGGCAGCCAGGGCTTCGCCATGCCGACGGACGGCGCGGCCAGAAGGAGCGCCAGAGCGGGCGGCAACCACATCGCGGGGGATCATCCTCTCCCCCCACGAGTTCCGCCCGTGGTGGGGGCTGACCTGCGGGAGCGTCGCGGGAGGCTCCCTCCCCTACCCTCCCGCCGCCGTGTCGACGAGGAACTCGGCGAGGAGCGGGGCCGCGGCCTCGTAGCCGGTCTGGTTCGGGTGCGAGTCGATGCCGCTCGCATCGCCCAGGTAGGCGTCACGGAGCATGTTCGCGCGCGCCGCGCCATTGTCGGGGTTCGCGAGCACGTCGAACAGGTCGAAGCAGCGGACGTTGGGATGGCCGGAGAGGTAGGTCGCGCTCCCGAGCCACTCCGCGAGGGTCCGCGCGTTCGAGGCCGATGCGGGCGTGGTCGCGCCATGGGCCGCCGGCGGCGGGGTCACCACGACGAAGATCCTGTCGGCGTGGAGGTCGAACACGCTGCGCATCGCGAGGTACTGGGTCTGGTAGGTCGCGAGCGTCGGCGCGTCGAGGCTCTCGATCGCGATGAAGCACGGCTTGAACGCGATCACGCCGTAGTTGTCGAGGATCGCGTTCCGCGCGGCCGTGCAGTCGGCGTCGGCCGAGGTCCAGAGCGCTTCGAGCCCGTCCGGGTTCGTGTTGTCGGTCGGCGCTCCGTAGTCCGTGCCCGTCGCGTTGCCGTCGGCGTCCGTCAGGCCGTCGGAGACATAGCCGTGATCCCAGAGACCGTACTGGGTGCCGTGGCCGCCGTTGTAGGTGGCGATCCACTCCCGCATCCCGCCGCCGATGATCCCCGCCCCCACCGAGTGGTGGAGGAAGAAGAGCCGCGTGCTCACGTCGCCCGCGCCGGCCGAGGTGGTGAAGTGGAGTGCGGAGCCGGCGAGCGACTCGGTTCCCTCGGCGTTGCTGAGCGCCGTCAGCGTCATGGTGTAGGCCGTCGAGAGCGCCAGCGCGGCCGTCGGCGCGAGGGTCAGCTCGGTGTTGCCCGCGTTCCACGATGCCGTGAAGGCGGCGGCCGGCACACAGGTGTACTGGAGCGTCGCCGGGTTGGCCGCGCGCGAGAAGACGAACCGGACGGTCGCGTTGGCGCTGACAGAGGTCGCGTTGTCGGCCGGAGAGGTGCTGGCGATCGCGAACGCGACCGGCCCGCCCGTGGCGCAGCCGAGCCACAGGGCCAGACCGGGCACGACCAGGGCGAGGACGAGCAGGCGGAGTCGCACGGTAGTCCCTCCCTCTACGCGCGGCGCAGCCGTTCCCCGATCCCGCACCCGGAGAGCATTCGCCCGCCGCGGGACGGCTCCTCCGGCGGCCGCGCGGGGAGGTAGCGGCCGGCGCGGCGCGAACGCACTGGAGGGACGAGCGCGGACACGCTGGAGAGCGAGCCGAGACAATGCGATCCCTCTCATCGGAGCAGAGCCCTCGCCGGGCGTGGCGCGCCTGGCCGCTGCTGGCCGTGGGTCTGATGCTGTGCAGTCTGTGTGCCGCGTGCTGCAACGGCCAGCCGCCGAGGCCCCAGGGCAACGAGAGCGACCCGACCGAATCGCAGCCGACAGCCGAGGGGTTCGATGCCCAGCGTGCCTGGGAGCACCTCACCCGCCAGTGCGCGTTCGGCGCGCGGGCGCCCGGCAGCGATGCGCACAGGCAGTGCGGCGACTACCTCCTCGCCCAACTCGAGGCGGCGTGCGACGTGGTCCACGAGCAGCCGTTCACGCACGTGAGCACGCGGGTCTTCCCCGGCAAGAGCTTCGCGATGCGCAACCTGATCGGCGTTGTGCACGGCGCCGACGGCTCGCCCCAGGCCCACCGCCAGGTGCTGCTCGTGGCCCACTGGGACAGCCGGCCCTTCTGCGACCGGGAGACCGACCCGGCCAAGCGGGCGCAGCCGGTGCCGGGGGCCAACGACGGCGCCTCGGGCGTGGCCGTCGCCCTCGAGATCGCCCGCTGCCTCAAGGCCGATCGCCCGCCGATGACCGTCGTCGTGCTCCTGACCGATGGTGAGGACTTCGGCCTGAGCGGCGATCCCATGCTCTCCGAGTGGTTCCTCGGCGCCAAGCAGTTCGCGAAGGACCCGCTCGGCTTCGACCCCAAGCGCGGGATCCTGCTCGACATGGTGGGCGACAAGGACGTGGAGATCGGCCGCGAGCTGCTCTCGTACCAGTCCGATCCGTCGCTGCTGGAGCGGATCTGGGCGATCGCCGAGCGGCTCGGTCGCGACGATGTGTTCGTCCGGACCCAGTACGCCGTCTCCGACGACCACGAACCGCTGATCCGAGCGGGGATCCCGATGGTCGACCTGATCGACTGGCGGCCGGAGGTCGTCGACACCTACTGGCACACGCTGGCCGATACGCCCGACAAGTGCTCACCCGAGGCGCTCGAGGCAGTCGGCGAGGTCGTGCTGGAGGTTCTCCGGGAAGGGATCTAGACCCGACCGATGTCCCCCCTGGCCGGAGTGTGCGCCCTCGTCGGGACCCTTCTCACCGCCGCGCCGGGCGAGGCGCCGAGGCTCCTGCTCGCCGATACGCTCCGCTTCCCGCGCGTCCAGCTCGTGGTCGACCCGGGCACTGACGCCGGGGCGCTCTCCGGCTTGGCCGTCGTGGAAGGGGCCGGCGCCGCGCCCCACCTGCCCGTGACCGAGCCCACCGCGCTCCCGCCGTGGTCGCTGATGGTCGTCGTCGACGCGGGACCGGCCGGGGCGGGGCAGCGTGAGGCGATCGGCCTGTGCCTCCGCGTCCTGGCCGAGTCGGTCCCTCCCGACGCCCGCCTCGGTCTCGTGACGGCCGGCGACTCGCTCACGCTCACGCCCGCGCCCGCCGAGGCGGTCCCGCTCGCGGCGCCCCCTCCGGAGGCCTACGCGTCGGGCCGCGCACGGCTGCTCGATGGAATCCTGGCGGCCGCGCAATGGGCGAGGGACCGAGACGGCCCTCGCGCGATCGTGGTGCTCTCGGCCGGCCCCGACACCGCCTCCTACGCCTCGCCCGACACCCTGAGCGCGTCCGCCCCCTACCTGGGGGTTCCCATCTTCTCGCTGCAGATCGCGACGGCCGAGGACCCCGTCCTCGCAGCCATCGCGACCGGCTCCGGAGGCGCCTCGGCCGCGACGGCCCGGCGCGACCTCCTGCCGGCAACGCTCCGCAAGCTCCTGGCGCCGGTGCGCCGCGCGGTCGGGCTGACGTTCACGTCGCCCGATCGGGCGGGCGCCGGCCTGTGGCGTCCCGTCGCCGCCGTGCGGGAGGGTGCGGAGAGCGCTATCGTGGTGGGCGGCTACTCCGTTCCGGCCGACGAGGACTGCGTGCGGTACGAGCCGCGCATCGAGTGCCCCTGCACGCTGCCGCCGAGCCTCGTCGCGCTGTACGACGAGACCGGCGCCGAGTTCCGCGCCTGGCTCCTTTCCGACCGCGCCATCCGGCTTCCCGCGGGGACCTACCGGGCGCTGCTCGGAATCCGTCCCGGCGTGCGTCGCGCGGTCGTGGTGGACGGCCGACCCCAACCGCCCCTCGCCGCGCTGTGCGGCCTTCGCCTGTCGCTCCCGCCGCAGTGGCCCAAGGGCCTGCCGTACCGTCTGGCCGCCGAGCGAGGGAGCGCCGACGTCGGCCTCGCGTGGAGCGGCGAGTGGCTGCCCGTCCCGCCCGGGGTCTACTCGCTCCGCCTGGCGAACGGCGCGACCTACGACCACCCGATGGTTGCCCTCGCGGCAGGACGGCGGAGGGAGATCGACCTCAGCGACTGGGCCGCGCTCCGGGTGCGGCTCGCGACGGCCGCCGGCGCACCGGCCCAGGTGGCGGCCGTGTTCGAATCGGGCGACGAACGCCGCAGCGGCATCACGGGCGAGCAGGTTCTCCTCCCCCCCGGCGTGTGGGACGCGACCGTCGCGACACGCCCCGCGCAGAGGCTCACGGCGCTGCTGCTCGAGCCCTGTGAGGCCCGGAGCATCGACCTGCCGCCCCTCGGATCGCTCCGTGTGGCGCTACGCGGCTCCGACGGCCGGCCGACGCAGGTCGGCTGGGTGGGGCGCACGGCCCACTCCGAGGAGGCGGCGGCGACCGGCGTCACGAACGAGACGGCCGACATCGCGGCGGGCGCTCTGGAGGTCGAGGTGCTGACCACGCCCCGGCTGCGGTTCCCGGTCGAGG
>CAZRDB010000182.1:0-10554 GCA_964598695.1 uncultured Armatimonadia bacterium
AGTTACCGCGACGCGGCCCTCCCAGTCCTTCACTTCCTTCGGCACACCAACGATCATCGAGTTCAGCCCTTTCAGTGTGGCTCTCGCCCGTCTCTTCGCCGGCCGCCGGCGGCTCCCCTCGTTCGAGCCCCGCAGGCAGGCGTCGCCCCGTGGCGGCCGAATAGCCATGCCAAACCAGGAGGTGCCCCGTGTTCGCGCCGCAGCCCCCCGTTCGCCTCACTCTCGTTGCCCTGTCGGTCGCGCTTCCCCTCATGGCAGCAGCCTCGGCCCGTGCCGAGAAGGTCCTCTACCTCGCGCCCGACGGCCGCGACACGTGGTCGGGAACGCTCGAGCGCCCGGATGCCGCAGGCGCCGACGGCCCACTCGCCTCGCTGACCGGCGCGCGCGACGCTGTCCGTGCCTACCGCCGCGCGGGCGGAGCCGAGGCCGTGCGCGTCGTGATCGCCGACGGGGTCTACGCGCTCACCGAGCCGCTGCTGCTCACGCCCGAGGACAGCGGCTCCCCGGCCGCGCCCGTCCGCTACGAATCCGCCCCGGGCGCGCGGCCGCTGTTCACGGGAGGGCGGACGATCGGGGACTGGACCACCGGCGCGGACGGCGTCTGGCGCACGCGCGTGGCCGAGGTCGCGGCCGGCGACTGGTACTTCGAGCAGCTCTGGGTGAACGGCCGCCGAGCCACCCGCGCACGGACGCCCAACGAGTTCACTCTCCACACGGGTGGCAAGGCCGGCCCGCTACCCGACCCCGCCACGGGCCAGATTACCGACATGCCGAACCGATCGTTCCTCTACCGCCGTGACGACCTCTCCTCCGTCCCGGCCGATCCCGACACCACGCTCGTCCTCTACCACTCCTGGGAGACCTCGCGCCACCGTGTCGCCGCGATCGACCCCGCCGCCCGCAGCGTCGTGCTCACGGGCAATGCCGGCTGGCCAATCGAGCAGTGGGGGCCGAGCCAGCGGTACCACGTCGAGAACTACCCGGCCGCGCTCGACGCGCCGGGCGAGTGGTTCCTCGCGCGCGACGGCTCGCTCTCCTACGTCCCCCTGCCGGGCGAGGATCCGGCGACGGCCGAGGTGTACGCGCCCGTCGTCTCCGACTTCGTGCGGATCGCCGGCCAGCCCGAGTTGGGCCTGTGGGTCGACAACATCACCCTCCGGGGTCTCCGTTTCGCCCACGCGCAGTACGTGCTGCCGCCCGAGGGCCACTCCGACGGCCAGGCCGAGGTGACGATCCCGTCGGTCATCACCGTCGACGGCGCCCGCAACGTGGCGCTCGACCGCCTGGAGATCGGCCACATCGGCTCATGGGGCGTCTGGTTCCGCCACGGCGCCCGCGGCTGCTCGCTCACGCACAGCTACCTCCACGACCTCGGCGCCGGAGGGGTGCGGATCGCGGAGACCTCGGTCCCGCCCGACCCTGTCAGCCGCACGGGCGCGATCACGGTCGACAACAACATCGTCCGGGCCGGCGGCCGCCTCCACGCGGGCTGCATCGGGGTCTGGATCGGTCACAGCGCCGACAACCGTGTGACGCACAACGACATCTCCGACCTGTACTACAGCGGCATCAGCGTCGGCTGGGTCTGGGGCTACGGGGAATCGATCAGCCGCGGCAACACGATCGACCACAACCACATCCACCACATCGGCCAGGGCGTCTTGAGCGACATGGGCGGGATCTACACGCTGGGGATCTCCGACGGCACGACCCTCTCGGGCAATCACATCCACGATGTCTACTCGTACGACCACTACGGCCGAGGCGGCTGGGGCCTGTACAACGACGAGGGCAGCACCAATATCACCATGGAGCGCAACCTCGTTCACAACGTGAAGACCGGGACCTACCACCAGCACTACGGCCGCGCGAACATCCTGCGCAACAACATCCTCGCGTTCAGCATGGACGGACAGCTCCAGCGCTCGCGGGTCGAGGAGCACCTGTCCTTCACCGCCTCGCGCAACATCGTCGTCTGGCGCGGGGGCGGACTGCTCGCCGGCGGCAACTGGCTCGCGGGGGCGGTCGATCTCGACCACAACCTCTATTGGGACTACTCCGGCGAGCCGGTGCGGTTCCAGGGCAAGACGCTCGAGGAGTGGCAGGCAGCGGGCAAGGACCAGGGCTCCGTGGTCGCGGATCCCCTCTTCGCCGACCCGGAGCGCGGCGACTACACGCTCGGCGCCGACTCCCCCGCGCGGGCAGTCGGATTCGAGCCGTTCGACCCGGCCGAGGCCGGCGTGTACGGCGAGCCGGAGTGGTTGGCTCTCGCCCGCGACTACGACTACCCGCCGGTGCGGTTCGCGCCCGACCCGCCTCCGCCGCCGCCGATCCGCTTTGCCTGTGACTTCGAGGCGCTCGCGGCCGGGGCCGCCCCGCCCTTCGCCGCGTCGGTCTCCGTCGAGAACCAGGGCGACTCGATCTCCGTCACCGACCAGGGCGGCGCGGGCGGGAGCGCACGCTGCCTTCGGCTGAAGGACATGCCGGGCCTCAGGGTCCCCTACGACCCGCACTTCTGGTACAACCCCTCGCACTTCGAGGGCGTGACGACGGTCACGTTCGACGCGTTCTTCGGCCCCGGAGCGGTCTTCTACCACGAGTGGCGCGATGCCGCCCAACCCTACCGCACCGGCCCCTCGCTCTCGGTCGAGGGCAACCGCCTCCGCGCCGCGGGGCGCGAGGTCTGCGCGGTGCCGGACAACACCTGGGTACACATCGAGGCCCGCGCCGGCCTCGGCGGAGCCTCCACGGGAACCTGGGACCTCGCGGTGCAGGTCGCCGGCGAGCAGCCGATCCTCCTGACCGCGCTACCCAACGCGAACGCCGAGTGGAAGTCCCTCTCGTGGCTGGGCTTCGTGAGCAACGCGCAGACCGAGACCGAGGTGTTCCTCGACAACATCACTCTCTCGTCCACCGAGACCAACTGAGGAGGCGAACCGATGACTCTCCGACACGCCCTCGCGGCCTGCCTGCTATCACTCGTCCTCGCCGGCGCCGCCGTCGCCCAGGGGGGCCCGGGCTGGGACGCCTCCGCCGGGACCGCCGGGCTGACGCCGCTCCCCGTGGGAGGCGCGCTCACGGCCGAGGCGACGTGGGCGCCGCTGACCGGGCCTCGCGGCGTCGCCCGCCTCACCTTCGCCAACGCCGACTCCGACCGCCGCTTCGTGGGGTATGCGCTCGAGCTGCCCGAGGGCATCGCGGGGGCGCGTAGCCTGGAGGTCGTCCACCGCTACACCCCCGGCGCCGGGCCTCGCCCGCAGCTCGCGGTGGTCCTGTTCGATGACCGCGGGGGGGCCTGGATGAGCGCGTGCAGGGAGGCGCTCTCGAGCGAGGGGCTCGCCTCCGTCGCGATCGGCCTCTCCGCGCCCGCGGAGACAACGTTCTCGCAGGCAGGCGGGGAGCCGATCGATCTCGCTCGCGTGCGGCGCGCCTGGCTGGGACTCGTGCTCGAGGGCGAGGTGGAGGGCGTGCTCGATCTCGACGCGGCCCGGTTCTCGCCGGAGCCTTGGCGGCCCGCCCATCCGGTGTCCCTCATGCCGGCAGCGGCGGCGGACTGGTCAACCGGGACCGACCCCGCAGTGACCTGGACGCTCTCCTACGTGGACGAGGGACCGGACGGCGAGCGGTGCATGCGGTTCGACTTCGAGATGCCCGGGGGCCGGCACATGTACGCGACGCCCAGCTTCGCCCTGCCGATCGCGGCTCTGGACGGCTACGCGGGGCTGCGGATGACCTACCGCGCCACCCTCCCACGCGGGATCACCGGCCTGCTGCACATGGTCGGCGAGCAGGGCGCGCAGTTCTACGCCGACCCCGCGCCCCCCGCCGCCGAGGAGTGGCGGACGCTGGAGGTCCCGTTCGGCGCGTTCGCGCTCGGGGGCTGGACCAAGGACGCCAACGGGACGCTCGACCTCGCGCGCGCCGACCGGCTCTTCTGCGGCCTCCACGGCACGGCCCAGGGCGACGTCGTCCGAGGCACGATCTGGGTGCGCTCAATCGAGGCGATGCCGTAGCGCCTCAGCGTTCGAGGTGCTCCCGCACAACGTCGGCGATGCCCTCGGCGTCGAGGCCGTACCGCCGCTGGAGGGTCGCCGTGCTCCCGTGCTCCACAAAGACGTCCGGCAGCCCGAGGCGATGGGCAACGATGCCCTCGACGTGTGCCGCCTCGAGCGACTCGAGCACCGCCGAGCCGAAGCCGCCGAGCACGGCGTTCTCCTCCACGGTCACCAGGTGCCGGGTCTTGAGCACCGAGTCGCGGAGTGTCGGCAGGTCGAGCGGTTTGGCGAAGCGGGCGTTGATGACCTCGGCCTCGATCCCCTCGCGCGCGAGGATCTCCGCGGCGGCCTCGGCCGCCTGCAGCATCACGCCGATGCTCGCGATGGTCACGTGGGAGCCCGTCCGGACGATCTCCGCCGACCCCACCGGGATCGCCTGCATCGGGGCCTCGACGGCCGGACCGACACACGAGGCGCGCGGATAGCGGATCGTGCTCGGCCCGCTGTGCGCCAGCGCGGTGCAGAGCATGTCGCGCAGCTCGCGATCGCTCGCGGGCGCCATGACCAGGATCTCCGGGGTGTGGCGCAGGTACGAGAGATCGAACACTCCGTGGTGCGTCGGGCCGTCGGCGCCGACCAACCCGGCCCGATCGAGGCAGAACACCACCGGCAGTCCCTGCAGGCAGACATCGTGCAGGATCTCGTCGTAGGCCCGCTGCAGGAAGGTCGAGTAGATCGCCACGAACGGCCGCAGCCCGCCGGCGGCCAACCCGGCCGCGAAGGTCACGGCGTGCTGCTCGGCCATGCCGACATCGAAGAACCGCCTCGGGAAGCGCTCGCGGAACTGGGCGAGGCCGGTCCCAGGCGCCATCGCGGCCGTGATCGCGACGATCCGCTCATCGCGCTCCGCCAGCTCGATCAGCGCGCTGCCGAACACCTCGGTGTAGGAGCGCGGCTTGCCGGCCGACGAGGGCTCGACCTTCCCCGTCTCGATATCGAAGGGCTGGATCCCGTGGAAGCGCTCGGCATCCTCCTCGGCGTGGATGTAGCCACGCCCCTTCTGGGTGTGCACGTGGACGAGCACGGGGCCGCGCATCTCGCGCGCGGTCCGGAGGGTCTCGATCAGCTCCGGGGCGTTGTGGCCGTCCACGGGGCCCACGTACTGGAAACCGAGCGCCTCGAAGAGCATGGTCGGGACGAAGAGCTGCTTCGCGCCGTCCTTCACCCGCTCGATCGCGCCCAGCACCGCCGAGCCCAGGCCGTAGGTGTCGTGGGCGCGGACGAACTCGCCGAAGCGCTCCTTCGCCTTGAGGTAGGTCGGATCGAGCCGCAGGCGGTTGAGGTGCTTCGCGATCGCGCCGACGTTGCCGCTGATCGACATGCCGTTGTCGTTGAGCACCACGACCAGATCGGTGCCGATGTGGCCCGCTTGGTTGAGCCCCTCGAGCGCGAGGCCGCCGGTGAGCGCGCCGTCGCCGATCACCGCCACCACGCGGTGGTCCTGACGCAGCCGATCGCGCGCCGCGCACATGCCGAGGGCCGCGGAGATCGAGGTCGATCCGTGGCCGGCGCCAAACGGATCGTGCTCCGACTCCTCCCGCTTCGGGAAGCCGGAGAGGCCGCCGTCCTGCCGGATGGTATGGAGCTGGTCGCGCCGCCCCGTGAGCATCTTGTGGACGTAGCTCTGGTGGCCTACATCCCAGATGATCTTGTCGCGCGGGCTGTCGTAGACGCGGTGAAGCGCCACCGTCAGCTCCACCACGCCGAGGTTCGGCGCGAGATGGCCCCCGGTGCGTGAGACGGTCTCGACCAACTCGCGGCGGATCTCGGCCGCGAGATCGGCCAGCCGCTCGACCGGCAGCGCTCGGAGATCGGCAGGGCTATGGATGCTGTCGAGCAGACGTGCCATGGTGCGCGCGTTCCTCCAGTGCCCCGCAGGCGCTACTCCGCCTCGAGGTCGTCATCCGTCGCGGTCTCGTCCTCGGCCAGCACGCGGATCTGCTCCGCTGCGGCGTCCAGGCGCTCGAGACACGTCTTGCGGAGCGCCGAGCCCTCCTCGAACAGGCGTAGCGACTCCTCCAGCGTGCAGTCCCCGCGCTCGAGCTGGCCCACGATCTGCTCCAGCCGTGTGAGGGCCTGCTCGAACGAGACTCCCTCGGTGTCGCGATCGGTCATGCGCTCACTCCTTCCCGGTGACTTCCGTCAGTAGACGGCCGTCGGGGAGAAGGACGCGAACCGCATCGCCCACCTCTACCTCCCCGATGCTCCGTAGCACCCGACCGTCCTCCCCCCGCGCACACACCGCATAGCCCCGCGCCATCGTGGCGTTCGGGCTCAGGGCCTCGAGCTTGGCGCTCGGCCCCTCGCACCGAGTGCGTAGCGCGGCGAGGCGATCCCTCTCGGCCCGCACGAGCCGGTCCCAGGCGTCGTCGACCCGCTGCGCCCGCGGCACCAGTAGATCCAGGGGGCGTCGGAGCGCCGCCCGCGCCTCCAGCATCCCCAGACGCAGCCGTGCTTGTTCTGCTCGCCCCCGGAGCGCCGACCGCAACCGCTCGCCCGTCGCCACGACCCGCTGGCGCAGCTCGAGTCGATCGGGCACGGCCAGCTCGGCCGCCGCCGAGGGCGTGGGTGCGCGCAGGTCGGCCGCGAACTCGGTCAGCGTGAAATCGGTCTCATGGCCCACGGCCGCGACGACCGGCACCGGGCAGGCCGCGACCGCCCGCACGAGCCCCTCGTCGTTGAAGCACCACAGGTCCTCCATCGAACCGCCCCCGCGGCCGAGGAGGATCACGTCCGCCCCCGCGTCTGTCGCCCGCCCGAGCGCCGCGCGGAGGCTCGCGGGCGCCGCCTCGCCCTGCACCGTCGCGGGGATGAGCAGCACCCGGGCCGGTGGGTAGCGGCGCGCGAGGATCGTCAGCATGTCCTGCGTGGCCGCGCCGGTCGCCGAGGAGATCACCGCGACCCGTGTGGGGTACGGCGGCAGCGGCCGCTTCCGGGCGCTGTCGAACAGCCCCTCGGCCTCGAGCGCCCGCTTGAGGGCCTCGAACCGGGCCCACAGGTCGCCGGCGCCCGCCCGCTCGAGACGGTCGCACACGAGCTGGTACTTGCCCTGCGGCGGGTAGACGGAGATGCTCCCGACGGCGAGTACCTCCTCGCCATCCTTGGGGTCGAACCGCAGACGCTGCGCGTTGCCCCGCCACATGACGCAGCCGAGCGTCGCTCCGTCGTCCTTCATCGAGAAGTACAGGTGGCCGGAGGTGTGGCGCTTGAAGTTCGAGACCTCGCCCCGCACCTCGCACTTCGCGAGCGCCACGTCGCCCTCGAGCAACTGCTTGATGCGCAGCGTGATCTCGGAGACCGACAGCGGCGCGGGGGCGCTCACCGCAGGCCCGCAGCTCTCTCGGCGGCCTCGACGGTGTTCGTGAGCAACATGGCGATCGTCATGGGGCCGACCCCGCCCGGCACGGGCGTGATCTTCCCGGCGACCTCCACGGCCTCCTCGAAGGCCACGTCGCCCACCATGCGTCCGTCGTCGAGCCGGTTGATCCCGACGTCGATGACCGTCGCTCCCGGCTTCACCCAGTCGCCGCGGATCATCTCGGGCTTGCCGATTGCGGCCACGAGGATGTCGGCCCCCCGGCAGACCCCAGGGAGGTCCTGGGTACGGCTGTGGCAGACGGTGATCGTGGCGTGGCGCGCCATCAGGAGTAGCGCGACGGGCTTGCCGACGATGTTGCTCCGTCCGCAGATCACCGCGCGCGCCCCGCGGATCTCGGTGCCCGCGCGGTCGATCAGCTCGATCACCCCGCGCGGCGTGCAGGCCACGAACGGCGCGGCGCCGGTCCGCACCAGCACCCCCAGGTTGGCGGGGTGGAAACCGTCGGCATCCTTCTCCGGTGCGACGCGCGCGCAGGCCGCCTCGGTGTCGATCTGCGACGGGAACGGCTGTTGGACGAGGATCCCGTGGATCCGCGGATCTTCGTTCAGGGCGTCGATCTGGCGGAAGGCCTCGTCCTGGCTCGTCTCCGCCGGCAGCGTCACCTGGCGGCTGTAGATCCCGGCCTTGGCACAGGCCTTCTCCTTCATCCGCACATAGGTCGCCGAGGCCGGGTCGTCGCCGATCAGCACCACCGCGAGACCGGGCGGGCATCCCAGCTTGCTCTCCACGGCCGCCACGCGCGCCGGCAGCTCCCCGCGGATCGCCTCCGCCACCGCTTTGCCGTCGATCAGCTCCGCAGCCACCTAGCCCTCGTCCCCTTCCATCTCCAGCCGGCCCTCGGCGAGGTCCCGCTGCACGGCCGCCAGGATCCCGTTGACGAAACTGGCGGTGTCCGATGTCGCGTAGCGCTTCGCAAGCTCCACGGCCTCGTTGATCGCGACCGGAACCGGGATGTCCGTCCGGTACAGCATCTCGAACAGAGCGAGGCGCAGGATGTTCTTGTCGACCACCGCCATTCGCTCGAGCGTCCAGCCGCGCGCGTACCGCGCGATCACGGCGTCGATCGGCCCGACGCGTGCCGCGGCGCCCAGCACCACGTCGCGCACGTACTCGTAGGTGGACTTCGGGGGGGCCACGTCGTCCCGCCACGAGCGCAGCGCCTCGTCCGCGGTGTCCAAGTCCAGTTCGAAGCCGCTCCAGACGTCCGCCTGGTAGAGAAGCTGCAGGGCCGAGCGCCTCGCTGTCCGTCGTGTCGTCATGCGGTGGGGGGGAGTTCCTCTCTCATGTCCGTGCTCAGCGTCGCGAGCTGCTCGGCGATGGCCGCAACCTGCGGCGCCATCCCACAAACCTCGTAGGCGAGCTGTGCCTCCCGCAACGCGGTTCGTGCCTCGCGGGCCTTGCCCTGCGCGAGCAGCGCGTCGCCCAGGTTCCACAGGTCCAGCGCCTCGAGATCGACGGCGCCCAACGCCTGGTGCAGCGCGCGGGCCTGCCCGGCCCACTCCGCCGCCTCGGGCGCGATGCCCGCGGCCAGCAGCGCGCCGGCGAGTCGCCCGCAGCCGTTCGCCAGTCGCATCCGATCGCCCGAGGCCTCCGCCAGTTCGAGCGCCTCGCGGTACCGCTCGCAAGCGGTTGCCGCGTCCTCGCGCTCCTCAGCGATCTCCCCGAGCGCCGTCACGCAGTCGCACGCGAGACCGGGCTCGTACTCCGCATCGATCTCCGCGCAGAGGGTCAGCAGCAAGCCCTCGGCCTCATCGGGCTGTCCGAGAGCCACCAGGCACTGCGCCGAACCGAGCCGGCAGGACCGCGCGCCGGCTGCGTCACCCTCGGCCTCGAGGGCCTCCAGGGCCCCACAGTAGGCCGCGAGGGCCTCCTCGAAGCGCCCTCGGGCACTCGCGACGTCGCCCCTCCCCTGGAGCGCCCGCGCGGCGCCGATCGCGTCCCCCGCCTCGCGGGCCTTCTCGCCCGCCTGGCGGTACAGCTCGTCGGCGCCCTGGACATTGCCCGTGGAGAACTCGAGCTGCGCCAGCCGCTGCAGGAGGACGGCCTCGCCGTCGGCATCGCCCACGGCGCGGGCGGCCGCGAGAAGCTCCTCCAGCACGCCACGGGAGCGCGCTCGATCGGGGGAGACCAGTTGCCTGACGCGCTCTTCCGCCACCGCACGGCTCCTGGACGTTGGGACGCCGGCCAGGATACACCAAGCCACCGGCCGGCGGAAGGTCTCCGCCCGTCCGTCGCGCCCACTACAGCAGGTGATCGCCGAGCCAGCGCGCGGGAGCGAGCCGGAACGCGGCGAGACCCGCGACCATCGCTCGCTCCGTCGCCTCGAGGGCCGCGAGGTCGAACCCCGTCGCCTCCTCACGAACCAGCGCCAGTAGGCCGCGGCAGTTCGCGAGGTCCTCCTCCAACAGCGTCGCGAGCCCCTCGACCGTCGCCGCCGCTCCGCCCGCCCGCAGTTCCTCGGCCTGGCACGAGCACTCCACGTGCAGCATCCGCGAGCGCGCGAGGCGCCCGAAGACGGCGAGGCTCCGTGCCTGCAGCGCGAGGTCGCGCGCCTGTTCGGCTCCGCCGCAGAGCGCACGCGCACGCCCGAGGCAGTCCTCGGCCCGTTCGAGCTGGCGGAGACAGCCGGCGAGGCAGTCGGCGGTCTCGCGGGCCAGTCGCGGCCCCCAGGCTTCGCAGGTTCGGGCCACCTGGTAGAACGAGAGCCGGCTCGATTCCCAGCTCGGGGTCGTCCACGGCGTCGGCAGCGTGGAGGCGAAGCCGTGGCTCCAGTAGGTCGGCCCCGCGTGCTGATCGTACCGGACCGAGTTGTACTGCCGCATGCGCCACGAGAGTTCCCACGGGAACCACTCTAGCGCCCGTGAGGCCGCCTCCCAGGCCTCCTCGAGCAGGGGGTGCGCCGCCGAGGGGTACGGCTCGAGGAGGCTGCGGAGTTGGGCGGCGAACGGTTCGCTCGGTGCGGCGAGGAACAGGCGGAGCATCGCGTCGTTGACCGACCGGTGCTCCGCGACCGTCCCGAAGTACTCCTTGATGCCCGACACCGCCGGCAGCTCCGCGACAGCCCGAAGCTGCTCCCATACGAGCCGGGGCGCCGGGTAGGCCGGCAGCGGCCCTAGATCC
>CAZRDB010000183.1:0-10536 GCA_964598695.1 uncultured Armatimonadia bacterium
GACCTGTGTCCGTTCGGACCCCTGTGTCGAGCTGTGGCGCAAGCGGCCGGGTGGCCGCTGAGAGCGCCCCCGCGCCCCGACCGCCAGAGTAGTCCCCGGAAGTCCCTGCAGGCACCAGCGGCGAGCAGCGGTCTGTCGAGTGCTCGTCCTTCTGCTCGACCTGAGCGGTTATCGTCGGGGCCCGCGGGCTTTGGCCCCGACGGCAACCGCCGAGGGTGGTGCGGAGGGGCAACCCTCCGCAGGTTGTCGCTCTTCGCTCTTGCGCGCGAGAGCTTACGAGGACTGCTCTACGCCGGTTGGCGCTGGCTGACGCCCAGCCGTCGCCGCTCGACCTCGAGGAGATCGCGCACCTGGGGCGGGACGAAGATGCCGTCGGTATCGACGCAGGCCAGCCCCTGGGCGAGGATCTGCACCTGCTCGCCGGGCATCCGCGCCCGGTTGATGATGATCCACTGTTGGTCGCCCAGGCGGCAGAGTCCGCCATCCCCACGGAAGCTCTCGCGCCGGACCCGGATGCTGAGCTTGCGGGCCAGATCCTCGAGCGCCTCCACCAGTTCCGTTTCACGCATGGTCGGTTGTTTCGCAGCCTTCCCGCGGTCGCACCCCGCGCCCGTCGCTCAGAGGCCGAGGGTGTCGACGGCCTCGCGCACATGGCGGACGAGTTCCGGCAGCACCGCGTCGGCGACCTTCCGTCCCTCCGGGTCGGTGACGTAGAAAACGTTCTCGGCCCGCCCGCCCCACGTCGCGATCTTAGCGGAGTGGAGGTTGAGTCCGCAATGGGCGAACGCCCGGCTCAGCCGGAACAGCAGGCCGACGCGGTCCTCGGCCGTGACCCAGACTACCGTGTGATCGTCGCTCATGTCGTTCTGCGCCCGCAGGTCGTGGAGCACCGCCTCGGCCGGCGCCGGGCGGTGGCACTTGAGCAGCAGCTCGGGCAGCGAGGTCCTTCCAAGGAGGACGTTCTCGAGGTGGGTGTGGGTCCGCTCCTGCACGTCGATCGGCAGCGCCCGGCCACGGAGATCGACGACGAAGGTGTCGATGACGATCGGCCGTCGGCCCTGTCGCGTGCGGATCTGGGCCGAGTGGACGTTGACGCCCAGAGCGTACAGCGTGCCGGCGAGCTTGGCGAAAAGGCCGGGGCCGGGATCGTCGTAGCAGCAGACGGTCAGCTCGGTGTAGTCGGCGCCGTCGGGGGCGTAGAAGTCGACGACCGGCTTGTCGTGCCGGGTGAGGTCGCGGACCATCGCGATGTGGGCGGCGAGGACCGGCAGCGGGGTCGCCACGACGTAGAAGGGAGGCATCTCGCTGCAGTGCTCCCAGACCCGGTCCTCGGAGACGCCCGGGATCCGCAGCTCCCGGATCGCGCGCGCCCGGATCCGCTCGGCCGCGGCCCGCAGGTCGCGCTCGGTCATCCCCTCCTCCGCGAGCACGGCGAGGGTCCGGGCGTACAGCTCCTCATGGCGGCGCCGATCGATCTCCCGCAGGTTGCCCACACCCACCGCCTTGCTGTCGGCGTAGGTGAGCAGGTACAGGAGGCTGAGCGTCGGCACGTCGGCCACGAGACCGGCGAAGGTGCGGATCGTCGCGTCCTGGTCGAGATCGTGGAAGGCGCTGCACCGGGCCATCTCCAGATGCAGCTCGATCAGCCGGGCCGCGCGCTCCCGCTCCTCCTCGGGCAGGCCCAGGCGGTCGACGACGCGGCGGCAGAGCACCGCCCCGGCGCCGGCGTGGTCGGAGCGGTCGATCGGCTTGCCCATGTCGTGGAGCCAGGTGGCGAGCAGGAGGATCCGGCGGTCCTTGGCGGTCAGCTCGCGCCAGATCCGCGGCAGCGGGCTCTCCGTCTCTCCCTCGCGGCCGTCCAGTTCCGCGAGGTGCTCGAGCGCCCGGAGCGAGTGCTCGAAGATCGCGTACTCGTGCGAGGGGTCGTACGGGACCCGCCCGACGCTGGGGCTCAGCTCCGGGAACAGCCGCGCCACGACGCCCAGGTCGCGGAGAAGCCGGAGGGCCGAGGCGAACCGCGGGCTCTCGAGGAGCGCCACGAAGGCCCCGGCCGCTCGCTCGTCCTCGATCGGCCCCGCCTCGCACGCGTGCTCGGCCAGCTCGCGCCGGAGCGAGAAGCACAGCGGGGCGCCGGTGCGGGCGTGGCGGTCGGCGGCGGCGAGGAGCGAGGGGACGCTCTGGCGGCCCGCGCCCTCGCCGAGCGGGACCGCGATGCGCCCGTCCTGCAGCGCCAGCCCTCCGCCCGCGGGGACGGGCATCCGCTCGCAGGCCTCCACGACGCTCTCGGCGAGCGCGTGGACTTCGGCGCCGCTCGCGAACCGGGCCGACATGAGCGCATCGAGCGGGGCGGGGTCGTCCGGGAAGAGCCGCTCGGCCACCGCCGGGTGCTGGGTGAGGAACAGTCGATCGGTCTTCCGGCCCGCGGCGAGGTGGAGCGCGAAGCGCAGGTCGAAGAGCATCGAGAGGGCGCGGCGGGCACGCTCGAGCCGGCGGGGGTCGACGATCCCCGAGCCCTCGATGTAGGGCCAGAGGAGGGGGAGGCCGGCCTCGTTGGCCAGCCGGGCCGCCCACAGCGGGTACTCGAGATCGCGCAGGCCGCCGGGGTCGGTCTTGAGATCGGGCTCGAGCCGGTAGATCTCGCGCGAGAGCCCGAGCTTGCGGGCCTGCCGCTCGGCGAGAAGCGCGAGGAACAACGCCGGCCGGTCGAGCCCGACGCCCAGCGCGGTCCGCAGCCCCCGGAAGCCCGACTCCGAGCCGGCGATGTGCCGCAGGTCGAGCAGCGAGGTCTGGGTGGTCTCGTCCAGCCCGGCGAGGTCGTGCGGCTCGCGGAACTGGTAGCCCACGTTGAGCTTCATCCGGTCTGAGAAGCACTCGAAGATCCGCCGATGGAGCGAGCGCAGGAAGGCATCCGAGAGGGGCTGCTCGCCGCACGGCACGACCAGCAGGTCGACATCCGACCACGGGAAGAGCGCGCGGCGGCCATAGCCGCCCGTCGCGGCGAGGGCGACCGGTGCCTGGGCGACCCCGTGCTCGCGCTCGGTGGAGCGGAGCAGGCCTAGGACCTCGGCGTCGCAGGCGGCGTAGAGGCGGCCGGCGAGCGACCAGCCCCGGCCGAGCGCGAAGTCCTCGAGGAGGGCCCGGCGGCGCCGGTCGAGCCAGGCGCCGGGCTGGTCGGGCGCGTCGGGCGTCTCGGCGAGCGCGGCCAGGTCGGCCTCCAGCGCCCGGCGGTACTCGCGCTCGGTGAGCGGGTGGCCGTCGGAGAGCAGGGGGAGGCCGTTCTCGGCGAGGGGAGCCTCTCGGGGACGCGTTGGGTCAGACATCCCACCCGACTGCCTCTCGCCCACGCCGCCGGCTCATGGGGCGGACCCTTCGCGCGGCTCCTCACCGGCGTGCGGCAGGTAGGCGGCGCGCGCGGCCGGCCCGATCGTGTAGGGGGGCATGTTGTCGTTGTCGGTCGAGCGGACCATCCCGGCCGCGCCCAGGCGCTCGATCAGGGCCGCCGTCTCGGGCTCCTGGATCCCCGGGCTGTACAGCATGTCGATGGTCACCGGGTCGACCTTGTCGTCGCCACACGCGGCGCGGGCGGCGAGGAAGCAGACCACCAGCTCCTCCTCGGGCGAGAGCGCGAGCGAGTCGGCCAGCTCGGCGGTCCGGTAGGGCCGTCCCTCGCCAACGGAGTCCCGGCGCAGCTCGAGCAGCCTCGGCCAGATCTCCTCGCGGAGCGCGGTCAGGCGGTCTCGCACCGTGGTGTCGGTCGCCTGGGCCGCGAGCGCCCGGCGCATCAGCGAGAGCCACTCGGTCTCGGTCACGGGCGGGGAGGGGATCTCCTCCTTGCCGAAGGCCTCGGGCAGCGGCTCGTAGCGGAAGGGGAGGATGTCGGCCAGGAAGTCGAGGTAGCGGCGGCCGAGCCGGTACGGCTGCGTGCCGTCGTGTTCGGCCGAGACGACCCATCCCTCGCTCGTGAGCCGGTGGAGCACTTGCTCCATGTCGGCGGGCTCGGAGGGGTCTGCGAGGATCGCCTCGACCTCCTTGGTCATGATCAGTGAATCACCGGCCGCCTGCCGGGCGAGCATGAAGAGGAGGACGTACTCCTCGCGGGGTCCGACGTCCCACTCGGTGAGGAGGCGAACCGTGCGGTAGGGGCGCTCGGGCGCCTGCGAGGCCTCGCGCGCGCGCACGAACTCCGGCCAGACCTCGGTCCGCATCCGCTCGAGCGAGTCGGCCTCGAGCGCCCTGCCGCAGAAGGTGCGGAAGGCGGCGATGACGGTGCGGAGCCACTCGGCCTCGTCCTGCGGCCCCTCGACGATCGCTTCGGGGGCCGGCCGCTCCTCTTCGCTGTCGGGGGCGTCGTCGCCGTCGACGCCCTCCAGCAGCCGCCGGAAGCGCTCGATGTCGGCGGCGGTGTCGGGGTCGGGCGGGCCGACGGGGTCTTCGGTCGGGGCCGGGGGCTTGCCGTGGGCGACCCGGCGCAGGTTCTCGACGTCGAGGGTCGCGACATCGCGGCAGACCATCAACAGCCGCCGGAACTGCTCCAGCGTGATGTGGCCGTCCTGGATCGGGAAGAAGAACGAGACATCGACCTCACCGTCGCGCGGGTCGTAGCCGAAGTGGCCGATCTTGTGCCTGTAGGTGTGCTCGGCCATCCAGGTGAGGCAGGCCTCGAGGTGTGAGGCGTTCGAGAGGTTGTAGACCTGGGGCACCTGCAGCGCGAGCCCCTCGCCGTTCTCGCAGAGCATGATGCGGACGTTGAGCGCGCCGAAGGGGACGATCACCAGCTCGCCCTCGCGTCCGACCGCGTAGCGCAGCTCGAGTTCGTCGAGATAGCCGCAGATCGTGTCGATTCCGATCGACATAGGGTTCCTCAATCCAGCCGGTCGGTGCGGTGCGATCCCGTGCGCCACCCACGACGGAGGTGACCTCACCGCGCGGGCGAATCACCCGTCGACGCCCACGGCCCGGTGGTTCCGCGACGCGGGCCGCCGCGTCGCCCGGGAAGGTGATGGACCATATGGGTCGCGTGTTCGCCCTGTCAGCGGTCATTCCTTTCCTGCTTCCCGCCCTCGCCCTGGCGCAGGATCCGGTCTCTTTGCAGGAGGTCCACGTCTACGCCGTCTGCAACTCCGACGGGACGCTGCGTATTGTGCACTCGGTGACCTTCAAGGACAACGAGGGCGGCCGGAAGCGGATCAAGGAGGTCGGCCCGTTCGACGGCCAGGTGCGAATCCTGGAAGGCAGCTCGATCCGCCGCGGCGGCTCGGAGGAGCCGGTCGAGCTGACTTCGGTCGGCCGGGGCTACCTCTCGCCGAGCTGGTCGACGGCCACCACCCGGGGCGAGGTTGCCACCGTTCGCATGTGCTACCTGATCGACGCCCTGTGCTGGGACCGGACGACGCGGGGCGCCGACAAGCTCTGGGCCTTCTCCTGGGATCCGCCGCAGTGGCCGTTCCGGATCGACAAGGCCGTCGAGGTCCTGGTGCTGCCGATCGAGATCGATCCGACGCTCACCAAGCCCGAACAGATCACGCCCAACGTGCTCCAGCAGGCCGGCGTGATCGCCAACAACCCCGGCCAGGCCGATCGCTGGATCTACTTCCCCACCCCGGACGAGAAGTCCGGCAAGACCTACCTCTCGCTCCACGTGGAGCGCAACAGCCTCCCCGCGCGCGGCACGTTCCTCATCAAGGACCTGTTCATCCCCGAGAGCGCGATCGCCCGGCCGACGGAGAAGCCCCTCGAGGGCACCTCGCCGGTCGAGGGGGGGAGCTCCGACTACAAGAAGACCTCGGACCTAGAGGTCGGCATCGGCTGTAGCCTCTGCACGCTTGCAGCCGCGGTGCCGATCGGAGTGGTCCTGTGGATGATCGGCCGCGGCTCGCTCCGCCCGCGGCGCCGGGCGCAGCGGGCCTATGCCGCGCCGGAGATCGAGATCCAGGCCTTCCGGACCGAGGGCGTGGTGGCCGACCTCAACGCGCTCGAGGCGGCGCTGCTGATCGGCGACCCGTCCAAGGTGCTGATGCTGATCCTGGTCCGGCTGGCGCGCATGGGCGCGATCAACGTGCTCAACTACAAGCCGTTGCAGGTCGAGGTGCTCGACCGCAACCTCGCGACCGCGCCGTACGAGAAGGCCCTGGTCGATGCCGTCGAGGCCGATGGGACAATCCGGACCGACAGCATCCCCGCGATCCTCGAAGCGGTGAGCCACGAGCTGCGCGGCAAGATGTGGAATGCCGACTGCGACGCCACCCGCAAGCACTACCGCCAGCAGATCGACGACATCTGGGAGGCCGGTCGGACCCGGCGGTGCGACCGGACCTTCTGGGACAACTACCTCGACTGGGTGCTGATCGACACCGCCTGGCGACACCGCACCGCCGCGCTGCCGGCCGCGTCGAGCCAGAGCCTCTCGGAATCGCTCGCCGGCACGCCGATCGTCCAGGCGGCCGACTCGGCGATGAGCAGCATCGAGAGCTTCGCCTCGGGCGCGATGGAGCGGATCGAAAGCTCGGTCTCGGGCGTCGCGGCACGGGCCGAGTCCGGCTTCGGCGATGCGCTCGAGCGCGTGGGGGCCGCCGTGGGCTACGATGCGTGCCACTCGGCGTGTCACTCGGCCTGTCACAGCGCCTGCGTCCACTCGGCCTGCCACTCGGCCTGCGTTCATTCGGCGTGTCACTCGGCCTGCCACAGCGCCTGTGTCCACTCGGCCTGCCACTCGGCCTGCGTTTCCTCGTGCGTGAGCAACTTCTGACATGGAGACCGAGACCCGAAGCCCCGAGCACGAGAGGAGCCAGCCGCCCGCCGACGCGATGGCGCCGGAGGGCCTGCGCGAGTTCGTCGACCGCACTCGCGACTTGGTCTTCCTCCGTGGCTGCGACCGGGCGATCATCCTCCGCCCGAACCGAATCCACCACGTCAACGAGAGCGCCTGGGAGATCCTCGAACGGCTCTACCACCGGACCCAGCCGCGCGATCCGTGGCAAGCCGCCCGCGAGGTCGCCGCGCTCTACGGCGAGAGCCCCGAGCGGGTCATGGCCGACGCCTGCGGCCTGGGCCGGGCGCTGGTCTCGCTGCTGCGGGAGGAGGCGCTCCCGAGCGGATACGTCCGTACCACCGACGTCGGCGCGCGGCGGCTGGCCTGGCCGATCCTCTCCGAGATCGCGCTCACCTACGGCTGCCAGAACCGCTGCCGCTTCTGCTACGCCAGCTCGCCCGACCGAGCCGCCGAGGTGCCGCGCATGGCGCCCGACGAGGTCGACCTGGTGATCGACCGTATCGCCGGCGATGCCCATTGCCCGACCATCTCGTTCACCGGGGGCGAGCCCACGCTCGTGGCCGAGCTGCCGCGGCACATCCGCCGGGCCAAGGCGCGCGGCCTCCGGGTGAACCTGATCACGAACGGCATCCGCTGCGCCGACCCGGCCTTCGCGGAATCGCTGGCCGAGGCCGGACTCGACTCGGCCCAGGTGAGCCTCGAGGCCCACGAGGCCGACCTCCACGATTCCATCGTGGGCCGGGCCGGCGCCTTCGAGGCCACGGTCGAGGGGGTGCGGCAGCTCCGCCGGGCCGGGATCCACACCCACACGAACACCACGATCTGCGGCCTCAACAAGCATGCCCTGCTCCCGCTCGCGGAGTGGTTGGCCCACGATCTCGGCAGCGAGTACTTCTCGATGAACATCGTCATCCGCACCGGCGCCTCGCTCCGCGACCCCGCGATGGACATCCACTACCGCGATCTGCGCGAGCTGGCGCCGCCGCTGTTCGACCGGGCGCGGGCGCTGGGGATCAAGCCGGTGTGGTACTCGCCCACCCCGCTCTGCGTCTTCAATCCGATGGTCTACGGGGTCTCCTCCACGACCTGCGCGTGCTGCGAGAGCCTGCTCTCGGTCAACCCGGCGGGCGAGGTCCTGCCGTGCTCGAGCTTCGAGCGCGGCGTGGGGAGCCTCCTGCGCGACGGGTTCGAGCGGGTCTGGCGCAGTCCCGCGGCCCGCTACTGGCGCTCGAAGGCCGCGAGCCCCCCGGGCTGCGCGGAGTGCGAGCATTTCGCGATCTGCTTCGGCGCCTGCCCGCTGTACTGGGATGACCGGGGGAGCTTCGCCGAGATCGACGGCAAGCGGCCTCGCGTCTCGCCGGCCGCCCGCGCGGCGTGGCGGATCCGGCGCGGAACGGTGGGCCGCACGTTCGGCGTGGGGCGTTCGGACGGACGGCGCCCCGCGGGCGCCTGACGCAAGGAGGACACGATGCCTCGGTTCGCGATCGGTCAGTTCGAGGACTTCGTCGAGAGCGCACAGGGGAGCGTCTCGCGCCTGTTCCAGGAGATCCTCGAGGTCCAGAAGGCCGTCAACGACACGCGCGAGCAGCTCCGGCTGGGCCGTCGCGACCAGGTCGACCGCGCGCGGGCCCTGCTTGCCGGCGCGGGCCAGGCGCTCGACGGGGGCTTCCTCTCCTCCTACGAGGCCAAGCGGGCCGAGTTCGCCCAGTCGCTCGAGGCCGAGGCCCAAGCCCTCACCCAGATCGTCCAGGAGGGGGAGGCCAAGTCCGAGGCCCTCACGGTTCGGGCCCGGGAGCTTCGCAACGAGCTGCGGTCGCTCAACCCCGAACTCGACAAGCAGGAGGAGGCGCTGAAGCGGCGCCGGAGCGAGCTGGAGGCCGAGGCCGCCGAGCTCGACCGCAAGATCGCCGCCCGCGCGCGTTGGTTCGGCACGATCACGCGCCGCAAGGAGATTCGGAAGCTCGGCGAGCAGCTCGCGAAGGCCGATGCACGCGCCCGGGAGTTCGCTGATGCGCTCGACAACGTCCGCAAGGAGTGGACGACCAAGCTCAGCGCGACGAGCGCGGAGGACGCACGGCTCCAGGAGGATTGGTCGGCCAACGAGCTGCGAGTTGCCCGGCTGCGCCAGGACCTGAGCCTGCTCACGACCGACCTTCCGGCTGAGGCCGAGAGGCGGGCGCTGTTCTCGCTCGTCGAGGGCGCTGCCACGGCGCCTCCCACCGGCGACTCCGGCCTCGACGAGGCGCTCGCGACGGTGAACGAGCTGTCCGACCGTCTCGACGAGGAGGAAGCGGCGCTGGCCGCCGGCTCCGAGATGCTCGGGATGCTCAAGGGTGTGGGCGAGGGGTTGGACGGCTTCCGCAAGGCGCTCACGAGCGTTCGTGCCGAGCAGGAGGCCCACTCGGAGTTGCCCCGCCTGTTCGTGGAGCTGCCCGAGAGCGCCGTCGCCTTCCACGCCGCGTGGGACGAGCTGAGCCGGTATGTGGTGGACGAGAAGCAGATGGCGGCCTACCCGGGCCACTTCGTGCGGGCGCTCCGTCAGCTCCTCGATGAGCGGCTGACCCCACAGGGGATCGAGCGGATGTTCGGGGAGATGGGGGACGCGCTCACCCGGGCGACCGACCGCTGGGGCGCCTGAGGCGCCTGGAGCGGTTCCCGGGAGTCCCTGCAGGTACCAGCGGCGAGCGGCGGTCTGTCGAGTGCTCGTCCCTCCGCAGGTTGTCGCTCCTGGCTCTTGCGCGCGGGAACTTACGAGGACTGCTCTGGTCTTCCGCACGCGAAGAGGCCGTGTGGAGTCGCCTCCACACGGCCTCTTGTTCGTGCGGCGTGCTGCGCGGTACGGTTAGGGCTTCTTGGCGGCCGGCGGGGCCGGCTTGGTCGCGTCGCCCGGCTTCGCGGCCGGCTTGGCGGTCGCATCGGTCTTGGCATCGGTCTTGGCGTCGGCCGGCTTGGCGGTCGCGTCGGTCTTGGCGTCGGTCTTGGCCTTGGCGACGGACTCGCCGGACTCGGTGGCCTTGGACTCGGTCGCCGGGGTCTTCGGCGGCTCGGGCTTTGCCGGCGGCTTGGCAGCCGGGGTCGGCGGGGTGACCGGCTCTTCCTTCTTCGGCGCGCACGAGGCGAAGCAGAGCGCGACGAACGCGAGCAGAACGAGAATGACGAGGGACTTACGCATTAGTTCGTCTCCTTCTCTCCCATGGATGGTGGAATGGTCTGACTCCTGTCGTTCGTAAGCCTATTTGCCGGGCCCGGCGGGACGGGACAACGATTCCTTCACACGGGCGCGTCTCCCAGGGGTTTCGCGCGTCACGGCCGAATGCAGGGGGAAGTGGGGTGAGTCGGCGCCCGGCCCTGCCCGGCGGAAGGAGACGCAATGCCGAGAGGCTGCCTGTATGCGCTTCTGGGGGCGATCGGCCTGGAGGCCGTCGGCTTCACCTGTCTCGGCCTGCTGGCTCTGGTCGCCTCGGCCGGGGCCTCCGGCAACCCCGGGACGCGGCTGGCGATCGCCGGACTCTCCCTGGTGCTCGGCCTCGGCCAGCTCGGGGCGGTCGCTTTGGCGTTCCAGCGGCTGATGCGCACGCGGCCAAGCGCGATCGAGGCGCAGGTGATCGCGCTGGCCGAGGCGAGTCGGGCCCCGGTGACCGTCGCCGAGGTCGCGGCGGCGGTCTCGATCGGCCCCGATGAGGCCCAGGCCGTGCTCGGCGGCATGGTCGCCAAGCGCTTCTGCCGCCAGGTCGGCCCGGACCGCTACGAGGTCCGCGGCATCGGCG
>CAZRDB010000184.1:0-10460 GCA_964598695.1 uncultured Armatimonadia bacterium
GTTTCCCCCTCCGGGCCGGGCCCCCTAAACCCCCTGTTCCCGCCCGGGGTGCACACCCCGGTTCGGGTCCGGGGGCCCGCGTGGGGGCGGCCGGCCCACGCGACCTGCTCCGCCGACGGGCCCGTCTGGTCGGCCGGCACGATGAACACCGGGAGCACAGACACCCGCTCGGGCGGAAGGTAGCCGTCGGGCGCGGCCGACAGGGGCGCCGCCAGAGGCAGTGTCAGGACGGCCGCGAGCACGTAGGTCTGCCTCGCCATCGGACGCATCTCCTCACTCGCCATAGGGGCCGCCCGCCCCGCCCTACGCGCCGTACACGGCCCGGAGCACCGCAACCGACTGGCAGCCATCGAGCACGTACCGGGCCTCGCGGCTGCCGTCGGCCGTCGTGACGCGCGCCACGAGGTAGTCGCGCTGCGGGTCGAGCCCCTCGGCCGACGCCGTGAGCACCAGCGTCGATGCATTGCGGGCGGCGGTGGCCGCTGCCTCGGCGAGGACCGCGCGGCCGCCGTCGAGACTCCTGCGCTCGAGCGTGACGGTCCCCGCGACCTCGGGGTCGAGATCGTTCAGGATCCACACGCCGAATCCGCTCTCGTGCGCCGCGACCGAGAGCGCCACCGGGGTGCTGGCGCGCGCGACGGCCCCGAACGCCGGCTTGCGGCGGAAGTAGTAGTCGACCACGGCATCGGAGTGCTGCGGCCAGTTGTCGAGGAGGTTCCACCAGAGGATCCCCCAGCACTCCGGCTTGCGCCGCCGGGCCTGCTCGATCCACTCGGAGAGGCACCAGGCCTGGAGGAGCTGCGAGGCCTCGACATACTCCGACTCGGTCTCGGGGAGGGAGCCCAGCGTGTTCAGGAGCGCGTCGTCCATCCGCTGGCGGCGCTGGAAGTCGCTCGTCGGGATCGTCCCCACGTGCTGCTCCCAGACCGGGTTGGCGTGCGGCCAGCGGTGCTCGGGTGAGAGGAACTGGGCGATCGTCTCGAGGCTCGCCGGGCAGATCCGCCCGATCTCGCTCAGGAAGAGGCTCCGGTCTTCCGAGTACATCGGCGCCCGCGGCGGCTGGTCGTGGCTCCATAGGTGCGTGTCGCCTTCGGCGCTGCCGTTGGGGTCTCCCGTCTCGCTCGGGTTCCAGGGGCTCGAGGGGATGTAGGGCCGCGTCGGATCGAGCGCGGCCACCGTCTCCGGGAGCACGCCGCGCGTGACACGGTTCTCGACGTACCGGCCCGGCAGGCCGTGCCAGCCGTAGCCGCAGTCGCACTCGTTGTCGCCGGCCCAGAGCAGGAGGCACGCGTGATTGCGCAGGCTCCGCACCACGTGCTCGGCCTCGGCCCGCACCTCGTCGAGGAACCACTGCTCGCTCGGGTAGAGCCCGCAGGCGAACATGAAGTCCTGCCACACGAGGATGCCTCGCTCATCGCACATCTCGTAGAAGGCCGGGTCCTCGTAGATCCCTCCGCCCCAGATCCGCAGGCAGTTGCACGAGAGTTCTCCCGCGAGGTCGAGGGCGGCCGAGAGCCGCTCCCGCGTGATCCGGGCGAAGAGCGCGTCGACGGGGATCCAGTTGCTCCCACGGAGGTACGTCGGGCGGCCGTTCAGCGTGAAGAGGAAGCGGGCGGCGCCGGTCGTGGGGTCGGTGAGGACGAGCCTCACCTCGCGGATCCCGAACCGCTCCTCCCGTGCCGCAACCAGCTCGCCGCTGCGGCGCAGCTCGCACCGCGCGGCATAGAGGTTCGGCTCGCCCAGGTCGCGGGGCCACCACAGCCTCGGGTCATCGACGATGCACTCCGCCTCGCCCGCGAGGAGGTCTCCCTCGGCGTCCAGCGCCACCTCGAGCCGGATCCGGCTCGAGCCGCAGGAGGCCTGGACGCGCGCCGTCCACGTTCCGCCCTCGGCGATCGCCTCGGCCTCGACCCGCACCGAGACCAGGGCCCGGCCGTCCTCGAGGAGCTGGGTTCGGTAGGCCACATCGCGGAGGATTCCGCAACGGTGTCCCTCCAGCCGCACGGGACGCCAGATCCCGCAGGTGACGATCCTCGGCGCGATGTCCCAGCCGTAGCTCATCTGCGCCTTGCGCGCGTAGCAGCGCTCCACGGGCGAGAAGAAGCCGGTCACCATGGGGTCCGGCTCGGACGGCATCCGCTCGCGCGCCACCGCCATCGGAGAGCGCAGGCGGACCCGCAGCTCGACCGGACCGCCCCGCCGCAGGCGCTCGGTCACGTCGATGCGGACCGGCACCCACATGTTGGCCCCCCGGCCGATCTCCGCGCCGTTCCAGTAGACCGTCGCAAAGGTGTCGAGGCCCTCGAAGACCAGCTCGACGCGGTCATGCATCTCCCAGTCGGGCGGGATCGCGACGTCGCGCCGGTACCACCAGTCCCTCTCCTCGGCGAACAGGCCGGCCCGGTACTGGTCGTCGACGAACGGGTCGGGGATCCGGCCCCGGGCCTCGAGGTCGATGTGGATGTCGCCCGGCACGCGGGCGGGGATCCACCGAGCGCTCGCGTCGGCGGCCTCCGTCCCGCACAGCTCCCATGCGCCGTCCAGTGAGTGCGCCAGTGGGCCGACGGAGTCGGTCAGCCAGTCGTTGCAGCTCATCGGCAGGTCTCCTCAGGGCTCCCGCGCGAGCGGCGGCAGCAGGGCAATGCCATGGGGGGCGATCTCGCGGCCGCCGAGCACGCGGGCTCGGCCTCCGCCGTTCAGCACGAGCACGCCGTCGTCGACTTCGGTCACGTAGAGCTGATCGGCCTCCGGATAGGGCACGCGCACGCCGGTGAGGCCCGGCGCGAACCACTCCGGATGCTCCACGGCGCACACGAGCACCTGACCCAGCACCCCGTCGACCTCGGACCCGGCCGGCAGGAGGATTGTCGCACCGCTCCCGAGCCGCTTCACCCCGTGGGCGCGGAGGGCATCCGTGTCGAGGCCCTGGCGAACGGCAGCGCGCTCCTCGGCCGGCCCGTCGTAGCCCTCGGAGCGGATCTCGACCTCGCGCACGGCGAGGCCCAGCGCCCGCCCGTCGTCCATCCCGTAGTCGATCGGCCGCCAGGTGGCGATCTCCAGCTCGACCTTCACCACCGTACCGTCGCCGATCACCTCGGCTGGGATGGCGAACTCGAACGTGCCCTCGCTCGGCTCGGGGAACCCGCCCAGCGGCACGCCGTTCACCCACAGGCGGTTGGGGCCCTTGCGGGAGTGGTCGGTGAGGAGGGCCGCGATCCGCAGGGAGGCCGCGCGGTTCGGTTGCACGGGCAGCCAGAAGCCGCAACGGCCTCCGCTCCACCGCTTCGTCGCGCCGGCGATCTCGGGCCACTCGCCACCCGGCTCGCGGCCCCACCACTCGCCGAGGAGGAACGACTCGTCGTCGGCCGCCCCCACCGCGAGACGGAACGCGGGGGGCGGGTCGCCCTCGAGGGTCACCCTCGCGAGGCCCCGCGCAGCGGGCTCGTCGGCGAACAGCTCGCGCGTGCCCGCGTCGCTGCCCTCTGGTGTGCGAAGGAGGTCGTCGCCCTCACTCGGCACACCGACGAGGATGTGGCCGTCCTCCACCCAGCGGCGGAGCCGCTCGATCTCCTGGACCTCGGCGAACGGGGCGCCGACGAGGCCCATCGCGGTCACCGTGCCGGCGAGGTCGGTCCCGAGCGTCGCCCGGTCGAGGAAGTGGATGTCGAGCCGGTCGCGCACCCGCCCGGCCGCCTGGTGCAGGACGCTGATCCAGCGCGCGTCGAGCGCCCACGCGGTGCGCGGCACGTAGACGGCCGCGTGGACCACGGGCTTCCGAGCGGCGACGAAGTGGGCGTACTCACGGAAGTTACGGGTAGCCTGCACGGTGTCGGTCAGGTTGCCGCCGTAGCAGTGGAGCTGGCGCGCGCCGGAGGCCGTCGCGTTGTAGATCCGCGCGATCACCCCGTTCGCGTCGACCCGCCCCGCGGGCTCGTAGCCGAAGAACGTCCCCAGCGCGGCGCAGGCCGTGCCCACCTCGCGGGTGACGACGAAGTTCCCCGCGTACTCACTGCCCTCGTTGGTGATCCGGATCCCTGCGCCGTAGGGCGCGATCGCGCGGGCCTGTGCCGAGAAGTCGGCTCCGAGCATCGCGTTCCCATCGCCGCCGGTGCACAGGTAGATCTCCGCCTCCGGGAAGCACGCGCGGGTCGCGCCGACCCACCAGGCGCTCCAATCGGTCATCGTCTCCAGGTACCAGTTGACGAAATCGAGACGGGCGCGCGGGGTGGGGGCCTGCTCGGGGACGAACGGCTCCACCTCGTCGAAGGAACGGAACTGCCGCCCCCAGGCCCGGTTGAGGGCCTCGATCTCAGCGTAGCGGCCGCGCATGGCCTCCCGGAACGCGGCGCGGGCGTAGGGGTCTCCCGCCCACCAGCCCATGTGGTTGTGGTAGCGGCCGGGGATGTCGGCGGTCCACTCCCCCTCCGGTCCGGCCGGGTAGATCGACTCGCCGTAGATCCCGGTGACCCCGAGCAGGACCGACTCGATCACCCCGCGGTCGCCGTAGCGCTCGGCGAAGGCCCGCAGGAACCGCTCGATCCACGGCCGCAGGTGGGGACTCCACAGCGACTGCACCTTCGACGCCTGGCCGTGCTCGAGGCAGACGTAGGGGACCGACTGCTCCGACTCGCGGAACCACCTCGGGTTGGCGTAGGCCGGACCGGCGATCAGAAACGGCACCCACTTGAGCCCTGCGTTCTCGAGGATCTCGACCTGGCGGTCCCACCGACTCCAGTCCCACTGGCCCTCCCCGGCATCCTCGACGGTCTGCCAGGTGACGTAGGTCTCGATGCTCGTGGCGCCCAGCGCGCGGAAGAGAGCGGCCTCGGCGGCATCGACATCGGCGCCGACCGTCAGCTCCATCCCCCCGCCCAGCTCCACCCGGAGCGCATCGAGGGCTTGGAGGTCGATCGCGCCGGGCTCGTAGCCCTCCGGGGCGCTCGTTCGCACCTCGATCCGCCGGACGGCCAGCTCCCCGGTGTTCAGCCGGAAGTCGGCGCCGTGGTTCTCGCGTCCGCCAAGCCCGGCCCCCGGGAGCCGAACGGTCCGCCGCTCCCACCCGCCGGCGCCGATCGTCAGGAGCTTCTCCTCGCTCTGCGCGTAGGCGGCCCCGCCCGCGCGATCGTACTGGAGCGCGACGACTCCGAGCCGCTCGTCGAGAAGCTCCACCGTGACGTACAGGTCGTAGCTCCCCGGCGGGAGGAGTGTCTTGTCGACCGCGACATAGAGGTACAGCGAACCGGGGCTCTTGATCCGCCGGCAGGCCGACCCGGCGGCCTCCGCCGGCACGTTCTCACCGTCGCCGATCGAGGGAACCGTCAACCCGTGGCTCTCGTTGGCCGGTCCGAGGTTGATCCACAGGGGCTCGTCCGGCGCGGCGATGGTCGCCAGCGCGAACGCCAGTGCGGCGGACAGCATGGGGCTACCTCCCTTGGTCGTCGACGAGCATGACCTCGAGCGGCTGCAGCTCGATCTCGGCCGGACACGGCCTCCCAGAGAACCTCTCGATCCACGCGCCCGACGCGCCCTCGAGACGGAAGCGAACAGGGGTCGGCAGGTAGTTGGTCAGGTTCACGAGCCTGCGCCCGTCGAGCTGCGCGGTGAGCGCCTCGATACCCCACGCGGGCCCGTCCGTCTCCGGGTCGATCGCGCGGACCGGCCGCTCGCCCGGCAACGAGTCGAGCTGCGCGAGCAGGGCCGGGAGCAGCTCCCGTGCGACGGCCTCATCGACCCGCGTGAGCCCTGTCGCCGGACCCCAGGCCCTCGGCCGGTCGCGGTCATCGCGGGTGAGGCTCCCCTCGCCCACCGCGAGCACCCGGCCCCCGGCCTCGGCGTACTGCTCGAGACCGCGGTACGCGTCCTCCGGCAGGTTGGTCGTGCCGGCGGCGATCACGAGCGCGTACTTGCCCGCGTCGCCCCGCGCGAGCTGCTTCTCGGTGAGGAAGTCGATCTTCTCCCCCGTGAAGTTGAGCGCCTCGTAGGTCCGGCCGAGGATCCGCTCGGCATCGAGGCCGTAGCACAGCGAGGCGATCGAGTACACCAGCGCGACGCGGGCCGGCTCCCGCTGGAACGCGTTGGCCTCGGGGCCGAGCCGGAGCAGGTCGAGGCCGGTACGGCCGTGGGCGTCGCAACACTCGGGCCGGTGCATGATGCTGCCTGCGAAGTCGCTCCGCTCATCGTAGGTCCGCTCCCAGACCCAGGTCGTCGAGGCGCCCTCCCCGTGGATCGCCGACTGCCAGATGATGTTGCGGATGTGCGCCGCGGGGATCGTTCCCTTCTCCCGGTCGACGATCACGTGGTTCTCGGTGTTGAAGATCGGCTGGCCGAGGATCGAGCGCTGCAGGTCGAAGTACATGTTCTCGCCCTGCCACTCGCTGGCGTAGCCGTTGCGACCGCCGGAGTACCACTTCCAGCAGTCGTTGCCGGCGATCTGCGAGAACTCGCAGAACAGCTCCGGGTCCACGCCCATGTTCTGGCCGACCGAGGAGAAGACGGTGTTCATCGCCTTGGCGTGGACCGGGACCTCGGGCGCCATCTCGTGGATGACGTCGGCCATCCACCGGTGCCACGCCGCGAAGCGCTCGTTGTTGAACCGGTAGTAGTCGTACCGCGCCTGCCGGGTGGGGGTGACCCCGGCCGGAGGCGGGTCGACGGGCACGTCGTCGAAGCTCGCGTAGGTCGCCCGATGGGCGGCCGAGACGGCCTCGATCGTCCCGTGCCTCTGCCGGAGCCAGGCGTTGTAGAGCGGGCGGTTCTCCGGAGCGCGTGTGGCGTCACGGTAGATCGGCTCGTTCGAGAGGCAGAAGCTGTGGAGGGCCGGATGGCTCGCCACGCGCGGCACGATCGTCCGCAGGAACCGCTCCAGCACGGCGCGCGTGTGGGGCGAGTCGATCGAGTAGCGTAGGAATCCGCCCTCGACGCCGCCCACCTCGGGCCACTTCTCGTAGACCCAATCCGGCATGTAGTGCGGGGAGAGCAGCAGGCAGACCGCCACGCCGGACTCGGCGGCGCGGTCGAGCGAACGCACGAGCCCGTCGATGGGCTCCGTGTTGAGCGAGTCCGGCCCCGTGACAACGGAGGAGGGGCCCATCTCGATCTGGATGACGTTCATCCCGTAGCCCTGCATGAGCGGGAGATCACGGACCACACTGGAGAAGTGGCCGTAGCCGGTGAAGACGAGCGGCCAGTCGTCCTCGACGCGGCCATCCGGCCAGGTCACCTGCGTGCGGAAGGCCCCGTCGGCGATCCGGACCGGCGAGATCCGGTAGCGCGGGACCGCGGGTAGTCGGGCGCCGGTCTCGAGAGCCGTGAGTTCCGCCTCACACCGAGTCGCGATGTCGACCAGCTCGACCAGTTGGGTACGGGCGCGCGGGGTCCAGCCGGCCTGGTTGTCCTCCTCCGCGAAGCCCACGAACTGCTCGAGCACCGTGAGGCTCACGAGGGGATAGGCGACATCGGCGCCCCCGGCCGCGAGCGCATCGAGCCGGGTCCGCAGCTCCTGGGCCGTAGCCCTGAGCGCGGTGATCCGCGCGCGGTTCGCCGCTGCCGACACAAGCCGGAAGTCGGTGGAGGCCTCGCACAGGAGCGTTCCGGCGGCATCGCTGAGCCGGAGGACGTAGTGGCAGTCCTCGGGACCCTCCACGGGCACACCGTAGAGGAACCGAACCTCGACGAGGCCCGTGGGCGCCGGCTGCTCCGCGCGGGCGAGCACGCCCCCGGGGCCGCTCAGCTCGGCCTCGAGCCGGGCAGCCGCCGACCGTTCGGGCACGACGAGCCAGGCGTTGAGCGCGAGCGTGTCGTCGGCCGCGACCTCCTTCGGCAGATCGAGGATCAGCGAGGGCTCGGAGGCCCCCTCCTCGGGCACGTAGGGGGTAGCGAAGGCGCCCCGTTCGAGCTTCACGTCATCGAACCACACGCCGGTCGTGGGCGACTCGGTGCTCGCGAGCAGGTTGAACGTGGTCTGGTCGGCCCGCGTCTGGAAGGTCGTCGAGGCCCGTCGCCACTCGCCCTTGGTCTCCGGCGCGACGAGCCGCACGAGCCAGTCGGGGCCCCCGCCGATCCACGCCATCCCCGCGTCGACGGTGCGGTAGTAGGCGCTCAGCGTGTACAACGTGCTCGGCTCGACGGCGATCTCCGGCGTGTAGGTCGCGAGGCCGTAGACGTGCGCGCCGAACGGCGTTCCGTTCGTGAACCGCACCGACGCCTTCCCGCCATGCCGCACGGTGTCGTCGAGCGTGCAGGTGGAGTCCGTGTTGCGCGCGCTGAAGGCCCATCCGACCGGCAGGCCCGCCTCCGCTCTCTCGAACCCGCTGTTGGCGATGAGGTTCTCGCCGGTCGCCTCGCGCCCGAGCGGCAGCAGATGGAGCGCCGCCTCTCCCGCGGTGGGCGGAGGCAGGAAGACGAACGGGGTCGCCGCGTCGCCCAACTCGAGCTGCAGGTCGTCGACGAGGATCTCCGCAGTCTCCGACTCTGTCACGAACATCACCGGAACCTCCGCCGCGTCGGCCGCGAACACGCCGACGACGCGCTCCCACTCCGCGGAGGCGGGAACGGGGAACCGGAACTGCCAGTCCTTCCCGGCGCCGAGCCACGCCACGCCGGGCTCCGCGCTCTTCACGTAGCAGCTCAGCGTGTAGGTGCTGCCGGCCTGCACCCGCACGTTCCGCCACACGCGCCCGAACACGTGCGGCGATTGCGGCGAGGGGTTCGTCACCCGCAGACAGCGGGCGCCGAGGTGGCCCTGACCCTCCACGAGCGTGAAGGCGGCGTTGGCCGCGCCGCTCTCGACGTTCCACTCGGCGGGGCGGTCGGCCAGGACCTGCTCGAACGAGGGGTTGGACAGCAGGTTGCGGGGCTCCTGCCCCCGGGCCACGGAGGGCGCCAGGAGCAGGAGCGGAAGCAACACAGAGCCGGCCGAAGCACGCATGTACGTCCTCCCGTCACACGGCGGCACGCGAGGCCGTACGGCCACACGCCGCGGGGGCTACAGCAGGATGAACTCGCGCTGGCGAGAGCCCATCATGCGGCAGCCGGTCTCCTCGAAGACGACGTCCTCTTCCACAGACAGGCGGAGGTTGGCTCCGTCCCACTCCGGCACGGGACCCTCGACCGAGAGTTCGGCCGTGAACGCGTTGCCCACCGTCAGCCGGACATCGCCGCGCCCCACGCAGGCCTCCTGCTCCCACGGCAGGCCGATGAGCGGCCCCGGCTCGTGCAGCAGGTAGCCCAGCGAGTGGGAGTAGATCCGCGGGTTCGGGATCCCCTCGGCCCGCGCTCGCGTGAGCGCCGCGTTCAGGATCTCGTTGCCCGTCCGGCCTTCCGCGAACTCGCCCATGTAGACATCCTGCAAGCGGTTCGCCTCGGCCAGCATCCGGCGGGCGCCCTCCGGGGCGCCTTGCTCGCCCGGCCGCAGCACGTAGGCCCACTGCTGGTGGTCGGTCTTGAGCCGGAGGTAGTCGATGCCCACATCGCAGTGCAGCAGGTCGCCCGGGTAGATCGTCCGGTCACCCTTGAGCTGCTCGGCCCGTTGCGGGCTGCGCACCGTACGGAAGTACGGCTTGAACGAGATCCCCACACCGAGGTCAGTCGCCCGCTGCCAGTAGTGCCACTCGAGGTCGTCGGCCGTGGTGTAGCCGGGAACGATGACCTCGCGCGAGAAGCACTCGCGGATGATCTCCTTGCCGAGGAGCACGTTGTGCTCCATCAGGTCGATGTCGGTGGGGGTCAGCGTCGCGAGCCACCGCGTCGCGGCGGCCTCGGCCGAGACGACCCGGCCGCGGAACTCCTCCGGCAGCCGCTCCATGAGCTGCAGGTAGAGGTTGTGGGTGAGCCCTCCGCCCGCCCACTCGACCGAGCCGATGTTGACGCCGATTCGCGCGGGGTTCCGCTCGGAGACGATCTTCACGAACATCTCCCATTGCGGCCCCTCGAGCTGGCCCTGGTACGGCTGCTCGCACAGCCCGCGCATGTCGGTGCCGGAGACGCTCAGGCGCTCGACGCCCAGTTCCTCGCCCCGGTCGTAGAAGACCAGGATCTGCAGGATCGGGCACCAGGTGTCCATTGGAATCATCGTGGCGTAGCACGGATCGAGATCGTCCTCCTGGCACAGGAGAACCCACATGTCGAGTCCGGCCTCACGCATCGCGACCGGGAGCACCTCGGCGTAGCGACGGGCCAGCGTGCGGTGGATCACCTCCGCGCGCTGCCGCATGGGCAGCACCCGCGGCGCTAAGCCGGCGCGCTCGGAGTTCCGGGAACCAGTGTCCAACATCAAGCTCTCTTCCTCTCTGTGGGGCCAATGCGACGAGCCGGTGGACCGCCTAACGGATCGGCCTGGGGTCGAAGACCCAGACGTGGCCGGGACGGTCGTCGAACGTGAAGCTCTCAGGCGGCAGCGTCCCCTCGAGCCACGCGCCTGCCTTCTCCGCCGCGGCGAGAAGCCCCTGCAGGAAACGCCCCGC
>CAZRDB010000185.1:0-10298 GCA_964598695.1 uncultured Armatimonadia bacterium
ACCGCGCGGTCGGCGCCCTGGCGCGAGGCGATCTCCAGCTCGCTCTCCCACCAGGCGAGGAAACGGTCGAGGGCTCCCTCCACCTCGGCCGCGCGAGCCGCCTCGACCTGAGCCGAGGGGAAGGACCCGCTCGCATGGAGCGCCTCGGCGAGGCCCCTGCCCTCCCGTAGCGCTTGCGCGCCGAGGCCGAGGCCCCGGACGAGCGATGCATGGCCGGCGGCAGCGGCGGCCGTCTCCCAGGCATCGGCGAGCGGCAGGCCGGCGGCCTCCATCGAGCGGAGGATCCGGCCGAAGCGCAGCAGTCCGAGCGAGCGCCGCAGCTCTCCCACGCCCGGCAGCACGAGCACGGCTCCGTCGGCCACCGCGCGCACCCGGGGGCTCGTCGCGGCGTACCGCTGGGCGAAGGCCGCGCCGTAGACCAGGAAACCGGCCAGGAGGCCGACGACCGAGGCGAGGCCGCACCAGCCCCTCCAGCCGAGGGTCATGATGAACGGGATCGTCGGGACGACGACGCCGAGCACGACCGAGGCGCGCAGGTAGGCGGTCGGGACGGCGAAGCGCCGGTGGAAGGTCGACTCGAGCCGCAGCTCCTCGGTGATCGCGGGCAGCAGCTCATCGGGCTTGCCGCCGCGCTCGGCGGCGCGGATCACGGCCGGCACCCACGCGGGGAAGTACCCCGCGCGCGCCTGGAGGCAGTCGCTCAAGGGCGCGCCGCGCTCGACCTCGCGCGACAGCTCGCCCGCGAGAGCCGCCATGCGGGGGTCAGGCAGCCGCCGGGCCATCTTGCCGAGCGCGAACGGGAGGCCGACGCCGGCCTTCACGAGGGGCGCGAGGTGGCGGAAGAAGAGGGCCTGGGCCTCGGCCGTGACGGGCGCGGCGGCCAGCGCCGCGCGCGAGAGCATCCGGGGCTCGGTGCGTGCCCGCAGCTTCCGGACGCCGACGACGTACAGGCCGCTGGGCCGGACGAGCGCAACGGCCTCGCGCTCCCCCGTCGCGGCCAGGAGACGCGTGACATCGGTCCCGGACTCGGTCTTGGCCTGGATCTCGTACAGCGGCACAGCGCGGCTCCTCCCGGAGCACCTGGAGACGAGAGGCTATTCGGGAGGTCGCTGTTTCGGTCCTTGGGAGGGGCCGAGCGCCCTCAGGGCCGTCGGGGCGACGGGGCGACCGTCGGCCCTTCCGCGGGGATCGGCTCCCCGTGCTGCGCGAGGCTGCCCAGATAGCACTCGATCGCGTCGCGCGCCATGTCGAGGGCCTCGAGCAGCGTGTCGCCCTCGGTGACGCAGCCCGGGAGCGCGGGCACCCGCGCCGTGTAGCCGCCCTCCTCGGCTGGGATGAGCACAACCGTGTAGGTCATCGCGTGCCTCCCGCTCGTCCCTTCACCCTGGCCGGAGCGGCTCCTGCGCCCTACCCAACCTCGCGCCCCAGGCCCTCGCTGTACATCGCGAGCACGTTCCCGACCGGCACGTCGGGCTGGATGTTGTGCGCCGGCGCGAGGATGTAGCCGCCGCCCGCGCCCATCCGCTCCGCCATCCGGCGAACCTCGGCGCGGACCTCGTCGGGCGTCCCGTGCGGGAGCGTTCGCTGGGTCGAGATCAGCCCGCAGAACGTCAGGTCGGCGCCGAACTCGGCCTTCAGATCCTCGGGGACCATCCCCTCGGGCTCGGGCTGGACGGAGTCGAGCACATCGAGGCCCATCTCGACGAGCCGGGGCATCAGGGCGCGCGTCGAGCCGCAGGAGTGCAGCGCGACCCGGCAGCCGAAGGCGTGGCCGAGGTCGAGGAACGCCTGGAGCCGAGGCCGGAAGAAGGCGTCGAACAGCGCGGGGCTCACCGTCGGGCCGCGCTGGGTGCCGAGATCCTCGCCGATCCACAGCACGTCGATCCGGCCCGCGCCGGCCTCGAGCGTCCGTCGCACGTACTCGAGGAAGAAGCCCACGCGGCGGTCGCAGATCGCGATCGTGACCTCGTCCTCGAGCAGCAGCCCCTCGAGCAGTCGGTCCATCCCCATGCCGCGGCCGATGCCGTTGATGAGGTCGGGGACACCCGACCAGCCGGTGACGATGCACCGGTCGGGGTGCTGGCGGATCAGATCGGGGATCACGGCGTAGTCGTAGTCGTCCGGGTCGGGCCACCAGGGGTAGCGCGCGACGTCGTCCATCGTCTCGAGCCGCGCCAGCTCGAAGGTCCCCGCTGCCTCGCGGTAGGTCCCGCCCGAGGGGTGCTCCTGGTAGACGTAGCCCACGCCGAAGCGGTCGCAGACATCGACCCCGCTGCCCGGCTCCGGCTGGCGATCCGGCTTGCGCTGGACGGGCAGGACGGTGCGGAAGTCGATGTCGAAAGCCTCGAACGGATGACGGCCGAGCCGCTCCGCGAGCGTCCGCTCCATCTCGGGCGTGAGGAAGCACTGCAGCGGGACCCGATCGGTCTCCGCGTGGTCGATCGCCCGGAGCGCGCGCTCCCGCGATGTCATTGTCCTGTCCTCGCTACTCGCCCGAGCCGAGTTGCTCGAGCAGCTTCTCGAGCGGGCTGCCCCCGCCATCGGCCGACTCGGTCTCCTCCGCCGGCTGGTCGGGCTGGTCCGAGAGGCGTAGGTCCTTGGGTGCGGGCCGCTGCGCGATTCGGATGCTCAGCTCCATCGCCTTGCCTTCGCGCTCGATGCGCACCGGCACCGAGGCGTCGACCGGCTGGACGGTGATCGTGTTGATCAGCTCCTTCGAGCTGGCGATGCGCTTGCCGGCGATCTCGACGACGAGGTCGCCGCTTCGCAGACCTGCCACGGCCGCCGGCCCGCCGGGCGCCACACGGGCGATGAAGGCGCCTCGGCCGAGCGTGCCCCGGTCGCGCTCGACCTCGGTGTTCGGCAGCTCGACGCCGATGTAGCCGCGCACGACCTGGCCCTGCTGGAGGATCTGGCCGACGACGAATGCGGCGAGATTCGAGGGGATGGAGAAGCCGATCCCGACCGACCCGGCGCGGTTGGGGTCGGGCGAGGTGGTCTGGATCGCGGTGTTGATCCCGACGACGCGGCCGTCCATCGAGAACAGCGGGCCGCCGGAGTTGCCGGGGTTGATCGCGGCGTCGGTCTGGAGGTAGTCGTCGTAGGTGTGGGCGCTGCTCTGCGCGGGGGTGACCCACTGGCGGCCCTTGGCGCTGATGATCCCCATCGTGACCGACGATTCGAGGCCGAAGGGGCTGCCGATCGCGACGACGGAATCGCCGACCCGGGCGGAGTCGGAGTCCGACCACTCGACGTAGCGGATGTTCGCGGCGCCCTGCACGCGGACGGCGGCGAGGTCGGTCTCCTCGTCGGCGCCCGCCAGCTCGGCCTTCAGGATCTGATTGTCGGCGGTGCGGACCGAGATCGGCATCTGGCGCTTCTGCAGCTCGGCGACGACGTGGTTGTTCGTGACGACGGCTCCATCGGCCGAGATGAAGAAGCCGGAGCCGAGGGGCATGAACCGCTGGTTCGGTTGGGCGGGATCGGCCAGCAGCTCGTCGAGCTGCTCCGGGGTCATCTCCGGCATGCTCGGGAACTGCTTGCGCATCCGGCGGCTCTCCTCGATCAGCATGGCGCGGTCGATCACCACGCCAACGGCCACGACGGCCGGCTGGCAGCGCTCGACGAGGTCGGCGACCGAGGCGGAACCGGCGACGGTGGCGGGGGGGCCGCTCACGACGGAGGCCGACGCCGGCGGCGCCGGCGCGAGGGTCACCGGCTGCGGCTGGGAAGTGGACGACGACCGGAACAGCGAGAGCCCGCCACGGCCGTGGCCCGACTCGCTCACGAGGTAGCCCACCCAGACGCCGCCGGCGAGCCCGACGATCAGGCAGAACAGCGCGGTGAACCGCGAACCCCAGCTCGACATGGTGAACGACCACTCCTGACGGCGGGCAGACGCCCGTTCCCGGCGCGATACGGCCTATCGGTAGGATCCTGTGCGCGCGTGCACGCGTCAAGGGCCGCTGCCGTCCGGCTTGGCGGGAGGCCCGGAGGCCCGTGCGGCGAATGGGAGGTCGCCGCGCCTCACCGTCCGACCGCGCGCGTCGCCCAAGGCGAGACCGCACTCCGAAAGGGGTAGACATGAGCCCACTCCTCGCACTCGCCGCCCTGCTCGGGACGCTCCAGCCGGCCGAGATCGAGCCGCAACCGCTGCCCGAGGCGGTGGCCGACACGGGGATCAACGTCCTGTTCGACTCGAGCCACCAGTTCAGCTTCTACCATCACTGGAGCGTGCAGGACGCGATCCGCGACCAGGGCCACCGCGTCACCGGCAACCAGGCGACCCTCACGCTTCCGCTCGTGCCCGGCGTGCCTGTTCGCGTGCGCGACCAGAAGACGCACGAGGTCGGCAGCTTCCGGCCGTTCACGTTCGTCCCGGCTCCTGCCTTCGACGTGCTCTACACCTACCAGGGGAGCGAGGCCCAGCCGTACCTCGATGCCGAGCAGGCGGCGATCCGCGCCTTCGTCGAGGCCGGCGGAGGCCTGATCGCCGACGGCGGGAGCCCGCGCAGCCCGTTGGGCCGGATGCTCCGCGACTACGGCGTCACGCTGCCCGACCGCCGAGCCCCGGTCGCGGCGATGGCGGGGCAGCCGCTCGCCTCGCTCGGGACCGGCGACGACCCGTTCGACGCGCGGGTCGCCGAGTACTCGGACGAGTGGACGGTGCTCGTCGGAGGGTCGGAGCATGTGGGCGCTCTCGCGATGCGCACGCTGGGCGCCGGCCGCGTGATCCACGCCGCCGACCTTCGTGTGCTCCAGGTGCTTGACGACCAGAAGCGACCGCAGCCGAACGACGCCCTGCTCGCGGAGCTGGTGACGCTCGCGGCGGGCGGTCCCAAGGAGCGCGACGACGAACGGCGCGTGCCGTGGGAGGGGGGCGGCATCGGCGGCGCGATCTACCCCGAGAAGGAGATGCAGGTCGGCTCGGTGCGGGTGGTCTATGCAGAGAACCAGCTCCCGCAGATCATCGAGCTGCCCGAGAAGCGCTTCCCGGAGCTGTTCGCGCTACTCCAGCACTACCTCCCGACTCCCCCCAACCCCGGCGGCGACTACTACCTCGACCTCGCGGCCGGCGACGGCGGCGGCTGGGCCGAGAACATCTATACGCCCAAGCTCTCGGGGACGATCTCACTCGACACCAACGGGATCCTCTCGGTCCTCGCCCACGAGCTGACGCACACGATGTACGGTCCGGCGGCGGTCGATGGCACGCTGGGCGTCGAGATGCCCGGCTTCTTCAGTGAGGCCCATGCCGGCTGGTTCCAGCGCAAAATCGGCCGCGACCTCGGCTTCGATAGCTGGCCGTTCTGGGACACGGCGCGGCTCCGCGCGAACCCCGCCCTCGCGGGCGCCGATCTCCGGCAATCGGGCGGGCCGCAGTGGGAGAAGGCGTGGTACATATGGGGCGCGCTCGATGCCCGCTACGGCGAGCGTTGGTACCCCCGCTGGCTCGAGCACGTTCACGAGAGCTACGGCGGCAAGGGCCTCCGGTTCTCGGTGGACGACTACATCCGCAGCATCAGCGAGACCGTCGGGGAGGACGTGGCGCCGCTGTTCGCCGAGCTGGGCACGCCGCTCGCCGAGGAGCCCAAGGCGAAGAAGCCGTAGCCCGACGCGGCGCGCGTGACAGGAAGGGAACATCGACCAATGCACCGCCGGCCAGCCTCTCCCATGGGTCTCGCTGCCTGCCTGCTCCTCGCCCTCGGCGCCGCGCGGGCGGCCGACACGCCGATCGAGACCACACTCGCGACGGCCCCGAGCACGCTCAACTGGGTCGGCGCCGCTGAGCCGTGGGAGCAGTACGGCGCGTTGCCGCTCACCGTCGAGCTGTGGGTCCGGCTGGCCAGCGGCAACGCCTACAACATCCTCCTCGCGAACGAGACCAAGGCCTCGGGCGCCCACTGGGAGATCTTCACCGAGCCCGGCAGCGGCTTCCTCTGCGCCTACGTGCCCGGGAGCGATCCGGACCACGTCCGCTCGCAGACCAACCTCGCCGACGGCGTCTGGCACCACATCGCGCTCGTGCTCGAGCCGACCGTCGGGACGCTCCACGTCGACGGCAGACCCGTCGGGCGCACCGAGTACGCCCGCAAGGCCGGCCTCGCGCGCGTGCCCGGCCCGCTGTTCGTTGGCAGCCTCGTCGAGCGCACCCTCTCGTGCGACGGCCAGGTCGCGCGGGTGATCCTCACGCGCGGGGCGCTCGATCTCGGTCGCCTGCCCGCTGGGCCGCGCGGGCCCGAGCCGGAGACGATCGCCTTCTGGCGCCTCACCGAGCCGCCGGCCGACGGCGCCTACGCCGACCTCTCGCCCGCCGGCCGCCCCCTGCGCGCCGTCCCGGCCGAGGCATGGGACCGCGTCGACATCACGAAGCTCACGACCGAGGACTCGGGTGAGCTGATGAAGCGGCAGGCCCGCGTGGGCGGGAAGTCGCTCGCGATCCAGCCCCCCGAGGTCGACCTCGCCCGCTCGCGCGCGCTGCTCGAGAGAGCGCTCAGCGAGCTGCGCCTCCCCTCGCTCGCCCGTGCGGCGCAGACCCGCGACGGCGTGCTGCGGGACTGGGAGGAGCAGATCTGCCGGCTCGGCATGCAGCTCCGAGGCGAAGAGCCGCTCCCGCCCGGCGCCGGCGAGACCACGCTCGACCGCGAGGCTCTCGTCTCCCCGGAGGACGGCGACGCCCTCGGCGTGCTCCTCCGGCGCTCGCGCGCGCTCCTTGGATCCCTGCGGGCGGACTCCGATCGCGCGGGGCTGCGCGACCTGGCGCGGGATCTCGAGGCCCTGTGCGCGGCAGCCGCGGCCACGCCGCTCGCCGAGACCGAGGCACGGCACGGCCTCGCGCTGGCCGCCTGCGCGCTCCAGCGTGAGATCGCGTTCGCGAACCCGCTGCTCGACTTCGACGAGATCCTGTTCGTCGCGCGGGGCAACTACCTCGGCTCGCGGCTCACGGGGACGACCGGCACGGCCGACGTGTACGGCCAGCACTTCACGACCCAGTACTTCGCGTTCAACAGCGTCCCCGGCGGCGGGCTCTACGCGGTGAGCGGCTTCCGGGGGGAGCCCAAGGTCCGCGACCTCCTCGCCGACGCGGTTGTCGAGAACGGCCGGCTGGCGGGCCGGAAGCTCACGCCGGGCGCGTTCCTCTCGCCCGACCTCGCGTTCGACGGCTCCGAGATCGCCTTCGCCTATACCGAGAACCGGGAGCACCGCTGGGTGTGGTCGCCCGAGACGACCTGGAACCTCTTCCGGGTCCGGCCGGACGGCGCCGGGCTGCGCCAGATCACGGACGGGCCGTGGAACGACTTCGACCCGTGCTGGCTGCCCGACGGCCGCCTCGCGTTCATCAGCGAGCGTCGGGGCGGGTTCATCCGCTGCTTCCTCGGTCTGCAGGTGCCGACGTACGTGCTCCACAGCGTCGAGCCCGACGGCTCCGACGTGCGGCCGATGAGCTACTTCGAGACCAGCGAGTGGCATCCGAGCGTGAACCACGACGGGATGATCGTCTACACGCGCTGGGACTACGTGGACCGCGAGAACTGCCTCGGCTCGAACATCTGGACCTGCTACCCCGACGGCCGCGACGCCCGCGCCCCACACGGCAACTACCCCTACCCGTGGCACACGTACGCCGACAACACCGAGGGCGACTCGCGCTTCGTCCGACCGTACACGGAGATGTCGATCCGCGCGGTCCCGGGCTCGCGGAAGTACATCCTCACGGCGGCGCCGCACCATGGCGAGGCGTTCGGCGCGCTCGCCCTCCTGGACCCGAGCCTACCGGACGACGGCCGGATGTCGCAGCTTCGCAAGATCACGCCCTACGTGCCGTTCCCGGAGACGCAGTTCGCGGGCCGCAGCCAGTACCCGTATGGCACCCCCTGGCCCCTGAGCGAGGACTTCTACCTGTGCAACTGGTGGGAGAACCTGTACCTCCTCGACCGTTTCGGCAACCAGGTCCTGCTGCTCGAGAACCCGCTGGTCTTCGGCGGAAGGCTGGAGCCGGAGATGCGGCTGATCGACCCGATCCCGCTGCGGCCGCGCCCGAAGCCGCCCGTGATCCCTGCGGGCACTGGCGAGAGCGCCCGAGTCGCCGGACCCCGATCCCCCGCGACGCTCGCGCTGCTCAACGTCTACGACAGCGACCCGCCCTTCCCCGCGGGCACCCGGATCCGCTGGCTGCGGGTCACCCAGAACATCCTGAAGACGAACCCGCCGATGGGCGTGCCGATGATCGGCTACCAGAACGAGAACACGCCCCGCATCCCCCTGGGAATCGTGCCCGTGGAGGAGGACGGGAGCGCCTACCTGGAGGCGCCCGTCGATCGCGAGCTGATCTTCCAGGCCCTCGATGAGAACTACATGGCCGTCCAGTCGATGCGCTCGGTCACCTACGTCCACAGGGGCGAGCAGCTCACCTGCCAGGGCTGCCACGAGCGGCGCAACCGGGCGCCGCAGGCCGACGCGATCCCGCTCGCGTGGCGGCGCACCCCGTCGCGGCTCGAGCCGGAGATCGGAGCGGTCGAGCCGATCGGCTACTACCGTACCGTGAAGCCGGTCTTCGAGCGCGCCTGCCTCCCCTGCCACACCGAGAAGCAGGCCGAGCCCCTCGACTTCGGCTACGCGGCGCTCGAGCCGTACGCCTTCTACTTCGCGGGCGGCATGTCGACCGAGACGGTGCGGCCGATCCACGGCGGCTCACGGACGATCCCAGGGCGTTTCGGCGCCCGTGCCTCGCGGATCGGGCAGGCGCTGCTCGACCCCACCCATCGCGACGCTGTCGCGCCCGAGGACTACCGCAAGATCGTCCTGTGGCTCGACTCCAACTCGCCGCGGCTGACGGCCTACGAGGACGAGGAGGCGCAGGTTCGGGGCGCGCTGGTCTGGCCGAGCCTCGACGTAGACCCCGCCAACCCGCAGGGGCTCGAGCGATAGTCGCCGGGCAGCGCAGGAACACGCATTCGCACTACGAACGTCTATGCCTATGGGGGGAGCTGGTCGCGTCCGGAACGAGGCGGTACACGATGGGACGGAAGCGCACGGACGGCGCGACGGACGGGGCCCCGGCCGAGGGCGCGCGACGGGGGATCGAGCAGGTACTCCTGCGCGCCGGCTTCGACCGCCGCTTTCGCGGACGGCTGCTCCGCGATCGGGCCGGCACGCTCGACTCCTGCGGCGTGGTGCTGACACCCTCCGAGCGCGCCGTGCTCCTCGTCGCGGCCCCGATCCAGCTTGACGCGATGGCCGCGGGCGTGGCGCGCAGCGCTCTCGACCGACGGAGCTGGTTCGCGCGCGTGGCCGCCGTCTTCGGAGTGTTCATCGGCGGAGGGCTGTTGGCGGCGTCCCAAACCTCCTGCAACGTGATCCCCGTCTGCACCGGCATCCGGCCGGAGTCCGAGCCGGACTCCTCGTCGGCTTCCGACGCCGATGCGCTCGGGGGCTCCGCGATCGTCGACGATTCCTGAGGAGGGCGAGCGAGATGGCCCGCGGAGGCGGCAAGAGGCATGTCGGCGGGGGCCACATCCCCCGGATCACCAACGTGGGCGGCAGGCCGCCCGAGGAGACGGGGTCAGCGGATCGGCCGCGGGGCATCCAACACGTTCTCGCCCGGGCCGCCCTCGATCGCCGCTTCCGCGAGCGGCTTCTCAGCGCCCGCGAGCGAGCCCTCGACGGCGCGGGGATCCCACTCTCGCCCGCGGAGCGCGGCATCCTCGTGGCGACCTCGGCCGAGCAGCTCGGCGCGATGGTTGATGGCGTCGCCCGGAACCTGGTCGACCGCCGGAGCTGGTTCGCGCGCGTCGCCGGAGCCCTCGGCGTGTTCGTGGGTGGGTTGGCGCTCCTCGGCGAGACCGGCTGCCGGCCGAAGGAACCGCTCGTGACGGGGATCGCCCCCGACATCCCCGAGGCGCCGCCCAACCTCGCGGCCGAGAGCGCTGCTGGGGAGAGCGCTGGAGCAGCAGAGAGCGCTTCCGGCGTCCACGCGCCCCCCATCACGCCTTCCCAGGCCCCTACGGGCCATGCGCCGAACGTGCCCCCCAAACGGCCGAGCAAGCCCGTGAAGCCGGCGAAGCCCCATGGGGGCGCTGCGCGGCCGCAGCAACCCGCCGCCCCGGGCAAGCCCGAGTCGGCCGGACCCGAGCATCCGGCGCCCGATCACGACATCACTCGCGGCGTCCGGCCCGACGAACCTGCGGCGCCCGACCACGGCATCACTCGCGGCGTCCGGCCCGACGAACCACCGGCGCCCGACCACGACATCACTCGCGGCGTCCGGCCCGACGAGCCTCCGGCGATCGGTCCCGACG
>CAZRDB010000186.1:0-6197 GCA_964598695.1 uncultured Armatimonadia bacterium
CTCCTGCCCACGGGCGCGGGGAGCGTCGGCGGGCGGTACGCGGCTGTCGTGCTGGTGGACGCCTCCGTGCTCGTGGTCGACATCACCAACGGGACAACGACCTCGACCGGCCGAGTTGGGGAGCCGGAGGCTTCGTGGGACGTCTGCTGGGCCCGAACACACTCGGGGACCGACACCCTCCTCGTCGCATGCGGTGGCGTACTGCGAGGCTGGCGCGTTGCCGAGTAGGCGCGGCCGCGACGGGGGCACGCGGGACAGATGCGGCGCGGGAGGAGCCCGTCTGCAGCTGTCCCCCCTCCCGCGAGTCCTCTCGAGGGAGGGGGTTAGGGGGTGGGCCCGTCTTGCCCTTCTGGCTCCTGCAGCGCATCCCAGATCGACTGCAGCACGGCATCGGTGTCGGTCAGCACGTCGCAGTTCCAGAACCGCAGCACGCGGTAGCCGCGCTGTCGTAGGTGGACGTCGCGAGCGCGATCGCGGGCCTCGGACTCCGGCTCCGCGTGCTGCCCGCCGTCGACTTCGACGCACAGGCGCGCCTTGAGGCAGCAGAAGTCGACGATGTAGGGCGGGATCGAGTGTTGGCGGCGGAACTTGGCGCCCGCGATCTGGCGTTTGCGCAGAAGGCGCCAGAGAAGCTGCTCGGCGCCGGTTGCATCGCGCCGAAGAGCTGCCGCGCGGCGGGCGAGTTCAGGCGGGATCCGACCCATGGCGTAGGCCTCGTTCGTCACAGAGGTGCCCACCCCCTGCCCCCTCCCTCGAGAGGACTCGCGGGAGGGGGAAACGGCGGTAGCGCGAGCGCACGCGGCGATGGCGACGGCATGCGGCATGGAGCGCGGGGGGTGCCTGCGCGACCGGGGGGAGGGAGGGCTTCGCCGCCCTTCGCGACGCCCGTCGCTCGTCGGCTACGGGCCCTCAGGGACGGCGGACCGCGGCGCCCGGCGAGACGCCGTGTGGCTCCCCGGTCTCGGCTGCCTCGGAGCAATGCGCCAGGCCGTCCCCCCGTCCTCGCGCCGGGCGGGAGGGAACCTATCGAAGCAGAGGCCCCTCCTAAGGCTCGGTATTCCTTGAGGAGGGATCCGCGATGCCGCGAACCCGCACGCTGCTACCGCACCTGCTCGGTGCGCTGCTCTGGCTCGCCGTGGCGCAGGTCGCACGGGCCGATGGGTTCATCGTCCCGATCACGCCGCCCCACGCGCCTCGGCCCGCGCAGTACCTTACGGTCAAGAACCACCATGTGAAGATCGACGTGCGCGACCAGGCGCGGTCCTGCACCATCGACCCGGTCTTCCACAACGACAACCCCTACGAGCTGGAGGGCGAGTACATCTTCCCCGTGCCCGAGGGCGCCGTCGTCTCGCACCTCACCATGGAGATCGACGGCAAGCCGACCGACGGCAAGATGCTGCCTCGTGAGGAGGCGGTCCGGACCTACGAGGAGATCGTTCGACGGATGCGCGACCCGATGTTGCTCGAGTACATGGGCCGCGAGATGTTCCGCGCGCGGATCTTCCCGATCCCGGCGAACGGCGACAAGCACGTGGTGATCCGGTACGAGCAGGCGCTCGTCGCCGACAACGGCCTCGTCGAGATCCGCTATCCGCTCAGCACCGAGAAGTTCTCGGCCAGGCCGCTCGAAGACGTGAGCATCGCGGTCGACATCCAGTCACAGGCGCCGATCGCGAGCGTCTACTCGCCCAGTCACCCGGTCGATGTGACGAACGTCACCGACCGCCACGCGATCGCGGGGTGGGAGGCGAAGTCGGTCAAGCCGGAGGAGGACTTCCTCCTCTACTACACCGTGAGCACGAAGGACCTCGGCGTGACCGTGCTGTCGACGCGGGAGCCCGGCGAGGCGGAGGGCTACTTCCTGCTGCTCGCGGCGCCGCCGTACGCGACGGACGACGACAAGGCGATCCCCAAGGACGTCGTCTTCGTGCTCGACACCTCGGGCTCGATGCAGTCGGATGGGAAGATCGAGCAGGCCAAGCAGGCGCTCGACTTCTGCGTCCGGTCGCTCAGACCCGAGGATCGGCTGAACATCGTGCGGTTCGCGACCGCGGTGACGGCGCTGGGGGAGACGGTGCAGCCGGTCTCCGAGGCGCGCGAGAAGGCGCTCGCCTTCGTGAAGGGGATCGAGGCCAACGGGGGCACGAACCTCGACGAGGCCGTGAAGAAGGGACTCGCGAGCTTCCCCGAGTCGACGCGGCCGCGGATCCTCGTGCTGCTCTCCGACGGGAACCCGACGGTCGGGGAGACCGATCCGGAGACGATCCTCAAGGCCACGAAGGCCGCGAACACGCGAGAGGCGCGATCATTTGTTTGGGGTGTAGGGTACGACGTGAACATCCACTTCCTCGACCGGCTCGCGGAGCAGGGCAAGGGCTTCGCGCAGTACGTGCGGCCGGGGCAGGATCTCGAGGCGCCGGTCTCCTCGTTCTTCGCCAAGCTCGCGCGGCCGGCGCTCTCGGACGTCACGTTCGAGATCCCCGGCGTCACCGTCCGCGACCTCTACCCGCAGGAGGCGCCGGACCTGTTCTACGGCAGCCAGATCCTGCTCGCCGGCCGGTATGAGGGCAGCGGCAGCGCGACGGTCGTGGTCCGGGGCAAGGCGGGGGAGAGGGAGTACACCGACGAGTTCCCCGTGCACTTCGCCGAGGGCGCCGAGAGCGACTTCGTGCCTCGGCTGTGGGCGGCGCGGAAGATCGGCTTCCTGCTCGACCAGATCCGCCCCAACGGGCCGAACAAGGAGCTGACCGACGAGATCATCCTCCTGAGCGTTCGCTTCGGGATCATGACGGAGTACACGGCCTTCCTCGTGACGGAGGAGGGGCGCGGGCTCGGGACCGTGACGGGGGCGCTCGGGCCGGGGGCCGCGCCGGCGATGGATGAGGCGCGCGAGCGGCTCTCCGCGAACACGGGGGGCGCTTTCGGGGCGACGGCGGGCGGCTGGGCGGTCTCGCAGTCGGCCAATGCCCAGGTGCTCCGCCAGCAGGCGCAGGCGCCGACCAATCTGTACGTCGACGCGGAGGGCAGGGAGCAGCAGATCGGCGGCGTGCGGTACGTCGCGGGTCGCGCGTTCTACTTCCGCAACGGCCGGTGGGAGGACGGAGCGTTCGCCGAGAGCCAGGCGCTGACGCAGGTCCGCAACTTCAGCGACGCGCAGTTCGCGCTGAGCCGCAACGCGCCGACCCTCAACCAGTATCTCGCGCTGGGCGAGCGCGTGGTCATCAGCGTCAACGGTCAAGCGCTCGAGATCGGTCCTGAGGGTACGGAGATCCTCACCGATACGGAGCTGCGACAGCTCACGGAGCTTCTCGCGGCACTCCCCAAGCCGAGGGAGCAGCGGGGGCCGGCTTAGGGCACCGGCCAACACAGTTGGGGAGGCGCACCGGAGGGCGGCGGGCAACCGTCGCCCTCCTCGCGCGTCTGGGGGGAGCAGAGCCCCGCCGCGCGCCACAGTGTGGCCGGGGCACAGAGGAGGGATCGCGCATGCCCGAGATGCCGCTCGGCCCGTGGACCATGATCCTGGACGGCATGGCCGTCGCCGCCGTCGTCGGCGACAAGGTCGTCGTCGTAACACGGAAGGGGAACAAGTACACGGCCGAGGTGATCGTGCCGGACGACCCGCCGAGGAGCGGACGGCACCACGAGTGGACGGCGGAGTAGGGAAGGCCGGTGGGGCGGGTCCGGGGAAGCCTCGGCGGGGGGACACCCGACCCGACAGGAGGCCCCGGATGGCCGTGTCGCTTCTTCCGCTCGTGCTGCTGCTCGGGCAGGGGGCGACGCCCCCGCCGCCGCGCGTCGCGGTGCTCTACAGCGCCTGGGGCGAGGCGACCTTCCGCGAGGAGTTCGACAGCCACCTCGCGGCGCTCGGCTGGCCGATGGAGCGGTTCGAGAACACGGAGATCGACGCGCTCGTGCCGCGTCTCGGCGAGTTCGATCTCGTTGTCGCGACGGCTGTGGCGAACCTCGAGAACCCGCGCGACCTCACGGCGCACCGGGCCGAGTGGCTCGCCTGGCTGGAGGCGGGCGGCGGGCTTCTCGTCACCGACGCGAGCTACGACACCGTGCTGGGCCAGTGGCTGGGCGGGCTCGGTGAGGGCTCCGCGCTCAGCTCGGCCGGCTGCGCGCCGTTCACGCACGCGCATGGGGGCTCGGCGGCGATCGCGTGCGACGAGAGCAGCGCTCTCACGACGACGCCGGTTCGGCTCCGGCCGGTGCTCGAGGCCAAGGGCGGGATCTGGGCGCACCTCGAGAGCTGGGGCCCCGCGTGGCGGAGCCTGGTCACCTGCGCCGACGGCAAGAGTCTCCTCGTGGCGCGTGACGTGGGCAAGGGCTGCGCGCTTGCGACGAGCTACTTCCGCTTCCAGGGCGAATCGGCCCGCCCGGCCGCGACCGGGCTGCTGCGGAACCTGTGGGCTCACGTGCAGGCGCTCCGGAGCGGTGTCGAGCTGACAGCGCTCGACCTCGGACCGGAGGCGCCCGGCCCGCGCACCGCGCGCGTTGCGCTCCGGAGCACCACTGGGGGGCCCGTGACCGGGCATCTCACGCTCCGCGTAGCCTACGGCGCCGAGCCGGCGGTGTTCGTTGACGAGCGCGAGATCGTCGCCCAGCCCGGGCGCGCGACGGAGGAGACGGTCCCGCTCACACTCGACCGCCGGGGCCCCGTCCGGGTGCTGCTCGAGCTGACGGTCGAGGGCCGCGCCGCGCTCTCGCTCGAGCAGGCGATGGAGATCCCGGAGGCGGTCGCGCTCACGCTGGCCGACACCCATCTGTACCCGCAGCGTCGCGAGCTGGCGCTCCGCGCGCGCTACTGCCCGGCCACGACGGACGGCGCGGTGGAATCGGCTCTGCTGCTCGACGGGCGTGAGGTCGTGCGGCAGGCGCCACCCGCAGAGGGCCGCACGGTCCTACCGGTTGAGGGCCTCGCCGAGGGTCCGCACGTCGTTCGGGCCGAGTTGCGGGGTCGAGAGGGGCTTCTCGACGCGGTGGAGGCCCCGTTCACGCTCCACGGCGCTCCGACGGTCGGGGTACGCCGCGACGGGACGCTCGTGCGCGGCGGCCGTCCCTGGTTCCCCTTCGGCTGGTACCACGTCTCATGGGGCTACACGGCGGAGGAGCGGCTCGACTGCCTGCGGGAGATCGCGGCGGCAGGCTTCAACGCGATTCACGCGGGCGTGCGCGAGGTCGACGAGTGGCAGGACTTCCTCGACGAGGCCGACCGGCTGGGCGTGGGGGTCATCACCGAGTTCGGCGCCGACCCGGCGGCGGTGATCGAGCGCTACCGCGACCACCCGGCCGTGCTTGCGTGGAACCCAGGCGATGAACCCGACGGCCAGGGGATCACGCCCGAGGAGATGACCGCGCGCGCCCACCGGTTCAAGGACCTCGACCCGATGCACCCGACCTACATGACCGCGTGCGTGCCGAGCGCGTACGCCCGCTATGCGGGGGTGGCCGACATCCTCGCGCCGGACCCGTACCCGATCACGCGCGAGGGCGCGGCGACGCTGCCGGTCTACGACAACCTGACCGCCGCGGCGCGCGAGGCGGCCCACAACGGCCGGACGGTGATCGCGGTGCTCCAGTGCTTCGGCTACGAGACGCTCGGGCCGTGGCGCGTGCCGACCTTCGCCGAGTGCCGCGCCATGACGTACCTGGCGCTGCTCGCGGGGGCGAAAGGGATCATCTACTACACCTACGCCGACGGCAACTTCGAGATGGCGAGCGACGCCGCGCTGTGGGCGTCGATGGCGGCGCTGCCGGCGGAGATCGAGCTGCTGCAGCCGGCGCTCACGGAGGGCGCGCGCACGGTGCTCGAGACCGGCAGCGCGGAGGTGGTCGCTGCGGCGTGGGCACTCCCGGACCGCACCGTGGTCATCGTTGCCAACGCGAGCATGGCAGAGGCCCGGGACGTGCGGGTGGCTCTCCCTGCCGAGAGCGGCACGCAGCTCGCGCCGGTGCTCCCGGAGGGCGCGGGCGATCTCGCGCTCGCGGACGGCGCGCTGACGGGTCGGCTCGCGCCGCTCGAGGTCCGGGCCATCGAGGTGCGGTAGGACGGACCCGTGTGGGGAGGCTGGGAGAACTCCGCGAGCCAAAGCCCGCGGCTCAGACGGCAGCCCGTGCAGCCGCGCCGTTCAGGGCGCGGGGCCGTCGGCCTACTCCGGCAGCCGCTCGGCCACGGCTCGACCGAGGGCGCG
>CAZRDB010000186.1:6207-10204 GCA_964598695.1 uncultured Armatimonadia bacterium
CGTCCGGCACCCACTGGACGCGGAGCGGGTCCGCGACCAGCTCCACCTTCATCTCGGAGAGGCGCTCGGCGATCTGCTTCGTCGCCTGGCCGCTCCAGCCGTAGCTGCCGAAGGTCGCGCCGATGAGTCCCTTGGGCGCGAGGCCGGCGACGTAGCACAGCACGTCGGCGATGCTCGGGTACATCATGTTGTTGATCGTGGGCGAGCCGACGAGGAGAGCGCCGGCGTCGAGCAGGTCGGTCGCGATGTCGCTACGGTGGGAGGCCGCGATCCGGTGGACGGCCACGGTGGCGCCGCCCTCGGCGAGGCCGTCGGCAACCGCGCGGGCCATCGTCTCGGTGCTGTGCCACATCGTCTCGTAGACGAGCACGGCCTTGCGCCGCGCGCGCCGCTCGGCCCACTGGGCGTAGCGTTCGAGGATCCAGCGGATCTCCTCGGGCCGGCGCCAGATGGGGCCGTGGTCGGGGGCGATCATGTCGATCGCGAGCCCCAACTCGCCGAGACGCGCGAGGGCCTTCTGCACGACGGGGGAGAAGGGGAGGACGATGTTGGCGTAGTACTTCGCCGCCTCCTCCTCGAGGATGTGGGGCGGCAGCTCGTCGGCGAAACGCTCAACGGACGCGAGGTGCATCCCGAAGGCGTCCTGGGAGAACAGGATCCGCTCGCCCGCGAGGTAGGAGACCATGCTGTCGGGCCAGTGGAGCATTTTGGTCTCGCAGAAGGTGAGCGTGTCGTTGCCGAGGTCGAGCTGTTCGAGGTCGCCGACGACGGTGACGGGGACGTCCCAGTGGAAGTGGGCCTGGAGTCCGGCGACACCGGCCTTCGAGGCGAAGACCTTCTCGGGTCGCGCGGCGGCGATCGTCTCTGGGAGACCGCCGGAGTGGTCCATCTCGGCGTGGTTGGAGACGATGTAGTCGATCCGGTCGACCGGCAGCACCGAGGCGATGCGGGCGAGCATCTCGGGGACGAAGGGGCGGCGGACGGCGTCGACCAGCACGACCTTGTCCGCGACGATGAGGTACGCGTTGTAGGTGGTGCCGCGACTCGTGCGATAGCCGTGGAAGTCGCGGAGCGCCCAGTCGACGGCGCCCACCCAGTAGACGCGATCGGTGACCTTCACTGCCTCGAATGCATGTGCCATGGTTCTGCCTCTTCCGTCGTCGGGGCCCGCGCCGCGGACACAAGAGCACGGGGGCGAGCGCTCGCCCCCGTGCTCGGGTGGTCGGGTCGGTCGCGCTACTCGCCGTGCTTCGCCAGGTAGGTGGCGACACCCTCCGCCGTGGCGGCCATGGCCTCCTCGCCGGGCTTCCAGTTGGCGGGGCAGACCTCGCCGTGCTCCTCGACGAACTGGAGCGCGTCGACCATGCGGATCGCCTCATCGACGTTGCGGCCGAGCGGCAGATCGTTGATCACGGCATGGCGGATGACGCCTTCCCGGTCGATCAGGAAGAGGCCGCGGAGGGCGACAGCGTCGTTGACGAGCACCTCGTAGTCGCGGGAGATGTTCTTCGTGAGATCGGCCACGAGCGGGTAGCGGACCGGGCCGATGCCGCCCTGGTTGACCGGGGTGTTGCGCCAGGCCCAGTGGGAGTACGCCGAGTCGATCGAGACGCCGATGACCTCGACGTTGCGCTTCTGGAACTCCTCGATCTTCTTGTCGAAGGCGAGGATCTCGGTCGGGCAGACGAACGTGAAGTCGAGGGGATAGAAGTAGAGCAGGACGTACTTCCCCTTGAGCGCGGAGAGGGTGATCTCCCCGAAGCTGCCGTCCGGCAGGACCGCCTCCGCCGTGAAATCGGGTGCGGGCTTGGTGACGAGCGTTGCCATGCGAACACTCCCTCTCGGTTCTCGATCGCCGCCGCGAGGCACGAGGCGCCTCCCGGCCGGCCGGTTGCCTACCGCGCGCCACACCACAGGGGTGCGAGCGCCTCCTCGGGGCGCAGGTCCCCGCGAATGCCGAGCCGTGTGAGCGCGAAGTCGTAGCGGACCGGGTCCTCCGGCCGCCGGGCGCGGAAGGCGCGCGTGACCTCGAGCGCCGTCTTCCAGTCGGCCGCGCGACGGCTCGTGAGCCCGAGGCCGCGCGCGATCCGGTGCATGTGTACGTCGAGCGGCACCACGAGAAGCCGGGGCGAGACCGCGCGCCAGCCTCCCGGGTCGACCTCGTCGCGCCGCACCATCCAGCGGAGGAAGAGGTTGAGCCGCTTGCAGGCGCTGCCGTCGGCCGGGCTCGGGAGCAGGTGGCCGCGGCCGATCCCGCTCGCCCGGCGAAGCGCCGCGACGAATCCGGTGAGCCCGGAGCCGAGCGTCTCATCGGCCGGGTCCTGGCCCGCGAGCAGCGCGTCGGCCAGGCTGCCGTGCTCCTGACGGAGGCAGTGTGCGCCCCAGGCCAGGCGGGCGATCTCCTCGCCGGTCGTGAAGCGATGGCGGAAGCCCTCGAGCGAGCGGGCGAGCGCGGGCAGTCCCACCTCGGCGCAACGGCCCGGGCTGCCGGGGAGCCGTCGAAGCACCTCGGCCATGCTGCGGGCGATCAGGGCGACGCGGCCGTACGCGAGCGTCGCGGCGATCAACCCGACGGTCTCGCGGTCGTCCAGTCGGGGATAGGGGTAGAGGAATCCCACCGGGTCCGAGCCGACAAAGGCGCGGCGGTTGTAGTGGCCGTACAGCTCCTCGAGATGGCGCCGTTCCCGGTCCAGGCGGGAGGACATCGCTCGCCCCAGCTCTCCGCTCGCCCGTCGCCGTCTACCCCTCGCGCGCGACCGCTTCGACGGCGCGGCTCGGCTGCCGACCGCCCGCCCGGCACTCGGGGCAGAGCCCCGCGAACTCGATGTGGTGCCACTGGACCTCGTATGCCGTCGCGCGGGCGGCCTCGAGTTCGAGGTCGTCGCGGGCCGGGATCCACACATCGTCGACCCGCCCGCAGCCGAGACAGCGGACGTGGTAGTGGAGCGTGGTGTCGGCATCGTAGCGCCGTTGCGTGCCGCCGACCTCGATCTTGCGAACGAGGCCTTGCTGCCAGAGCAGCTCGAGGTTGCGATAGACGGTTCCCAGGCTGATGCTCGGGATGCGCTCCCGCACGGTGGCGTACAGCTCATCGGCCGTCGGATGCCGTTTGGTCTGCTTGAGCTGCTCCAGGATCACCCGCCTCTGGGGTGTCATGCGGAGCCGACCGTCGGTCACGCCGATCCCTCACATTCCATAGTGATAATCATTCTCATGTAGCGTAGCGCGCATACCACAAGCTGTCAAGCGGGTACGGGGGCGCCGGCTCGACGGGACGAGAGGTGCGCGCGGGCCGCGGCCCGGGGGCTACTCGTGCTCGCGGAGCCAGTGTACGATCCCGGGCCAGAACCAGCCGAGCACGGCGCCGCCCAGGAGACACAGCAGGGCGACGGTGCGGAGCGACTCACTACCGAGGGTGAGGACGCCGATCGTGGGGTCGTTGAGCACCAGGGCGATGATCCCGAGGGGGACGGCGCCGAGGAGCAGGCCCACGAGTGCGTAGATGCCGCGCTCGGGGTGCTTGAGCAGCAGCCCGCCGAGGCCGTACTGGTCGACGATCTCGCCGCCGCACTGGGGACACTCATCGACGCCGCGCTTGACGCGGATCCCGCAGCGCTTGCACTCGTTGTAGAGCTGGGGCTTGGTTTTCGCCACCGGCGCACCCTCCTCGCGATCGGACCGGGCCACGCGCCCCGGAGCCACACCATCTTCTTACTACGCCGGGAAACGCGGGATCCCTACCGGGAGGGGCAGCATGGGTGTGGCCGCATACGAGCTGCAGCCTAGCGCACAGCGATGGGGATCCTACCCACCCCGGTTCACCGGTAGCGCAGATCCATACTTCGTCCGCTTGAGTCGGTAGGGCTCGCCACCGCCTTCGACGTGGATGATGACCTCCCTGCGCACGTCGTCCCTCTCGATGGCCCCCTGATCGGAGACGCTGGCGTGCTCGGCGTCCGCTTCCATCAGCGTGAACGCGTCGGAGTCCGATGCAACA
>CAZRDB010000187.1:0-4081 GCA_964598695.1 uncultured Armatimonadia bacterium
GATCGTGGAGAGGACACCGGAGGCGAAGGTGTAGGTCCACAGGTTGCCGTTGCGGTCCTGGTAGCTCGAGGGCACGAGGCTCGAGCTGTAGGTGAACCGGTCGCCCATGCGGCTGGTCTCCGTGAAGGAGCCGTCGGGATTGCGGACGAGCGTGTTGTTGGTGCCCCCGGGCGCGACGAAGCTGCCGTCGGGCTGCTCGGTGTAGGTGCGGGTGATCCGGCCGGTCTTGGCGATCGTGACGGAGCCGGCGGTCTGCGTCACGTAGGTGGGCTCGATGCTGAGCCGCCAGAGGTTGCCGAAGGCCGAGGGGGTGGTGGTGCGCTCGGCCTGGTAGGCCCAGTAGAGCTTGGGGGGGAAGGCGCCGGTGGCCGGGGGGCCGGACATGATCGTCCAGGCGCCGTCGACAAAGCGCACGGTCGCGCCGTACTGGGGGAGCTGCATGTCGGCGGCGTCGATCTCGGGAACGCCGCCGTCGGTCAGCCCGCGGGTCCATATCGGGTCGTCGGGATCGCCCAATCCGCACGGAGGAATCGCAACAGACACTGCCAGTCCCCTCTCGACGCCACGGAGCCCTGCGCGCGCAGGCAGCGGCCACATGAGAGACAGGACCCGTACGAGCCCACAGTGCGGCGCCGCTCGCCGGGCCATGCCAGAGAGGCCGGCTTCCCTCGCCCGTCGGTCCGTGCGCAGGACCGGCATCCCCTGGTCCGACGCCCATCTTCGCGTGGCCGGGCCCGAGTCCTCTCCGCCGCCGCCGCGCCGGAACGGCGGGGAGGGGCGGAGGCCGCGTAAGCCGTCCCCGCGGTCCGGGCACTCCCTGCCAGGCACTGCCTCGATGCGCTGAGAGGGGGATGTCCCGATGCGGACACGGACCATCGGCACGACCGTCGGCAGGCACGCGTTCCTGGCCCGGCTCGGCCCCGCGCTGGTCTCCGCGGGTCTCGTCACGTTGGCCTTCGACCCGGCTGGGTGGGCGCCCATCGCCTGGGTTGCCCTCGTCCCGTTCCTGTGCGCGCTGGGCGGCTCGCCGCCCTTCCAGGCCCGCGCCGTCGGCTTCCTGTTCGGCTACGTCTTCTACGGGGCCGGCGTGAGCTGGCTGTTCCTCATCTTCGGTCCGGCGACGGTCGGGCTGGTCGGGGTCCTCGCGGCCGGGCTGTGGCTGTTCGGCCTCGCGTTCCACCGACTCGAAGCCCGGTGGGGGACGACAACGGCGCTGCTGCTCGCCCCGGTGGCGTGGGTCGCGATCGACCTGTTCCGCTCCGAGCTGTGGCCGCTCCGGTTCTCGTGGATGCAGCTCGGGTTCAGCCAAGCGTCGAACCCCGCCCTGCTCCAGTCGGTCAGCCTGGTCGGCGTCTACGGGTTGACTCTCGCGATCGTGCTCGCCAACGCGCTGGTCGCGCTCGCGTGGCGCCGTCACGGCGCCACGGTCGGGGGGCTGGCAGCGGGGGCGGCGCTGCTGCTCGCCTGCGCGGCGCAATGCACTCCGCTCCCGCGTCCGCTCGAGGAGCCCGGACGGCCGCTGCGGGTGGCGGCCGTGCAGCAGGAGCGGGTCGATCCTCTCGCAGACGCCCGCGCCGTCAACCGGGGGGGCGAGGCCGACCTGATCTGCTGGCCGGAGTACGCCTTCGCCGAGGACCCGCGCGAGGATGCCCGGACCTGGGGCGAGGTGGGGCAGGCCGCGCGCGAGAGCGGGGCCGTGCTGGTGATCGGCATCCGGGAGGGGATCGAACCGTCCGAGCCGACGCGGGAGCGGCAGCTCTTCCACAACGCCGCGCTCGTCATCGGCCCGGACGGCCAGCCGGCCGGCATCTACCGCAAGCACCACCCGATCCAGTTCTTCCGCGACGGCCTCGCGGGGCGGAGCCTGCGGCCGATCGCGACCTCGGCGGGGCTGCTGGGCATCGCGATCTGCTACGACATGACGTTCTCGCACGTGACGCGAACGCTGGCGGGCAACGGCGCCGCGATCCTCGTTGTGCCGGCACTCGACGACCTGCCCTGGGGCGCGCTGGAGCGGCGCCAGCACGCGCGGATGGCCCAGGCCCGGGCGGTCGAGCACCGTCGCTGGCTGGTGCGGCCGACGACCTACGGCATCAGCCAGATCGTCGACCCGCGCGGGCGCGAGAGGGCGCGCGCGTCGTCGGAGGGGCCGACGGTGCTCCGGGCCGAGGCGCGGCTGCGGGAGGACCGGACGCTGCACGACCGCGGTGCGTGGCTCCTACCCTACGCCTGCCTTGCGCTCCTCGCGGCCTACCTGGGGTGGGAGGCGGCGGTGGCACTCGCGGCCCGGCGTGGAGCGCGCCGGGGCTGACGCGGCGCGCGACGCTCCCGCAGGGCGCCTCGCGTTTTGACCCTCGCCCGCCCTCACGGTACAATCCAGCGATCCGCGAGCCGGCAGAGGGCTTGCGGCGGGCGCCTGCCGCCTCAGGCACGAAGTCCCGAAAAGTGGGGAACCCTGTTTGCTGGGTTTCGTCCTAATCGCGGGAGCGCAGACATCCGGCGGCGCCGGGCTGGGCCCAGACCCCGACGAGGGGCTGGTCCGGGAGGCCCGAGCCGGGGACATGGAGGCGTTCGCCAGGCTAATCGAGCGACATGAGGGACGAGTCTACGCTCTGGTCTGCCAGTACGTGGGGCAGGAGGAGGATGCGAGAGACCTCGTTCGCGACGTCTTTCTCAAGGCGTTCCGATCGCTGGACCGCTTCGGCGGGAGAAGCAAGTTCTCGAGCTGGGTTTGTCGGATCGCGATCAACCGCAGCATCGACCACCTCCGTCGCCGCAAGCATGTGCGGATCGAGTCTCTCGACGAGCCGATCGGCACCGACGACGGGGGCATGGAGCGAGAGATCGCGGACACGGCCGAGACGCCGGACGCGGAGGCGGAGCGGAGGGAGCTGGCCGCGCGGATCCAGGAGGCGGTCCGGCAGCTTTCCCCGAAGCTCCGAGAGGTGACGGTACTGCGGGAGTACGGCGGCCTGTCGATCGAGGAGATCGCCGAGACGCTGTCGCTCTCGCCGGGAACGGTGAAGTCGAGGATCTTCCGGGCACGCGAGAGGCTGCGAGAGCTTCTCGCGCCCTACATCGAGGGTAGTGAGTGATGTGACGAAACGGCATCTGGAACAACTGATTGCCGACGGAGTGGACACCCCTGACGCGGAGGAGCGCGAGCGGGTCGCGGAGGAGCTGCGCGGTCTGCCGGAGTGCGACCGGCTCCTCGCCAGCCATCGGCGCCTGCACGAGCTGTTCGACGGGATCGAGAGCCCGACGCTCGAGCGGTCGGTCGCCCGCGAGGTGATCGCCGAGCTGCGCCGGACCCCGGTCCGCCGCCACAACACCGTCCCGGCCTACTTCTGGGCCGGTGTCTGCACGGCATGCATCGCGCTGGTGCTGGGGATCGGGCTGCTGCTGCGCGTCGGGGGCACCCGACAGGTCATCAGCCCGGGCCCACTGCGGGCCGCACGGCCCGTGGCCCAGCAGCCGGCGGAGCCGCTCTCCTCGTCGCTCTGCGCGCGCGAGCACGCACGGCTCGCCGCGGGCTGCGCCACCACCGATCGCGCCGCCTGGGCCGTCGCCCTGGTCGAGAGCAACCAGAAGCTGCTGCGGTGAACCGGGGGATGCCTGCGATGGCGAGCGCGCGGCCGCAAGCGGCGAGGTGGCGTCCGGGGCTGACGGCCCTGGGCCTGGTTGCCGCGATCGCCGGATGGGCCCAGACCCCGGTTCCCTTGCCGACGATGTCGAGCAGCGTGGTGCTGCAGGGCCGCGGCCCGATCGTCCGCACCCTGGACGCCGAGGAGCGGGTGATCTACTCGGGCGTGCAGGTGAGCCTCGAGTGCAGCGGAGGGCGGGAGACCACCCGCACGGTGCAGAGCGTCTGGTGGGACGGGCCGGGGGGATGCTCGGTCATCGAGTTCTCGCAGCCCGCGTGGATGACGGGCTCGAAGCTGGTGCGCCAGGGGTCGGACCTGTGGCAGTACGATCCGCAGTCGCGGGGCTGGCTCCACTCCTCGGCGCCCGGCGGACTCCTGTGGGACATCAACTACCGCGCCCGCAAGCTCTTCGACAACTACCTCATCGAGCTGGTGGG
>CAZRDB010000187.1:4091-10028 GCA_964598695.1 uncultured Armatimonadia bacterium
TGGGCGAGGACCGGGTCGCGGGCTACCGCTGCATGGTCTACGACATCCTCCCGCGCCTCTCGGGCAACCCCTCGCGCCGGGTCTACGTCGAGGCCGAGAGCTACATCCCGCTCCGCACCGAGAACACCAACGGGGAGGGCGAGCTGGTCAGCTCGACCTACTTCGAGCAGATCGAGTTCCACCGCGCGCTGCCGCACAGCCTGTTCGAGGCGCCGGGCCGGGGCGAGCAGATCTCGGAGGACCCGGTGCAGCGCGAGGGGCCGATCAGTCTGAGCGACGCGCAGCGCAGCCTGTCGTTCGTCGTCTCGGAGCCGGACTATGTGCCGGACGGGTACGAGTTGGCCGCCGTCTACCTGATCCACAAGCAAGGACAGGACGTCGCGCTCCTGCAGTGGTCGGACGGCCTGTCGCTTCTGTCGCTGTTCAAGCAGCCGACGGGCTTCAGCGATCCCCCCACGGGCTGGGAGGAGTTCCACGCGAACTCCGTGAGCTGGGTCGCAGACGGCTACTACTACACGTTGATCGGCGACATCATCCCGAGCGAGCTGAGCCGGATCCGCGACGCGACCCACTGAGCCCGGCCCGAGCCTCCCCTACCCTCCCAGACCCAGCTCGGCCTCAGCAGCCGCCAGGAAGCCGATCACGTGGGCGATGTGCTCGTCGAGATCGACCCCGAGCAGCTCCGCGCCCGCCACGATCTCCTCGCGGTTGACGGCGGCCGCGAAGGCCTTCTGCTTCATCTTCTTCCGCACCGAGCCGACCTCGAGGCCGCGGAGGCTCCGCTCCGGCCGCACCAGGGCGCAGGCGATGAGGAACCCCGATAGCTCGTCGACGGCGAACAGCGTCTTCTCGAGCAGGGTCTCGCGCGGGACGCCGGTGTGGTCGGCATGGGAGAGCACGGCGCGAACGATCCACTCCTCGACGCCCCGGCCGCGCAGGATCTCCGCCCCCTCCTGCGGGTGTTCATCGAGCGTCGGGTGGATCTCGTAGTCGAAGTCGTGGAGCAGCCCCACCACCGCCCAGGGCTCCTCCTCCTCGCCCCGCATCCGCGCGTAGCCGCGCATCGCGTGCGAGACCGACCGCGCGTGGATCAGCAGCCGCTCGTTGTGCGTGTACTCCCGGAGGATCTGGTCGGCCTGCTCGTAGGTCACCGCCGCAACCGCCTTTCGCGTGTCACCGGATCGGCCGGGCCCCTGGGGCCCGCGTCCCCGGGAGGATGCCACGGGGCCGGCGCGGCGGGCAAGCGCTCCGGGCGGGGCTAGGGTCCCTCGAAGACGAGGGCCGCGCGCACGTCCGACCAGTCGGTCACTCGTGCGGCGACCAACTCGTCGAGCCGGTCGCGGTACTCCGCCACCAGCTCGGGCTCCATCTGGGAGCGGTCGTGGGGGACGAAGACGTCGCCCGCGGGGTCCCACGCGTAGATCAGTTCGTGGCGCCCGTTGCGGGATTCGTAGACCGAGGCGACCCGTCGGGTCGTCTGCCAGCCACGCTGGCGCATCGTGAGGAAGACCAGGAGGTCGACGGCCCGGAAGGTGTGGCGCGGGACGTTGTTGGGGGGCGAGAGCAGCACCTCGGCCACCTCGGCGACCGAGTCGGCGTGGAGGTTGGAGGCGATGCGGTCGCCGCGGTCGATCTGCCGGAAGAACTCGTGGGCCGGCTCCCCCCACAGGTAGGCGTAGTAGGGCGCGTCGTTGATCTCGTGGGCGAGCCAGCACACCCGCTCGTCGTGGCGGACGCGGAAGGCCGAGGCGTCGGCGACCGGCACGATCGCCTCTTCCTCGGGCAGCAGGCCGAGCAGCGCGGCCATGACCGTTGTCTTGCCCGCCCCGCCGGGCGTCGCGGCGGTCAGGAACGACGAGCCCTCGGCCACGTGAGCGGCCAGGAGCGCGGCGAGTCCGAGGTCGACCGTGCCGGCCAGGACCAGATCGACGAGGGAGAGGATCCGCCCCCCGCGCTGGTTGGTCTCCTCGACAGCCTCGCGCACGATCATTGCCCGTCGCCTCCCCGTTCGCGATCGGTGGTCTGTCGGCCCAGGAGCTGAGCGACCGTCGCCTCTCGCGCGCCGACATATCCTTGTGCCTCAAGACTGCGCGCTATCCCGCGCGCTTCCTCCGTCTTCCCTGCATGGAGCGCGGCGCGGGCCGCCAGCAGGGCCAGGTACGGCTCGCCGGGCCAGGAGCGGAACGCGGCCTCCCAGGCCGGCGCGTCGACCGCCGCGCCCTCGCGCTCGAGCCGCCGTAGCTCCCGGGCCGCGTCCCAGGCGGGGCCGGCCATGCGGTGGCGGCACAGGGCGACGAGGTCGGTCCGGTCGAGGCCGCAGCTCTGGCGAAGGGCGTGCTCCGGGCTCCCGCCCGACCGACGGTTGATCCCGCGCATGGCGGCGCCGAGCGTTGGCAGGCCGTGCTCCCCGACCAGCGCCTCGGCGAGAGCGTAGTAGGCGGGGTAGAGCGCGAACTCGCCGGCCCCGGTGGCGTCGAGCGCGCGTTCGAGCGCGTCCGGCGTGGTCTCGAGCAGTTCGAGCGCGGCGGCGCGCGTCCGGATCGCGTGGTTGGGGTCGACGGCGTCCTCGGCAAGGAGGGCCGAGCCCTCGATCGACCAGCGGGCGCCGTACTGCAGCCCGAGCATCGCCTGGAGGGCATGGAGCGTCTCGTGGGCGAGCGTCGCCTCGGCCCGGTACGGCGCCGACCAGGTCTGCCGACCCTCGCGCCGCTCCCAGAAGAGCAGGCCGAGCCCCACCGTCACCGCGCTGCCGTCGGTGGGCGCTTCGAGCGCGAGGCGCCGGAGGAACTGGGCGCCATCGAGATCGTCGGCGAAGACGAAGAGTGAGAGCGGCGGCAAGTCGAGCCGATCGGCTCGGTCGCCGAACGCGATGCGCGCCGCCGCGCGGTAGGCGCCGGGACCCGCGGCTGTGAGTTGGTCCGACAGGGCCACGCCGGGTGCGGCGTAGACGCGGAAGAGCGCGGTCCCGTCGGGCGCGCGCACCCAGCCGCCGGCGGGGAGCATGGGAGCGACGGCCTCGACGCCCGTCGTGAGCGAGCGCGCGGGGATCCACCCCGGGAAGGGAGCGTCGACGCCACCGGCCGCGGCGCTCCGGGCGTAGGCGCGGACGTCGGCGAGCTGCAGCGCGCAGTAGGCGGCGTAGGCGAACAGGTAGTGCTCGAGTGGATCGCGCCGCTGCTCGATATGGCGCTCGCGCAGCCAGGAGTAGCACTCCGCGTAGCGGCCCTCGAGCAGCAGGGCCTGCGCGTGGCGGGCGACGGAGTCGGTCTCGGCCGCGGCGGCGGGGCCCACCGCCACGCAGAACGCGATGGCCGCGAACAGGAGGAGGGCGAGTTGTCTCCGAAAACGGTGCATCGGACCTATCCCAAGAGCCTGCCATTCGCGGGGCGGGGTGTCGATCCTCGTCGCGCGTGTCGGGAAGGACGTCAACCGTGCCCGCGCATCGCAACATCCGCATGGACCGGCCCGATCTCGCCGGCCTGCCGCCGCAGACGCCGCTCCCCGCGGGGTTTCGCTACGTGCCGTACGACGAATCGCTGCAGCCCCGCTGGGTCGACCTCCTGAACCAGGCGTTCCCCGAATCGGGTCCGTTCACACCCGAGAGCTGGCGCGAGCAGACGACCGGCAAGCCGCAGTTCCGTCCCGAGTGGGTCGGGCTGGTCGAGCGCGAGCGCGATCGCCAGCTGTGCGCCACGGCGTTCGCGTGGATCGACCAGGCCGAGGAACGCGAACTCGGCCGCGTCCACTGGGTCGCCGCCCTCAAGGACGTCCGCGGCCTCGGGCTCGGGCGCGCGGTCACGCTCTTCGTGCTGCACACCCTCGCGCGGGAGGGGTTCCGCCGCGTGATGCTCGACACGCAGGCGTTCCGGATCCCGGCGATCGCCCTCTACCTCTCGCTCGGTTTCCAGCCGACGCCGGCCAACGCCGAGGAGGCCGAGATCTGGCGCGCGGTGCTCGCCCAGCTCAAGGGCTGAAGTCGGGCTGCAGGAGCATCCACGTGTCGAGCGAGCGGGCGATCTCATCGGCGGCCAGTCGCTCGGCCGTGTCGGAGGCGTAGCGCCCGCGCGGCACCGGGGCCAGGGGGCCGTAGGGGTAGCGGAAGCTCTCCTGGGGCTGCCCGGGAGGCAGGATGACGTACAGGTGCGGCAGCTCGATGCTCCGCTCGCTCTCCTCCTCGGTGACGAGGTCCTCGTAGAGCTTCTCGCCGGGGCGAATCCCGATGGTCTCGATCTCGACTGCGGCGGGATCGGCCGCCAGTTCCCGGATCAGCACGCTGACCAGGTCGCCCACGCGGACGGCGGGCATCTTCATCGCGAACACCTCGCCGCCGATGGCAAGCGCGGTGCACTCGAAGATCAGCTCGACGGCGCGGTCGACCGAGAGGACGAAGCGGATCATGTCGGGGTGGGTGAGCGTCACCGGCCCGCCGGCTTCGATCTGGCGGACGAACAGCGGCAGCGCCGACGCGCGGGAGCCCACGACGTTGCCGAAGCGGACCGAGGCGAAGACGGTGCGGCGCGAGCCGCGCTGGTAGTGGGCGGCGGTGACCAGCTTCTCGGCCAGGAGCTTCGACGTTCCCATGACATTCGACGGACTGGCCGCCTTGTCGGAGCTGGTGAAGATGACGCGCTCGACGTCGTGCTCGAGTGCGGCCAGGATGACGTTCTGGGTTCCCACGACATTGGTCGCGACGGCCTCGAACGGGTTGTGCTCGCAGAGGGGCACGTGCTTGAGGCCGGCGAGGTGGTAGATCACGTCACAGCCCTCGGCCGCCCGCCGCATGCGCTCGGCATCGCGGACATCGCCGAGCAGGTAGCGGACGCAGTCGTGATCGCGCAGCTCCTGCTGGAGCGCCCACAACCGGCCCTCGTCGCGGCCGAGCACGCGGATCCGTCGCGGCCGGAAGGGGATCAGCCTCCGAACCAGCTCGCAGCCGATGGTGCCGCTGCCGCCGGTGATGAGGATCGTCTTGCCGGCAAGGGCTTCCCCTACTGTCGCCACCATAGATGCAGGGCCTCCGCGCGGGTGGAGTCGGGACGTGGGATGCTCAGGCGCTCGGGACGCGTCGCTCTCCTCGGTCGCCCAAGCCGAGCAAGATTACCTCGATGGTCTTGAGGAGGACAAGCATGTCGAGGCGGATGGAGAGGTTGCTGATGTAGTAGAGATCGTACTGCACCTTCGAGGGCACGTCGTCGATGCTGGCGGCGTAGTCCTGCTTGACCTGGGCCCAGCCGGTGATGCCCGGCCGGACGAACAGCCGCTGGCCGTAGAGGGGGACCTCCTGCACGTACCGCTCGACGAGGTGGGGCTGCTCCGGGCGCGGGCCGATGAGGCTCATCTCGCCGCGCAGCACGTGCAGGAGTTGGGGCAGCTCGTCGAGGCGTGTGGGCCGCAGGATCCGCCCGACGCGGGTGATCCGCTGCTCCTCGCCTCGGGCGCGGGCCGCCTCGTCGAGCACGGTCATCGAGCGGAGCTTGAGGAGGCGGAAGACCCGACCGCGGTAGCCGACGCGCTCCTGGCGGAAGAAGACCCCGCCCCGGCTCTCGAGCGCCACGGCGAGCGCGGCGAGCAACATGAGGGGCAGCGTCAGCACGGTCAGGATGGCGGCGAAGCCGAGGTCGAGAGCGCGCTTGACGCGGGTGGCGTAGCGGCTGCGCTCGACCCAGCGCACCCCCATGAGCCACTCATCCTCGCCCACGCCGAACACGGCCGCCTTGCCGAAGATCTCGCCGTAGATGTTGGCGATCGAGTGGAGGCGGACGCCGGCGGCCGCGCAGGCCATGGCCCGCCGCGCCACCGCGTCGGGCATCCCCTCGCGCAGGCACAGGACCACGTCGGTGACCTGCCGGTCGAGCGCCTCGGCCTCGAGGCGGTCGACATTGGCCTCGGGCGCGAGCGCGGCCTCGATCGGCGGATCGCCAGGCCGAGGCGCGGCGC
>CAZRDB010000188.1:0-9627 GCA_964598695.1 uncultured Armatimonadia bacterium
GCTGGATCCCGAGCGGGTCGGCCATGGCGAGATGGACGTAGTGCGCGCCCGTCTCGGTGGGGAGGATCTCCTTCTCGCGGCAGAAGCCCGCGCCCAGCATCGCGAGCGCCTCGACATCGGGGGCGAGGCTCGTCGGATCGAGGTACGGCATGTCGAGCTGCTCGGAGAGGGCGTGGGCGATATCCTCCTCGGAGCAGTAGCCGAGGTCCTCGAGCACACGGCCGAGGCGAACCCCGCCGCGCGTCGCCGACTGAACGGCGAGAGCCCGATCCAGGTTGGCCTGGGTCAGCCGTTCCGCACGCACGAGCAACTCGCCGAGGCGGACCCTGCGAGGGGCCTCCGCGACCATCGGGCACCTCCCGGACGCCCCCCCGGCCTCCCCCTCCGCATGGTTCGGGGCAGCCCGGGTGTTGTCCTTTCGGGTTCCGACCTTCCCGCTCCTAGAGCCCGTGCGAGATCGCGGCCGCCCGCCGGCGGGCCAGCGAGTGCACCTCGCGGAGCGCGACGGCATAGCAGTCGGGGCAGTAGGTGTGCGTGGCGCCCGGGACGCGGGCCTGGACGGGAATCCAGATCCCCGGGTCATCGGGGGCGTCCGGAACCGGCACGTGCACGCGAAGGCAGACACAGCACTGGCGATCGAGAGCCATCCGTGGCTCACTCCTGTCAGCGGGCACGGCTCGCGCACGTGCGCGACGTCCCGCGCCGGCCCGTCCGGGCTCCGCCCAGACGACAGCCGCTTGGTGGGAGCCGGCGCCCGGGGCAGCCAAGCTCCTCCATGTGGTTATCGGCAGTCTTGCGCTGGGCCTTAGGGGGAAACGCGCGGAGCGGAGGCGCAGGAGGGCTTGCGGCCCTGCACGGCCTGGATCGCCCACCGCAACATGCTGATGTTGTCGGCGCAGGCCTCCCGATCGGAGAGCGCCGTGAGCGCGGGCAGGGCAGGGCCGGCGAGGGGGCCGAGGCTGCCGATCTGGACGATCGCGGCGAAGCGGACTTGGTCGTCGTCGGACCGGAGCAGCTCCGAGATCGCGGAGACGTCGCTCAGGCGTCCCGGCTCCAGGAGCGCCTCCAGCCGGCGACGCGCCCTGCGTTGGGCGAGTCGGATGATGGCGGCTCGGTCGGCCGGTCGCTCCATACGGGAACACCTCCTGGGGGCAGGTGGATCGCTCTGTCGCCAAGTGGCGCATTCGTGGCGCACTTGGCGGATTCCTGTTTCGGCGGGCTCCGGACGCCACACGAGCGCTCCCGGGTTCCCCCGAGAGCGCTCGTGTATGCGTCTTCGTTTGCCGATCGGTTCGAGCGTAGGGCAGGTCGCTACTTGGCGATGCGAACGTTCGCGGCCTGCGGCCCCTTCGGGCTGTCCTCGATCTCGAACTCGACTTCCTGGTTCTCCTGAAGAGTCTTGAAGCCGTCCATCGTGATGGCAGAGAAGTGGACGAAGACATCCTTGCCGCCGTTCGACGGCTCGATGAACCCGTAGCCCTTCTCGTCGCTAAACCACTTGACTCGACCTACCGGCACCCGTGCCCCTCCCTTCGCGTGGACTGGTCCCGACCCACGCCCTTGTCCCATCGCGGGCGTGGTGGTGCTCCCCATCAACCACACCCTGGGGCCAGGACACGGAGCCGATCAGGTGTCGATATCCTCACACGGCCGAGCCTACTGCCAAAGTCGCGCTTCGTACGCTTTGCGCACGCCGGGCCGGAACCGAGCCCGACACCCTTCGAACCATAGGTAATTGAACGGATAAGTGGTCCTCGTGTCAAGAGAATCTCTTAATGTTTTTTGCATGGAGGGGCGTCCCGGGCGCAACCGCAGGCACTCTCGCGTGTCTAGCAGCGGGCTTGGTGGTGTGGCTCGAGCCCGGGGAGGCCTAGTAGGTCCGCTCGGCCGGCGCGTACGAGGTGATCGTCACGGGCTTGCGCGCGAGCCGGCACGAGCCGTCTTCGGCCCGCACCGCCAGGGTGTGGTGGAGCCAGTTGTCGTCGTCGCGGGTGGGGTGGTCGACGCGCCAGTGGCTCCCACGACTCTCCGTCCGCTCGAGCGCGCCCAGGGCGATCGCCTCGGCGATCTCCAGCTTGTGCTCCAGCTCGAGGGTGCGGCTCAGGTCGAGGTTGTAGCGCCGGCCCGCGCTGGTGAGCCGGACGCGCGGGAAGCGATCGCGCAGCTCGGCGATGCGCTCCACGGCGGCGCGAAGGTCCTCGGCCGTCCGGAAGATCCCCACGCGGTCGGACATGACCTGCTTCAGCTCATCCCGGAGGTCTGCCGGCAGCTCGGGGCCGCGGCTCGCGCGGAGGGCCTCGATTCGCTCCTCCTGCTCCGCCACGGCCATCCGCAGGGGCTCGCGCGCGGGGCCGCCGTCGGCGCTGCCCGCCTCCTCGGCCGCGCCCCGGCCGGCGACCTGCCCGAAGACCACCGTCTCGAGCAGGGAGTTGCCGCCGAGGCGGTTTGCGCCATGCACCGAGACGCAGGCGGCCTCGCCCGCGGCGAACAGCCCGCGCAGCCCTGCGGCGCGGCACTCGACGTCGGTGTCGATCCCGCCCATCGAGTAGTGCTGCCCGGGCTGGATGGGGATCGGCTTGTCGATCGGGTCGATCCCGGCGAACTGGATGCAGATCTCGCGGATCCCCGGCAGCCGCTCCATGATGAAGGGACCGCCGAGGTGGGTGAGGTCGAGGTGGACGAAGCCGCCGGGGAAGCCGTTGCCGCCGTCGATCTCGCGTTGGATCGAGCGCGCGACGATATCGCGGGGCGCCAGCTCGGGGGGATCCATCGAGACGTAGTTGCCCATGAACCGCTCGCCCCGCACATTGCGGAGCCGGCCGCCCTCGCCCCGGCATGCCTCGGTCATCAGGATGTTGGTGCCGATGAGCGTGGTCGGGTGGAACTGGACGAACTCCATGTCCTTGAGCGGCACGCCGGCCCGGTAGCAGATCCCCATCCCGCTGCCGGTGTTGATGATCGCGTTGGTGGAGCGGGCGTAGACCCGGCCGTAGCCGCCGGTCGCGACCACCACCGCGGAGGCGGCGAAGCCCCGGACCTCGCCGCTCGGAAGATCGAGAGCGACGGCGCCGGCGATGCGGTCGCCATCGCGGGCCAGCGCGAGGAGCTGCCAGTCGGAGAGGAAGCGGATCCCGCGCTTCGTGCACTGCTCGAAGAGGGTGTGGAGCATGACATGGCCGGTGCGGTCCGCCGCGAAGCAGGTCCGGGGGAAGCCGGCGCCGCCGAACGGGCGCTGGGCGATGCGGCCGTCGTCGAGCCGCGAGAACGGGCAGCCCCACCGCTCGAGCTGGATGATCACCCCGGGCGCCCGCTGGGTCATGAACTCGGCCGCGTCCTGGTCGGCGAGGTAGTCGGAGCCTTTGACCGTGTCGTAGGCGTGGCGCTGCCAGGTGTCGTCAGCCGCATCCGGGTGGTTGGCGAGCGCGCCGTTGACGCCGCCCTGGGCGGCGCCGGAGTGGGACCGGACCGGGTAGACGCGGGTCAGCACGGTCACCTCGGCGCCGGCCTCGTGGGCCTCGATCGCGGCCATCATGCCGGCCAGTCCCCCACCGACGATCAACACGCGCGGTCTCGCCACGGCACTCTCCGACCTTCCCTTGGGGTGCGAGCGTCTAGGCGTGCAGGAAGCGCGTGAAGAACAGCGCCCCGCCGCCGACGGCCAGCACGACGAACACGACCACCATCACGAGGACCGAGGCGCGGTGGTGCTTCGCCAGGCCCCCGAACTCGAGCACGGTCACGCGGATCCCGTTGAGGGCGTGGAACCCGATGATCAGGATCAGGAGGAACTCCAGGGGGGCGAGCAGCCACGGGGGCTCGGTCACCCGGCGGAGCATGCGGTCGAACGCCTCCGGCCCGCGGGCGATGGTTCCGATGACCGTCATGTGCAGGAACAGGTAGAGGACGATCGCCACGCCCGTGATGCGTTGCCACAGGAAGGCGCGCATCCCGGCATAGGGGTTGAGCTGCAGTTCGTCGAGCGGCTCCTTGGCGATCCGTACCGCCTCGTCGACCACCGGACGCATCGTGTGCTTCCTCCTTCTCCCTACGCCGTGGCGTGGGTGAACAGGTGCAGGTTGTAGGCCACCCAGCCCAGGCCGGCGAGGCCGATCGCCCACAGCGCGCCGGTCACGGCCTTGCCGTAGCGGCGCGCGAGGCCGTAGTCGTACAGGATGTTGCGGACGCCGTTGAGACCGTGGAGCAGGCAGAGCGCTCCCAGGATGCTGCCCCAGACCACCCAGAGGGAGGCGTGGCCCGCGGCGCCGTGGGCCACGGTGCCCGAGCTGATCCCCTCGGCCGGCGCGTGGCGGAAGTGCCAGAACGCGAGGTGGGTGCAGAGCCAGATCAGCAGGAGCGCGCCCGTGGCTCGCTGGAGCACCCAGGGCAGGAGGCCGGTCGGGCCGCCAGTCCGCTGCATCGCGCGATCACTCTCTTCCTTCGGGATTCGGCACGCCCCGCCGACCGAGCCGGCGCTGGACCGCCACCCCCTTGAGGTGGGCGATCGAGGCGGTCGGGTTCAGCTCCTTGGGGCAGACCTCCGCGCAGTTGAAGGCGGTGTGGCAGCGCCAGACGCCGTGCTCGGAGTCGAAGGCTTCGAGCCGCTCGGCCGTGCCGACATCGCGGGAGTCGGAGCAGAAGCGGTCGGCCTTGAGCAACAGGGCCGGCCCGAGGTAGTCGGGATCGGTCGCGGTGAACGGGCACGACGACTGGCAGCAGGCGCAGAGGATGCACTCGATCAGGCCGTCGAGTCGCGCGCGCTCCGCGGGGCTCTGGAGCCGCTCCTTGTCCTCGCAGCCGGCGCCGGCCGCGATCAGGTAGGGCCGAACGCGGTTGTACTTCTCGAAGAAGCCGTCCATATCGACGACGAGGTCCTTGATGATGGGGAGGTGGTTGAGGGGACGGATGGTGACCTCGTCGCCCAGGTCGGACATCTGGGTCGCGCAGGCCAGCCGGTAGCGCCCGTTGATGTGCATGGCGCACGAGCCGCACACGGCTCCGCGGCAGGCGTAGCGGAAACTCAGGCTGCCGTCCTCGCGCTCCAGGAGCAGGAACAGCGCCTCGAGCACGGTCAGACCGGGGCGGACCTCCACCCGGTACTCGTCAAAGTAGCCCCGCTCATCGACCGTCGGGTCGAAGCGGAACACGAAGACCTTCGCCAAGCCGCGCCTCCGTTCAGGGCTCGCGCCGCGCGTCGAGGGCGGGGGGCGTCCTCGCGCGAGCGGGGGGGCTCCCCAGGGCACCCGCCGGTGCGTGGGTAACTTCGTCCGCCCGGCCCAACTCTCCTCGGTCCATTCGTGGGCGATGCGGGGCGTCGCGATTTCCTGCAGGGGAAGGCGCCGTCCGCGCCGAACTCCCGTCGACGCAGGGCCATGTGGAAGGGCACGCGATCGTGGAGCGAGAGATAGAGACCCCGCAAGACCGCAGGGGGCTGCCCCGGTGGGCGCAGAAGGGCGTCACCTGGCGCTCCCTCCTCCTCACGCTGCTGCTTGCCCCCCTGTGCATGTACTGGCAGGTCTTCATGGAGGTCGTCTTCTGGGTCGGCTCGCCGACGCTGGTCTCGTTCTTCTACCACATCATCTTCGTCCTGGTGGTGCTGTCGGCCGGCAACGCGCTGATCCGACGGTACCTCCCCAGGGCCGCGATGTCGCAGTCGGAGCTGTTGGTCGTGTACACCCTCCTGTGCGTCACCAGCGCCTGCGGCGGGTACGACTGGCTCCACTGGCAGTGGGCCGACATCGCCGGGCCGGTCTACCGCGCGACGCCGGAGAACCGCTGGCAGGAGGTCTTCTTCGAGCACCTGCCGCGCTCGCTGGTGGTGCAGGACAAGGCCGCGCTCAAGGGCTTCTACGAGGGCGGCAGCACGGTCCTCGGGTTCTACGGCAACCCGTCGGCGCTCGAGGCGTGGGCCGAGCCGGCGTTCTGGTGGATCATCATCCTGTCGCTCGCCTGGCTGGGGCCGCTCGGACTCTCCGTGCTGTTCCGCCGCCGCTGGCAGGAGACCGAGAAGCTCACTTTCCCGATCGCCCAGGTGCCCTACGAGGTCACGAACCCGCGGTCGCACTTCCTGCGGGATCGCGCGCTGTGGTGGATGGTCGCCATCGTCACCGTGATCAACATCACCAATGGCCTCCACGTGCTCTCCCCCAAGTTCCCGCTGATCCCCATCGCGGCCGGTTTCGAGAAGAACACGAACCCGGCGCTCAACATCTCGAACGCGCTCACCGATCGTCCCTGGAACGCCGCGGGCCACGTCAGCCTCGCCTTCTACCCGATGATCGTCGGGCTCGGCCTACTGCTGCCGTCGGAGCTGGCGATCTCGTGCGTCGTGTTCTTCTTCTTCTTCAAGGCCCAGTGGATCGCCAAGTCGTGGCTCGGGCTCCAGGGACCGCCGGAGTGGCCGTTCCAGAAGGAGCAGTCGCTCGGGGGCTACCTGGGGATCCTCCTGTTCTCGCTCTGGATCGGTCGGTCGTACTACACCGCCGTACTGCGGGCGGTCCTTCGCCGGGATCGGGAGGTCGAGGCCGGCGAGCCTGCCTCCTACCGCGGCGCGGCGCTGCTGTTCGTGGCCTGCTTCGTGGGCCTCGTGGTCATCTCGATGAGCGCCGGGCCCAAGGGGATGCAGTTCGGCCAGGGCATGGGGTTGTGGCAGGCCGCGTTCCACTGGGGCGTCTACTACGTGCTCGCCCTGATCTGCGGCCGGATCCGCGCCGAGATGGGCCTTCCCGTTCACGAGATCGAGCGCCTCGGCCCGGTCGTGCTCCTGGGCAACACGTTCTCGACCAAAGGCGTCGGCGCCCGCAGTCTCACCGTCGCCAGCACGTTCTTCGGCCTCAGCCGTGGGATGCGCTCAGTGGCGTTGCCCTTCCACAATGAGGGCTACTACCTGATGGAGCGGTCGCATGGGAGTTCCCGGCGGCTCTACTGGGCCATGGCCGGTGCGCTGGTCCTCGGCACGGTGCTGGCGTGGGCGGTCTACCTGCCGGTCTTCCACTGGAAGGGCGCCGTCGCCAAGTGCCAGAACTACCCGGACTGGCACACGGGCGAGACCCTCGGTCAGCTCATGGGCTGGCTCGAGAACCCGCACAAGTTCGCCTGGAACCGCGTCATCCCGACCGGCCTGGGCCTGGTCTTCTACTTCGCGATGATGACCCTCAAGACGCGCGTCTCGTGGTGGCCGCTCCACCCGATCGGCTTCGCGCTCTCCTCGACCTGGTACATGCACCACATGTGGTGCCCGCTCCTGATCGCCTGGCTCCTCAAGTATTTCGTGACGCGCTACGCCGGCAACACCGGCACCCGGAAGCTGGTGCCCGTCGCGCTGGGTCTGATCCTCGGCGACGTCATGAGCGGCTGTGCCTGGACCATCTACGGCCTCATCAAGCAGAAAGAGGTCTACGCGTTCTTCCGGTAGACGATGCCACAGCGCGGTGGTACCATCCTATGGGGAGGGTGGCACGGGAGGCGCGAGGCCATGGCGGTACACACCAGCAGCTTCTGGGGCACCGACGAGGGCCTGGCCCTCCGCCAGGTCGCGGCGGACCATGCGGCGCTGCCCGATCACGGGATCTCGATGGTAGTGGGGGTTCGCTCGGGCGAGGGGCCGAGTGCGGTCACCTACCTGATTGAGGTGGATCCGACCACGTACACGACGGGGGACCCGAGGTTCCGCACGTTCGCCTTCACGCTCCGGCCGGGGCAGGAACTCCCCGTCTCGTGCGAACCGATCCAGGTGCGCATCGCAATCACGCACCCCGACGACCTCTCCCTAGCACTGGAGTGGGGGAAGAGCGGACTCCGCGAGGTCATGCGCGGTGCCGATGCCGGCCTCCTGCACCCGAGCGCGCAGGGGCAGCTATCGGACCAACTCCGTTGCCTGTACGCAGCCCTTCAGGACCTGCGCGATGGCTAGGCCGGCAGGCCCGCACAACTGGAGTGCCGCGCTGCTCGAGCAAGCCCGCATCGACTCAGACGCAGGATGTGTGCTGGACGCCTCGTCGGCGTCGGCCGGCCCCGGCGCTCGGGGGGCGCAGATGAGGGCCATCGCCATCCGCCTGTTCTGCCAGAGCCTCGAGAAGAGCCTCACTGCGGCTGCGGCCCGCTGGGCATCTGGCGCGGACTACCTCGTCGGCCACCAGCCGCTGAAGCTCATCTACAACCTGCAGGGCGAGATCTCTAACCTGCTGGTGAACCTGGAAGACGAGTTCGGCGCCGATGACCGGGCGCGCATCGCGGGCCTCCTTGACCTTGCCCCTCAAGGCAGCAGGGGCCAGCCGGCGCCCCTGCGCCGCAACACCGAGTACCCGTGGTGGGGCGGCGACGTGGGCATCGTGCTGCCCCACGAGTCGCTCACGGTCGGTGACCTTGTTGAGGCGTGGGAGTACGCGCGGCGGGCCCACGACTGGGCACGCGATTACCTACGCGCAAGCCGTGTCGTCTCCCCCTGATGCTCCCTACTCCGTCGGCTTGGGCCACTCGAGTCGCGTCCCGGCGTCGAGGTCCTTCACTGCGGTCCACACCAGCCGGCCGCCGTCCACGTGCACCAGGCGCGCGAGGAGACCGCCCTCCTGCGAGAGCCCCGCATCCAGGCTGTAGTAGGTCGAGGTCAGGGTGAACTGGCGGTACCGCCCCTCCTCCTGGAGCGACGTGTAGTGGACGTGGCCACAGAAGAAGCCGGCGAAGCCCGGCGCCGCGAGGAGCTGCTCCTCGAGCGCGGTGTAGTCGGTCTGCTGGAACTTCGCGCCGCTCCGGTCGGCGAGCGGGTTGCCCGTGGGCCGCGTGTGGCGGTGGTCGAACGCGAGGACGGTGCGGTCGCCCGCCGCGGCCAGCTCAGCGCCGAGCCACTCCGCCTGGGGGCTCTCCTGCTTGTACGACTCGGAGTCGAGACAGACCAGCCGGCAGCCCTGCCAGTCGAACGCGTAGCAGGCGCCGGTGGTGGCCATGCGCTCGGGCTCGAACTCCGGCCGGTCGCCGAAGGCCGCGAGGAAGCCCGCGAGGTCGGCGTCATGGTTGCCGCGGAGGATGTACGTGGGCGTCGTCGCGTGTCCCGCGAGGATCTCGGCGAACCGCGCCCACTCCTCGGGCTTGCCGTGGTCGGCGAGGTCTCCCGTGAGGATCACGAAGTCGGGCGCGGGCTCGAGCTTGGCGACGAGGTCGAGTGCCCGCGCCAGCTTGTCGCTCGGCCGGAAGGCTTTGAAGATCCCCCCGCCGTCCTCCGCCTCCGCGCCGCCGCCGATGTGCGTGTCGGAGAGCTGCACGAAGTACCGGCTCTCGCCCGTCAGGTGCTCGGCGAGGAACGCTCGCCCCTCGGCGACAGCCTCCTCCGGGGTGAGCTTCGCCGCCTGCTGCAGGGCGGCCGTCGCCACCGAGGAGGGGGCGGCCGGCGCGGCGAGCGCCGAGGCCGAGGCCAGGAGCAGTGAGGCGAGCAGCGCGAGCGGCAGCCACCGGCGCGCGGCGGCCTGGAGGAAGCGGGTCATGGCGAGGTCCTTTCGCGATCGCTCTCGGGGAATGCGGCAATGCCCAGGGCTCGGAGCGCCTCGGCGACGACGTAGAGCGAGCCCGTTACACAAAGGACACCCGAGGCGCCCTCACGGCTTCGTCGGAGAGCCTCCTCGACCGATGAGGCGGTCT
>CAZRDB010000188.1:9637-9892 GCA_964598695.1 uncultured Armatimonadia bacterium
TAACACAATCTCACCCCGGGGGGCCACCAGGGTTACGGGGGGCTCCCACACCCACGCTTTGGGGGGAAAGACAGATGCGTGACCAAGCTCGGTGAGGCAGGCGGCAAGGGTGTGGGCCGGCATCGCCCGGGGGGTGCCGGCCGCGCAGACCACGATGCGTTCGAGCGGCGGCCCGTGCCGCGCGAGCGCCCCGACGAACTGCTCGGGCGACTAGTCGCCACTCAGCCCGACCACCAACCTGAGCGGCCTGGCGCC
>CAZRDB010000189.1:0-9871 GCA_964598695.1 uncultured Armatimonadia bacterium
CTGGTGGACTTCGTGCCGCCACAACTGGAACCAGGTCTGCAACGGAGGACTGGGGATCGGCGCGCTCGCGTTGGCCGATGAGGAGCCCGAGTTGGCCGCCCTGGTGCTCGGCAAGGCCGTGACCCTGATGCCGAACGCCATGCGCGAGTACGGCCCCGACGGCGGCTGGGCCGAGGGCCCCGGCTACTGGGGCTACGCGACGGCCTACACGGTCTACTTCCTGGCGGCGCTCGAGACCGCGACCGGCTCGGACGGAGGGCTGTGCGCGATCCCCGGCTTCGCCGAGGCCGGCGACTTCCGGATCCGGTTCGTGGGTCCGACGGGGCAGACGTTCAACTACGCCGACGCCGGATCCGGGGCGGGCACGGCGCCGTGCATGCTGTGGCTCGGGAGGCGGTTCGGCCGCGTCGACTACCTCGCCCACGAGGTCGCGGCCGTGCAGGTCCCCTCGCCCTGGGACCTGCTGTGGTATTCGGCGGGAGCCGGCGAGGCGACGGCCGGACCCAAGCCCCTCGACTGCCTCTTCCAGGGCGTACACGTCGCCTTCCTCCGGAGCCATCCGAGCGACCCCGAGGCAACGTTCCTCGGCCTGAAGGGCGGCGACAACCGCGCCAACCACAGCCATCTGGACCTGGGTACGTTCGTGCTCGACGCGCTCGGCGTCCGCTGGGCCGAGGACCTCGGCTCCGACAACTACAACCTGCCGGGCTACTTCGGGAAGCAGCGGTGGGAGTACTTCCGCCTCCGCACCGAGAGCCACAACACGCTCGCGCTCGACGACCAGAACCAGGTCGAGCGCGCGGTGGCGCCGATCGTGGACTTCGCGACCGGTGACGCGGGCGCTTACGCCGTAGTCGATCTCACGGCGGCCTATGCGCCGACCTGCACCAAGGTGCTGCGCCGGATCGACCGGGTCGAGCAGACGCACGTGTGGCTGCACGACACCATCGAGGCTCCGGAGGGCATCCGGATCACCTGGGCGATGCTCACACGGGCGCGCGTGGAGGAGCTGCGGGGGGCGACCGCGCTGCTCTCTCGGGGCGATGGGCCGCACCTGCGCCTGACCGTGACGAGCCCCGCCGAGGCACGCTGGGAGGCGCTCGAGGCCAGTCCCGCGCCCCCGCAGGCACAGAACGCCGATGTCACCAAGCTGGCGCTCCGGCTCACGACCGGGGCCGAGCCCCTACGGATCGCGGTCGAGATGACCCCGTTCCGGGGCGAGGCCCCGCCCCTGAGCGAGGAGCCCACAGGCGCCCGGGGGGGGTAGTCCGCGGCCCGCCGCGGCAGCACCGTGACCGATGGGAGATACCATGGACCGACCGAGACTTCCCGCTCCGCCCGCTACGCGCCGCGACGACTGCCGTGAGGTTCTCCACGGCGTCGAGGTGGTCGACCCCTACCGCTGGCTCGAGGATCAGTGGGCGCCGGAGACGCGCGACTGGATCTCGCAACAGAACGCCTACACGCGGTCGATCCTGGACCCCCTGCCGGGACGCAAGGCGCTGGAGCGGAGGCTCGACGAACTGACCCGCACCTCGTTCGTCGGGATGCCCACCGTCCGCGGCGACCGGTGCTTCTACTACCGGCGCGACCGCGAGCAGGAGCACCCGACCTACTGCTGCCGAATGGGCCCGACGGGGTCCGAGCGCGTACTGCTCGACCCCAACACGATGTCCGAGGACCTGTCGGTCACCGTCGACGTGAGCTGCGTCTCGGAGGACGGCTCCCTGCTCCTCTACGGGCTCCGCCACGCCGGCGAGGATGAGGTGGTCTACTACCAGATCGACACCGATACCGGCGCGTCGCACACCCTGGGGCTGCCGAAGGCGCGGTACTTCGGCATCGTGCTCACACACGACAAGAGCACGGTCTACTACGTGCGGTACCTCCCCGAGGGGCCGCGCGTCTACCGGCGGCCGCTCCACGCGCGGGACGAGGGCGAGCTGGTGTTCGGGGAGGGGCTCGACCCGCGCCGGGGCGTGGGGCTGCAGATCAGCGAGGACGGCCGATGGCTGCTGCTGTCGGTGTGGTACGGGGCCGGGGCGCGCCGCACCGATGTCTACGCCAAGTGTCTCGAGACCGACGGGCCGATCGAGACCGTCGTCGATGACGTCGAGGCGAGCTTCTCCTGCACGGCGCCAGGCAGCCGGGTCTACGTGACCACCGACTGGGAGGCGCCCAACGGTCGCGTTCTGGAGGTCGATCTCGAGCGGCCGGCGCGCGACAACTGGCGGGAGCTGATCGCCGAGCGTCCGCACGCGCTGAGCTACCTGACCGTGGCCGGCGGCAAGCTGTTCGCGAGCTACCTCGAGAACGTGGTGCCGACCACACGGATCTTCACGCCCGAGGGCGTCGAGGTGGGCGCGATCGAGCCGCCCGGGCTCGGCTCGCTGTCGGGCGTCTTCGGACGCTGGGCCCGCGACGAGGCCTTCTACGCGTTCCAGTCCTTCTGCACCCCACAGACCATCTTCCGCTATGCGGTGAGCACGGGCGAATCCTCCGTCTGGGGCCGGCACGAGGCGCCGGTCGATCCCGACGCGTTCGAGGTGCGGCAGCTCTGGTGCACCTCGCGCGATGGGACGCGCGTGCCGCTGTTCGCGTGCCACCGGAAGGGGCTCGCACTCGACGGCCGGCGGCCGACGTTGCTCAACGCCTACGGGGGCTTCGGCGCGTCGCAGACACCGGGCTTCTCGGCGCGCGCGGTCACGATGGCCGAGCGCGACGGCGTCTTCGTGCTGGCCTGCCTGCGCGGCGGCGCCGAGTTCGGCGACGCCTGGCACGAGGCGGGGCAGAAGGGCAACAAGCAGAACGTCTTCGACGACTACCTCGCCGCGGCCGAGCACCTGATCGCGGAGGGCTACACCTCGCCGGAGCACCTGGCGATCGCCGGTGGCTCGAACGGGGGCCTGCTCGTGGGCGCCGCGCTCACGCAGCGGCCCGATCTGTTCCGGGCGGTCTCATGCGGCTGCCCGCTGCTCGACATGGTTCGCTACCACCGGTTCCTGCTCGCCAAGCTGTGGGTCGACGAGTACGGCTCGAGCGACGATCCGGCGGAGTTCCCCTACCTGCTCGCCTACTCGCCCTACCACAACGTGCGATCGGGGGAGCGCTATCCCGCGGTGCTCTTCCGCACCGGCGACGCCGACACGCGGGTCGATCCGTTGCACGCGCGCAAGATGTGCGCCCTCCTCCAGGAGGCGAGCAGCTCGCGCCTGCCCATCCTGTTGCACTACGACGAAGCCGTGGGCCACTCGGGTGGCCGCACCGTCTCCCAGAGCGTCGACGACACCACCCTCGAGCTGAGCTTCCTGCTGTGGCAGATCGGCGCGGGACAGTGACGAGAGGCAGGGGAACCGATGGCGAAACATGAGAGGCTGACCGTCTACCGCACGATGCTGGACGTGGGGCTCGTCCCCCTCTTCTACCATCCCTCGCTCGAGCTGGCGAAGCGGGTCTTGGCGGTCTGCGCCGACGAGGGCGCGCGCGTGGTCGAGTTCACCAACCGGGGAGACCGCGCGTGGCAGGTGTTCACGGAGCTGGCGGACTGGGCCTCACAGACCTACCCCGAGGTGATCCTCGGCGTCGGCTCCGTTCTCGATGCCGCGACGGCGTCGATGTACATGGGCAGCGGCGCCGCCTTCGTCGTCTCGCCGATCCTCAGTGAGGAGGCCGCGATCGCCTGCAATCGCCGGAAGGTCGCCTACCTCCCGGGGTGCGGCTCGGTGACCGAGATCTCGCGCGCCGAGGAGCTGGGAGCCGAGATCGTGAAGCTGTTCCCGGCCGGGCAGTTGGGCGGGCCCGGCTTCGTGAAGTCGGTCCGCGGCCCCATGCCCTGGACCCGGATCATGCCCACCGGCGGCGTCGAGCTGACGGAATCGAGCATCACCGAGTGGCTCCGCGCGGGCGCGGCCTGCCTCGGGATGGGTAGCCAGCTCATCACGAGCAAGATGCTCGATGCCAACGACTTCGAGGGTGTCCGAGGCCACGTCCACCAGGCGCTCACGTGGGTGAAGGCGGCTCGGGCCTGACCCCCGCCGCCCTCAGACCCACTCCGGCTTCTCGACCCAGCGCAGGTCGCGGTCGCGCTCGAGCACCGCGACCTGCCGCGGGGGTCCGCAGTAGCGCGGGTAGCGCTCGCAGGCGTGGTCGATCAGCTTCCGGGCCGAGGCCTCGGCCCGCTCGAGCGTGAACGGCGGAGGCGGCGCCTCCTCACCCGGGCGCGGCAGGCGACGACGCACGAGCTTGCCGCTCCGAGGCCACTCCGGGAAGACCCCGAGCGCGATGCGCCCGACGCGCTGCTCGGTCGTCGCGCGGTCGAACTCCCCGGCCCCGTGGGGGCCGGCCTCCCACGCGGTCGCGACTCCAACCTCGGAGCCCGGGGCGTAGCCGGCAACGACGTAGTCGACCCGCCAGGTCGCAAGCGCCAGTCCCTCGCCCCCCCGCGGGTTCTCGGCCAGGTAGTCGAGCACATCGACGAAGAAGATCCCCAGCCGCTCCGCCACCTCCACCGGGTCGCCCTCGATGGGCCCGCCGCCGGTCAGGGTCCGCAGGTGGAAGGCGATGCCGGGCCAGGAATGGTCGAGCCGAGGGTCGGGCATCGTCGCGTTGCCGACGGCGCAGAACACCAGCCGCGGGCCCAGCGGGTGGACCTTCTGCAGCAGGTCGCCGGAGGGACCGTGCTCATACGACACCAGGCTCTCCGACGCCGCGACGATCCCCTCGGCGCAGGTCACCACCGCAACCTGGGACATCCGTCCACCGACTCCCTACGCCGCGCGACGGCGGAGAACCCACCAGCCCAGTCCACCAAGCGCCACGGGTAGCCACACGAGCAGCAGGACCATTCCCGCGGCGGCAAGCGCCGGCGAGCCGGGCTCCTCCTCGGGGACCACCTGCGGGACGATCCGCGGCTTGGGCTGCTCGACCTTGGGGGCCCCCGCCACCGTGACGGCGACGCTCTCCGCGCTGACCGACGTGCCGGCCTCGCTGCCCGGCAGCCGCGCCTCGACCGGCGGCAGCGTGAACGGGGTGTGCGGCTCGGCCTGGTACCAGTAGGCGACGCTCGACCAGTCGTCGGCGCGGTCGTTCTGGCTCCCGTGCTCGATGCTCACCCGCAGGCTGTCGGAGAAGGTGACCGGATCGTCGAGGTGCCACCGGTAGGCGACGACTCGCTCAGGGTCGGTCCCCGGGTCGAGGTACGGCACGCCGAACGTCGGCGCGCAGAAGGGCTGCGTGAACTCCCAGGCACAGTGGAAGTAGTCCTCGAGACCGGTGCCCTGAACCGTCCGTCCGTCGACCTCCAGGACTTCGTCGCCCTCGCCCCACCAGCCGGACTGAAGGCGGCGGACGCCCAGCACGCAGCCGACGAACCGGCCCCGGCCCTTCACGTCGAGCACGACGTAGCTCGCCTCAGGCCCCGAGCCCGCCTGGGCCTCGGTCGGGTTCTCGCGGTGGAACCGGGCGTGCAGCCGGCCGGTGTCGGCCTCGGGAGCCGCGCCGGCCTCGTAGTCGATGTTCCAGTAGAACTTGCGGATCGGCTCGCTGCCCTGGTTCTCGATCTCGATCCGCGCCCCGTTCGCGTAGGGCATCGGCAGGAAGCAGCTCAGGCCCTTGCCGACGGCCGCGTTGAGGGGAGTCGAGAGGAAGTGGTAGTACAGGCCGTGGCTCAGACCGAAGAAGTCACCCAGGGGGCAGTTGACGCTGGGTTCGGTCTCGCCGTCCCAGTACATCCGGAGGACCACCTTGCGCAGGTGGGCCGGCTCCTTGGTGGCCAGCGTACACCACAGGCGCACGATCCGCCCGGCGCCGCCCTGGTCGAACAGCACCAGGGTGCCGCCGGCCGGCACCTCGCGGAAGTCGGCATTGGCCCCCGCCGGGTCGGCGCTCGAGACGCGCGAGACCGAGGGCCCGGTGAGGCGAGGCAGGTCGGCCAGCGACTCGGCGCGACCGGCGGCGGCGAGCCCGCCGAGGGTCGTCAGGGCCACGAAGGCCGGCAGAACGCGGCGCATCCGTCCACTCCTTCGCCCCCCCGTGCCCCGTCGGGCCCATCGTAGGGCAATCCCGGCACGATGGGAAGCTGTCGGCGACGGAGGGTACGTGTTATCATATGCGTATACACGCATGGTTCGTCTCGATGTCGCCCGGCGACAGGGAGGTACCCCATGAGACTCACGCAGGCCGGCCTCGAGCTGGTGGCGAGCAAGTTCCACGCGCTGTCGGACCCCACCCGTCTCGCGATCCTCCAGTGCCTCCTGGAAGGCGAGCAGAGCGTCTCCTCCATCGTCCAAGAGACCGAAGCGAGCCAGCCGAACGTCAGCCGGCACCTGGGAGTGCTCCTGCGCGCCGGGCTCGTTGCGCGCCGCAAGGCGTGGCCCCACAGCCTCTACTCCGTCGCCGACCCCGCCATCGAGGCGATGTGCCAGGCGATGTGCGCCAGTATCGAGAGGAGCCGCGTCGAGCTGTTCCCGGACCAAGCCACGGACAAGGGGTCCTGAGTGCCCGCCCCACCGCCCCCCGCGAACGGCATCGACGACCCGACCGGCCACGGCCGAGAGGCCCACGCACCGGGCGGCGAACCGCTCGCCCATCTACGCTGGGCCGCTCGCGCGGCCACGGCCGAGGCCGGAGTGCCGGCCTGGTTCGTGGGTGGCTGCGTGCGAGACGCCCTGCTCGGCCGCGAGTGTGCCGATCTCGATGTCACCGTCGGCGGCGACCCCAAACCGATCGCGCTGCGCGCCGTCTCACTGCTGCGCGAGCGGCTCGGGCCGGGCCACCGGCTGGGCCTTGGCTGTCTCGATGCCGAGGCCGGACTGTGGCGAGTGGTGGCCGACGGCGCCTACCTCGACCTGCTCGCCCTCGAAGGCCCCCTCACCGACGACCTCGCCCGACGCGACTTGACCCTCAACGCGATGGCGCTGCCCGTTACGGCGGACACCGCCGACGAGCTGGTCGATCCACTGGGCGGCCTGGCCGACCTCCGGGCGGGGGTGCTACGCAGCCCGCGCCGCGAGAACCTCACAGCCGATCCCGTCCGGGTGCTGCGGATCGCGCGGTTCGCGGCGGGGCTCGCGCTGCCGATCGAGGCCGAGACGCGCCGGTGGATCACCGAGGCCGCTCCCCTGCTCTCCGCGGCCCCCGGCGAACGGATCGGCTACGAGATCGTGCGCGCGCTGGGCGCCGACCGCTCGGCCGGGTTCGCGCGTCTGCTCGCCGAGTTGGAGATCCTGGCCGCGATCCTCCCCGAGGTCGCCGCCCTCGCCGGGCTGGTCCAGGGCGGCTACCACCACCTCGATGCCTACGAGCACTCGCTGGAGACGCTCCGGATCGCCGATGCCTGGCTCAGCGGCGACGATGAGGTCCTTGCCCCGCTCCCGGTCGGCTGCTCGCGGGCGATGCGCGCCGAGATCGCCCGGGTCAAACTGCCCTGGGTGCGGAGCCGTCCCGCACTGCTGCGGTTGGCGGCCCTGCTGCACGACATCGGCAAACCCACGGCGATGACCACCGACGACGACGGTCGAGTGCGGTTCTCGGATCACCCCAGACTCGGCGCCGACCTCGTGGGAGCACTGGCCGAGCGGCTGCGACTCTCGCGGGGCGAGCGCCACTACCTCCGGACGCTGGTGCGCGAGCACATGCGGCCGTGCATGGTGGCGTTCGGCGCCCGGGTCACCGATCGCGCCTACGGCCGGCTGCTGCGGGACCTGGGGGATCTGACGCCCGACACCTGCGCGCTCTCGCTGGCGGACCGGCAGGCGGCGCGCGGCCCGGCAACGACCGAGGAGGCGCTCACCACCCAGACCGACACGGTGGCGCGCATCGTTGGCCTGTGGCAGGAGTCCAAGAGAGACGGCACGGATCGTCCCCCGCTGCTGCGGGGTAAGCAGGTCATGGAGCTGCTGCGGGCGCCGGCGGGCCCGGAGATCGGCCGTGTGCTCCGCGAGCTTCGCGCGGCCCAGCTCGCGGGTGAGGTGACGACCGTCGAGCAGGCCCGGGAGTTCGTTCGGCGGAGGGGAACGGAGAGCGACGCATGAGGTACGACCTCCATGTCCACACGACCGCTTCCGATGGCGTCGAGAGCCCGCGCGAGGTGGTGCGCGCCGCGTTCGGCGCCGGCCTCGCGGGGGTGGCGATCACCGACCACGACACCACGGCGGGGCTTCCCGAAGCGCTCGATGAGGGGCAAGCCCTCGGCATCGAGGTGATCGCCGGGGTGGAGGTCACCGCCAATGCCCCGATCTACGAGTGCCACATCCTCGGCTACTTCGTGAGCCCGCAGGGTGGAGCCGTCCACCAGCGGCTGACGGCCCTGCGCCACGCGCGGGTGGAGCGGGCACGGGAGATCCTCCGCCGACTGCGGGAGCAGGGGGTCGAGATCACCGAGGCCGACGTGGTTCGCGCGATCGGTCCGGGGGCCGTGCAGCGGTCGCACATCGCGCGGGTGTTGACCCAGAAGGGCTATGCCGTCGATGTCCGCGAGGCGATGCGGAAGTTCCTGAGCAAGAACGCGCCGGCGTACGTCCCCGCTCCGTCGCTCCCTCCGGAGGACGCGGTGGCCGTGATCCGGGCCGAGGGAGGCGTGGCCGTGCTGGCGCACCCCGGCATCACGGGCCAAGATTCGATGATCGAGCGCCTCGCCGCAGCCGGCCTCGCGGGGCTGGAGGTCTCGCACCCGGCCCACAGCCCGGAGCAGGTCGCCCACTACGCGCAGCTCGCGGAGCAGCACGGGCTGGTGGCCACGGAGGGCTCCGACTACCACGGAGCCAGCTCCAAGTGGCGAGTCCAGATCGGCCCGTACGGCGTGAGCGGCGAGATCCTCGACCGGCTGCGCGCGCGCAGAGACTGAGGCCGGGGAAGGGGTCGGCGCGCCGGGGGCGAACCACTCTATGCTGTTCACCGCCGCCCCGCGAACGCGCGAGAGGGGCGCGGGGAGGTCCCAGAGTTGGCAAAGGGCACGGTAACGGTCCGTCACGACCGCTGCAAGCGGTGTGGCATCTGTGTTGCGGTCTGCCCCGTGAAGAACCTCGAGTTCGCCGAAGGCCGGGTTGCGGCACTGGATCTGTGCACAGCCTGCATGCAGTGCGAGCTTCACTGCCCCGACTTCGCGATCACGGTTGTGCGTCACGCGGCCCCCACCGGGGCCGAGACCGAGACCGTCGGGCAGGGGCGATAGACCGTGGGCAGACAGCTGGTTCAGGGCAACGAGGCCGTCGCGATCGGCGCGCTCGACGCCGGCATGGAGTTCTTCGGGGGCTATCCAATCACGCCGGCCTCCGAGATCCTGCAGTACCTGGTGAAGCAGCCACGCGCCAAGGTGGTCCAGTTCGAGGACGAGATCAGCTCGATCCTCGCCGTCATCGGCGCCTCGCTCGCCGGCGCCAAGGCGATGACGGCCACCTCCGGCCCCGGCTTCTCGCTGATGCAGGAGGCCATCGGGTTCGCCCACATGGCCGAGGTCCCGCTGGTCATCGTGAACGTCCAGCGCGTGGGACCGGCCACCGGGATGCCGACGTTGCCGGCGCAGGGGGACCTGCTCCAGGCCGCCTACGGCAGCCACGGCGACTACTTCCCGATCGTCTTCTACCCGAACTCGGTGCAGGAGCTGTACGAGTACACCATCCGCGCCTTCAACGCCGCGGAGGAGTCGCGCTCACCGGTGATCCTGCTCTCCGATGGCTACCTCGGCCATCTCTACGAGACGGTAACGCTGAAGTCGCCCACCGCCGTCCGGCCGCGCAAGGCGCCGCGCATGGGCGAGGGCGGCCACCACTACACGGGGCTGACGGCCTGGGACAACACCCCGGCGCCGCAGTCGCCCACGGTCCACCGCAAGGTGATCCACCGGCTCGAGGCCAAGCAGGCCAAGGTCGGGACG
>CAZRDB010000190.1:0-9800 GCA_964598695.1 uncultured Armatimonadia bacterium
TTCCGCGAACGCGAATTCCGAGACGTTCAGCCCCTGACCGACGGCGCCGACGCGTCGGCCACAACCGCGTGGACCGACCCGGCCGCGCTGCTCGCGCAGTTCGCGGCCGCGGGCACGCTCGCGGGGCCCGAGACTCCGGCCGAAACCGCACTGGGCGCCACGGCCAACGGCGCGCTGGCGGTCCCCTTCGTGCTCGGCCCGAACGAGGAGAAGACCGTCACCTTCGCGCTGGTCTGGCACTTCCCGAACGCCGAGCGCTGGGGCCACCAGGGCAACTACTACTGTGAGGTCTTCGCCGATGCCCTGGACGCGGCGCGGTACGTCGGCGGCAACCTGGAGCGGCTGTGGGAGCGGACCTCGCTCTACCACCGGAGCGTGTACGAGTCGAACATCCCCGAGGAGTTCCTCGACGCGATGACCAGCCAGTCGGTGATCGCCCGCAGCGCGGTCTGCTGGCGCGACGCGAGCGGCTACTTCGCCGGCTACGAGGGCGCCTACGGCTGCTGTCCGCTCAACTGCACCCATGTCTGGAACTACGCCCACACGCACGCGCGCCTGTTCCCCGAGATCGGCCGGAACATGCGCGTCTCCGACCTGGTCACCTACCTGCGCCCCGACGGCGAGACCTCGCACCGGCAGCACACGCCGCACGGGGCCTTCCCCGACGGCCACTGCGCCGCGATCGAGGCCGCGCTCCGCGAGCACCAGCTCTCCCCCGACAACGCGTTCCTCCGCCAGGTGTACCCGGGCGCGAAGAAGGCGATGGAGTGGATGATCCGTACCTTCGACGCTCAGGAGGAGGGTCTCACCCGCGGCCACCAGTGGAACACCTACGACACCGCCGTCTCCGGCCTCAACACCTTCATCGGCAGCCAGTACCTCAGCGCGCTGGCGGCCGCCGAGAAGCTCGCGCTCGCGATGGGCGACAGCGTCTCGGCCGCGCGCTGGAGGGCGATCCGCGAGAAGGGCATGGTCGCGCAGAACGAGACGCTGTGGAGCGGACGCTGGTACATCCAGATCCCCGAGACCCCGCCGGCGCACGACTACAACAACGGCTGCCACAGCGACCAGCTCCTCGGCCAGTGGTGGGCCCACCAGCTCGATCTCGGCTCCCTCTACCCCAAGGCGCGGGTGAGGGCCGCGTGCAGGGCGATCCTCGAGCACAACTTCAAGACCGACTTTGGGGGCCTGGAGCAGATCCCGCGCCGGTACATCGACGACGGCGATGGCGGGCTGTACATGTGCACGTGGCCCGGCAACGACCGTCCGGACCCGTACACGCTCTACTCCATCGAGGTCTGGACCGGGATCGAGTACTCCACCGCCGGCCTGATGGTCTCGGAGGGGATGGTCGACGAGGCTCGGACGATCGTCCGGACTGCCCGCGCCCGCTACGACGGCCGAGCGCGGAAGAACCTCAACTCGGGCGGCGGCGTCTGCGGCATGGGCAACCCGTTCCAGGAACTCGAGTGCGGCAAGTTCTACGCCCGCGCCCAGAGCTCGTGGAGCCTGCTCGTCGCCTGCCAGGGGCTCATCCTCGACGGTCCGAAGGGCGTCCTCGGCTTCGAGCCCATCTGGCAGCCGGACGATCACCGGAGCTTCTTCACGGCCCCCGAGGGCTGGGGCCTCTTCGTCCAGACCCGCCCCGCCGTCGAGCGCCAGCGCGAGCGCATCGAGCTGCGGCACGGCACGCTCCGCCTTACCGAACTCGTCTTCGCCGCTCCCGAGGGCAAGCGCGTGGCGGGCTGCAAGGCGCGCCTCGGCGACCGGGAGGTCGCGACCCTCGCGCCGGTCGTCGATCCCGCCGCCCACGGACGGGTGCGGATCCCGCTCCGCAAGGAGCTGACCCTCCAGGAAGGCGAGGCGCTGGAGCTCGAGCTGGAGCTGGCCTGACGCTCCCGACCGACCCGTACGGAACAACGGCCCCGGTGCGTGCACCGGGGCCGTTCGATTCGCGCGCGACGGGCTGCCTGGCTACGGCAGCTTCGGAGGCGTGACGACGTAGTTCTCGAGGCTTCCGCCCGTGATGGAGACGAATCCCTCGGGCGTCGTGTCGACGCGGTACTCGCTCGCGGCGAGTTCGAGCGGGTCGACCACGACCAGCTCCTGGACGACCGCGCGGCCGTCGCCAAGCGTAGCCGCGTTGCGGGCCAGGACAACGCCCGGCTCGTGGCTCGTGAGCGCGCGCTGGCCGATGACCTGGATCGGCTGGCCGTTAGCGTCGGTGAACCGGAAGACCGCATAGGCCGGCTTGAAGCCGCCGGACTCGCACCCCGCGAGCCACACGCCCACCACGGCCAGGAGAACGAGCAATCCCAGCGAGCGACGCATCTCCGCGCACCTCCGAACCTCGACAATCGCGGGCCCCGTCCGGGGCCTCTCCGCGCCGATCAGTGTAGCCTTCCTCCCCGCACGAAGGAAGGTGGCCGGCCCCGACGCCCCGCGGCCCGGTGCCTGGCGGGAGGGTTCGCCCCCCGCGGAGCCCGGACCTACGAAGGCAGGCGCCTGCCGGAGTGGTGATGATTGGCGCGGCGCCGTCCCTGGCGCGCCGAGTAGATCGGCGCCGCAGAGGTACCATGCCTCACGGATGATGCCTTTCCATCGCGACGCTGTCGTTGTCCGCCCGGAATGTGGCCTGCCCCGTCCGGCGGAAGCCGAGCGACTCGTACAGGGGGATCGCCCGGTCGTTCGATTCGAGGACGGTGAGGGTCACGAGCGGGAGTTCCCGTCGATCGGCCTCGGCGAGGCAGGCCGACATCAGCTTGCGGCCCCAGCCCCGCCCCAACACGGTCTGGTGGAGCCCGATGCCGAAGGTCGGCCGCTCCTCACGCACCCCACTGATGAAGGCGTGGCCGAGGAGGCGGCCGCCCCGCTCCTCCCGCTCCCACAGTCCCAGCGCAATCGTCTGGCCGGTCCCGGCCTCCGCGAGGTGAGCCGCGAGCTTCTCCCGCGTGATGTCCCCGAATGGCCGGTAGAACCAGCTCACTTCGCCGCTCAACGAGAGGTAGAAGGCGAGGAGCGGGCCGCAGTCGCCGCTCGAGAGGGGTCGGATCTCCATGGGTCGCGCCTCCGCGTCGGTCTCGGTAGGCCGTCTCATTCGGGCAGGCCACGCGCGAATCCCTGCCTGCAGGGGCACGGAGGTAGGGAGAGGCGCGCGCGCGGGGAATACGGGACCGCACACCCGTGCGTGGAGGGAGCCCGCATTGACCGAGCGAGTGGTACTGATCGGAGCAGGCAGCGCATCGTTCACCCGAGGACTGGTGGCCGACCTGATCCGGCGTCGGCAGCCCGTCGACCTGCGACTCGTCGACACCGACCCCACGGCCCTCGCCGTGGCGGAGGGTCTGGTCGCCAAGATGATCGCGGCGGGGGGCGCGCCCATCACACTGCGGGCATCGGTGAACCGGCGGGACGCGCTCGGGGGCGCGACCGCCGTCATCTGCACCGTCGGCGTCGGTGGCCGCCGGGCCTGGGAGCAGGATGTCTTCGTCCCCCGCGCGCACGGCATCTTCCAGCCCGTGGGCGACAGCGTGATGCCCGGCGGCTCCTCGCGGGCGCTCCGGATGATCCCCGCGATGGTCGCCGTCGCCGAGGACGTCCTCGACCTGTGCCCGGAGGCGCTCTTCTTCAACTACGGCAACCCGATGGCCCCCGTCTGCCGCGCGATCCGCAAGCAGACCGGCGCCGAGGTGGTCGGCCTGTGCCATGGGGTCTTCCACGTCGCCCACTACCTCGCCGCCGTGCTGGGCGTCGAGCCCGCGCGGCTCGCGTACCGGGCGGCCGGGATGAACCACCTCACCTGGTTCACCGAGGTGCGGGTCGACGGCGCCGACGCCCTGCCACGCCTCCGGGCCGAGGCCGAGGCGCGGTCGCCGGAGGGGGGCGACCCCTTCTCCTGGCAGCTCCTGCGGCTCTTCGGCGCCTTCCCCGCCGTGCTCGACCGGCATGTGGTCGAGTTCTTCCCATGGATGTTCCCCGGCGGGCGCTACGACGGTCGGACGCTCGGCGTCGATGCCTTCTCGCTCGAGGCGACGATCGCCGACGGCGACCGGATCTTCGAGGAGATGCGCGCCCTGGCCGAGTCGCCGGACCCGCTCCCCGACGGCTGGCTCGAGCGGATCGGGGGCGAGCACGAGCAGGTGGTCGAGATCATCGACAGCATCCGCTCGGACGCCGGACGCGTCTACTCGGCCAACCTGCCGAACCGGGGCCAGATCCCCAACCTCCCCTCGGAGGCGGTCGTCGAGGCCCCGGCCTTCGCCGATGGCGGTGGGCTCCGGCCGATCCAGGGCCCGCCCCTGCCCTCGGGGGTGGCGGGAACGCTCGCGACGCGGCTGCTCTGGGTCGAGACCGTCGTCGAGGCCGCCCTGGAAGGCAGCCGGGACAAGTTCGTGCAGGCGCTCGTGCTCGATGGCAGCACCTTGAGCCTCGAGGCGGCGGCTCGGCTCGCCGACGATCTCCTCGCGGCGCAGGCCGACTTCCTTCCCCAGTTCGCGCGCGACTAGCTCAGGAGGCGCCCCATGTTCCCCGCGATCCCGCTTCTCTTCGCCGCGCTCGTCGGGCAGCCGGTGCTCGAGCCGGTCGCGGTGTCCGAAGGCGCCAGCGCCCTGATCGACGTGGGCCGGTACGAGGTCCGCTACCAGCGCGGAACCGAGCCGTGGCAGACCATGCCCATCGGCTGGACGGGCAACTTCCTGCCGACCGTCGGAATCGCGGTCGTCCAGCAGGCCGATGACACGCTGTTCCTCCATTGCCCGTGGATGAACGGCACCGGCCCGCTCGAGGTGCGGTACCGACTCGCCCTGCCCGCCGTCCGGCCGATCACGCTCCGGTTCGAGTACGCGATGGCCGAGCGCAACACCGAGAAGAGCGATGGCGTGACCTTCGGGGCCCGCGTCGAGCCGACCGGCGAGGAGGTCCCCGGTCACGTGCTGCTCGAGCAGCACACGAAGTCGACTGCCTGGACGCCCGTCGAGGCCGACCTCACCGCCTTCGCCGGCCGGACCGTGGACCTCGTGCTGCGCGTCCACCCCGGCGCCGCGAACGACTCGAGCTTCGACTTCAGCCTCTTCCGCCACCTCGGGCTACAGGTGGGGCCGGGCGTGAGCGGCTCGCTCGCCGATCGTCTGGCCCTGCTCCGCGCGCGCCGGGCCGGCTATGCGGCCCACGCGCCCGCCCTGCGCGAGCTGGCGGCCCGGGCCGACCAGGGCGTCGTGCCCTCGACGGGCGGCGCCTACGCGAACCGCGTCGCGGAGAGCGGCGAGGGGTGGGTCCTGCGCGCCGGCGGCGAGGGCTACACACTCGAGTACCGCCTCGACCGCGGCGCCGATCTCGGTAGTCTTACCGCCTCGTACGACGGCTGTGAGCCGATCCCGCTCAACGGCGGCTTCGGCTTCACGCTCGCGAACGGCACCCTGGGCGCGTGGACGCCCGGCGAGGTCTCCACCGACGGCGTGACCCTCGTCGCGACCGGCACCGTGAGCGGCGACGGTCTCGCGGCCCGCGTCACGCAGCGGATCCGGCCCATCGGCAAGGCGCTCGCCATCGAGCTGGAGAGCCCCGACCCCACGATCGCCTCGTTCACCGCGCCGCAGGTCGGGGCCGCGGCGTGGAAGCGGGACGTACTGATCCCTTACCTCCCCGTCGGCCGCATCACCTACCTGACCGACCAAAGCCTGTTCGTCGGCTCCGTGCTCGACTGGACGACCTCCGAGGCCAGCCGGCACGGCCCGGCGGTCGCCCACTACGAGCCGCTGAGCGACGGCTCGCGAATCCGCCTGCGCGAGACGGCGGCGGTCAGCGTGTCGCCATTCCTGGGCGAGGTGCTGCCCAATGTGCCGAACCCGGCCTCTCCCTACCGCGAGGAGCTGGCCCGCCGGGTGGTCATCGACGACTGGACCGGCAACTTCCGCGTCCTGCGTGAGGCGCTCGAGACCTACGCCCGGTACGGGGTCGAGGATCTCTTCGTCCAGGCCCACGTCTGGCAGAACGGCGGCTACGACGCGAAGCTGCCCGATGTGCTGCCCGCGAACGCGGCGATGGGCGGCGACGAGGAGATGCTCGCGCTCTCCCAGGCAGCCAAGCGGCTCGGCTACCGGTTCGGCGTGCATGAGAACTACGTCGACATCTACCCCGATGCCGCGAGCTGGGACGAGAAGCTGGTCGCGCGCGATGCCCAGGGCGAGCTGGTGAAGGCCTGGTACAACGAGGGCACGCGGATCCAGAGCTATGGCTACCGCGCCGATGCCATCGTCCCGACCGCCGAGCGGTTCACCCCCGAGGTCCACCAGCGTTACGGCACCACGGGGTCGTTCATCGACGTCCACTCCGCCGTGCCGCCGTGGTTCCACGTCGAGTTCACCGCCGGTGAGGAGATCGCGGGGCGTTTCCACCCGGTCTGGGAGGCCCATCAGGCGCTCTGGAGGCTCTTCCGCGAGGTGCATGACGGCCCGGTCATGGGTGAGGGGAGCAACCACGCGCTGTGGTCGGGCCTGCTCGACGGCGCCGAGGCGCAGGTGGCCGAGGGGGAGCACCACCGGATCCTGCCCGACTTCGACCTGCTCAAGGTCCACCCCCTCATCCTCAACCACGGGATGGGCTACTACGAGCGCTGGCTCGCCGAGGGCTACGACGCCGGGATGCAATCGCGCATGGCCTTGATCCGGGCCGACAAGTACCGCACCCAGGAGATCCTCTACGCCCATGCCGGCTTCGTCGGCGCGACGTGGGTCACCGAGCCGCGCCTCGCGGTCAAGGAGGCCTGGATGATGCGGCCGCTCCAGACCGCCTACGGCGCGACGCCGGTCACGAACATCGAGTACCTGGTGGCCGGCGAGTGGGTCGACAGCTCGATCGCCCTCGCGCTCGAGGCCACCGGCGTCGTCCGAGTGACCTACGAGAACGGCCTGACCGTCACGATCAACCAATCACCCGAGCCCGTGGAGGAGGAGGGGCGGACGATCGCGCGGTACGGCTTCCACGCGCGCGGTGGGGGGATCCGAGAGGCCTACACGGCGGAGGTCGAGGGGCGCGTGGTTGACTTCGTCGAGGACGACGCGGCGATCGTGGTGGACGCGCGCGGCCAGGCGTACCACCCCGGGGTCGTGAGCGGCGTGCTCTTCCCGGCGCGTCTCCTCGCGCCGCGGATCGAGCCCGTCGGCCCGCGGCAGTTCCGGATCACCTACCGCTGGCGGGTCGAGCGCCCTGTCGATCCGGCCACGCTCGAGGGCTGTGGGATCTTCGTCCACTACGTCGGCAAGGGCGTCCCCGCCGAGAACGAGGGGATCACGTTCCAGGGCGACCATGGGCCGAGCGTGCCCTTCGGACAGTGGCAGCTCGGGCAGGTCATCGAGGACGGCCCGCACACGGTTACGGTGCCGGCCGAGGCCCCGGAGGCGGACTACCAGGCCCTCGTGGGCGTGTGGGGGCCCGGCGGCCGGAAGACGCTCCTGGGCGCTGAGGTCGGCGCCCAGCGCTACCAGGTGGCCGTGGTGCATGTGGCGGCCGACGGAACGGTCACCGTCACCGAGCCCGAGCCGCCCGCCGACACCCTCAGCCCGCTGGCGGTCTACGAGGAGCGGTACAACCGCGAGGGCGCGGTCGTCGACTTCGGCGCGCTCGTGACCAGCGGCGCCGCGCGGCTGGTGCGGGAGGGGACCGACGGCTTCCGCGTCTACCCACTGCCGCAGGAGGTCGCCTTCCCGCTGGCGGTTCGGCCGGCCGCCCTCGGCCTCGAGGGCGAACGGTTCGCCATGGACCTGCTCGACGGCGACGGCGCGGTGCTCCGGTCGGTCTCGTTGCCTGTGGAGGGAGGCCTCCTCGCGCTGCCGATTGGCGAGCCGGGCGTGTGCAGCCTGCGCGTCAGACGATAGCGTGGGGCTTCGTCAGTGGCTGTAGTGCCGGCGCGAGCGGTGGGTGAAGATCCACACCGACCGCGGCGGCCGCTGCGCCCTGCGCCGCAGGCCGAAGACGAGCAGAAGGAGGAAGAGGGCGAGGGACCAGTCGGCGCCGTCGCGGAGGAGCCAGCAGGCGGCGAGCCAGACGGCCGCGATGGCCGCGGCGATCGACGCGGACCGCCAGATGGGCTCTCGACCCATCGTCTTCCCCTTGCGCCGCCACCCCCACCAGGCGCCAAGGAGGTCTTCACGCGCGGGCGCGAGAGTCCTCCTACGACCGCCGCGTCCCTGGAGGGAGCGCGCTCCCGCGACGAGAACAATAGCGCGATACGCTGGCCGGGCTCGTAGCCTGTCAGCGCGGGCCGAGGTGCATCCATGAGACAGCCCGAGTACCTGCGGATCTACGCTGCCGAAGCGGCAGGACTGGCATCGGCTGCCACGACAACCGAGCCCTCCTACTACCCCGCGATCCGGGCGTTGTTCGACGCGATCCTGCGCGATCTCGGGCTCCCCTTCGCTGCGCGCGTGAACACGAGTGAGGCGCGGGCCGGCGGCGGGACCGACATGCCGGACCTCGCGCTGTGCGATGGCCCCGGCGACTACGCCGTCGTGCTGTGCGAGGTGAAGCTCCCGTCCGAGGACGTGCGCGCGCTCGCCCGCTCCACGGCCCAACACGATCAGGTCGGGCGTTACCTCGCTCAGAAACGCGCTGTCATTGTGACCAACGTGCGCGAGTTCGCCCTCCTGACGACCGACCCAGCCCACACCGGCCCTGGGCCCGTACCACCGGAGGCGCGCCGGATCGAGGAATCGGCCCTTCTGTGGCCTACCGCCTCCGATCTCGCGGCTGGAGCCGCCCCCGCAGAGGGCTGCGGGACGGCCCTGTCCGGCCTCGTCGAGGCTGCGGTCACGCGCTACGCGGCGATCGCGGAGCCAGAGTCGCTCGCGCGGATTCTGGCGCGGCTCGCGCGCCGTGCCAAGGACGCGCTGCCGGGCAGGTTCAGCGAGGCCGTCCAGGGGCTGCTGGACGACTTCGCCAGCGCACTGGGGTTGAGCTTCGAAGACGCCGACGGCGAGGAGTTCCTCCGGTCATCGCTCATACAGACTGCGTTCTACGGCCTGTTCGCCGGGTGGACGCTCTGGCAGCGGGCGGGCGCGCGGGGCCGGTTCCACTGGCAGGACTGCGTGCAGCACCTCCGCATCCCCTTCCTGGGAGGGCTGTTCCACGAGTTCAGCAACCCGACGCGGATGCGCGAACTTGGGCTGCGCGCGCATCTCGACCAGGCCACTGAGGCCCTCGGCCGCGTCGACGCGGAACGGTTCTTCGCGCGGTTCAGCCCCCAGCTTGGGAGTGGCAGCGACGCAGGCCACGCGCCTGAGACCCGCGCGATCCTCTACTTCTACGAGCCCTTCCTGGAGTCGTTCGATCCCGACCTGCGGAAGCGGCTCGGCGTGTGGTACACGCCGGACGAGATCGTGCGGTACCAGGTTCGGCGGGTCGACCAACTGCTGCGGACAGAGCTGGCCTGCCCGCAGGGCTTCGCCGACGAGCGGGTGGTCGTCCTCGACCCCTGCTGCGGCACCGGCGCGTACCTCATCGAGGTCCTCCGCTGCATCGCCGACGAGCTGCACGAGACGGCTGCAGGAGACCTGGCGGCGGCCAGGCTTCTCGACGCGCTGTGCCGGCGCGTGATCGGGTTCGAGATCCTCACCGCGCCGTTCGTCGTGGCCCACCTGCAGCTTCACCTGATGATGCAGGCGCTCGGAGCCACGCCGGACGAAGATCAGCGTCCGGCGGTGTTCCTCACGAACGCCCTAACGGGGTGGGAGGGGGATCAGCAGCTCCGGCTTCACTTCCCGGAGTTGCAGCAGGAGCACGACGCCGCCCGACGGGTGAAGACCGAG
>CAZRDB010000191.1:0-7680 GCA_964598695.1 uncultured Armatimonadia bacterium
GGAGCGACGCAGTGGGATACGGCCATCGTCGCCGAGGCAGCCCGGCAGGGGCTCGACCCGGCTCTGCTCCGGGCCGTGATGCTGGCCGAGTCGGGGGGAGACCCGCAATCGGTCTCACCCGCGGGGGCACAGGGCCTGATGCAGCTCATGCCGGAGACGGCGGCGGGGCTCGGCGTGCGCGACCCGTTCAACCCGCTCCAGAGCCTTCAGGGCGGCGCCCGCTACCTGCGGACGCTGCTCGACCGGTTCGACGGGGACACCGCGAAGGCGCTGGCCGCCTACAACGCCGGCCCGGGGGCGGTGGCCCGCTACGGGGGGATCCCCCCGTACCCGGAGACGCAGGCCTACGTGGAGCGCGTGCTGGAACTCACCAGCCTCGCTTCCGACGATGCGATGGGGTCGTTCGGAGAGACGGCCCCCTACTAGGACAGGACCGCGATGGCTGCCAGAACGGGTGCGAAGAAGCCGGTCGGCAAGGCCGGCGCGAAGGGCAAGAAGGGCAGACGGAGAGGATGCGGGCCCGTCGGCTGCATCCTGCTTCTGGTGCTGCTGCTTCTGACCGCCGCGTTCGCCCTCGACCAGTACGGCATCGTGGCGATCCCCCTCGTGGGCGAGAAGATCCCACGGGTGCTTCCCGGCGCCAAGCCCCTCGAGGAGGAGGCGACGGAGAGCGAGCTGTTGTCCGAGGAGTCGGAGCCGGCAGATGCCGAGGCCGAGGCCCAGAGGCGACTCGATGAGCAGGAGGGTGGGGGGGAGAGTCGGGCGCCCGAATCGGAGCCCGGCGCGACCGTGGAGAGCGGCCCCGAGGGCCGCCGCGAGGTGGTCGTCGAGCGCGAGCCACCCGTGCCCCAGACCGAGAGTGAGGCCGCGAACCTCTCGGTGACGCTTCCCCCGGGCGGGCTGCGGAGCCTGGACCCGAAGAGCCCCGAAGCCAAGGAACTGCGGCGCAGGATCGAGAGTGTCGGCGCGATCCTGCAGGCCTCCAAGGCCAAGTCCGCCGCCGAGACCCTCCAGGGCATGCCCCTCGAGCTGCAGGTCGAGATCCTCCGCACCCTGGAGGAGTCGACGGCCGCGAAGATCCTCGAGGAGATGCCCGCCGACCAGCGCACGAAGATCGCGATGGCGCTGATCCGGTAGCCCCGAACCCGATTTCCCCCGCCGCGCCCCCGTGTGAGGCGCGGCACATCGAACACCAGTCATGGCGGGAGAGGGGGTGATTGAATGGATATCGCCAAGCTACTCGGTGCAGCGGCGGAGGTCGTCTCGGGCGTGGGCGGAGCCCTCGGCCTCGGCGCCTCCACCCGCGAACCGAGTCAGGTCTTCACCGATGCGCTGGCTCACGCGCTCGGGACCGACGAGACGGCCGAGACGCCGATCACGGCGGAGCCGGGGAATCCCGCGCCGACCGTGGACGGCCTCCCCTCGGCTCGAACCGCGCCGCTCTCCCGAGAGCCGGCCCCGACCCTCGAGGCGGAGCCGGTGGATGTCACGGCGACGGTCGCGAATGCCTCGGCCCAGGCTCTCGATCTGGCCCTGGCGACGGTGCTCGTGACATGGGCCGATCGGTCGTTGGGCGCGCGGGGCAGGGGCACATTCACGATGGAGGGTCGCGCAGTCGACTCCCTCGTGGCGGAGCTTCCCGTCTCCGTGCGACAGGCGATCGAGCAGACGCTCACAGCGCTCCAGGAGAACGGGATCGCGATCCCGGATGGCATGATGGCGAGCCTCAACGCCATCCTCGGCGCGGTCTCGATCGACGCACGGGCGGTGCTGGGCGGCGCCGATGGGCTCCCGCAGGCGACAGACCTGGCTCGCGACGTCACCGAGACTGTGCTCCGCGCTCTTGCGGAGCCGAAGACGGACGGGCAGAGCGTGCTGGAGACAGCCGCTCGGATCGCCCAGTCCGAGGCGGAGGCCGGAAGCGCCTCCCGCCTGACGCTCGACCAGTCGGCCGGACTGCTCGTACGGATCCGGCAGAACTGGGAGGCGGCCGCACCGGAATCGGAATCGGTGCGTGCCGCCGTGGGTGAGCTTCTCACCCAGTTGCGCGGTCGCGTGGTGCACGTCCTCTCCGAGGCCGCCACCACGGGAAGCACGACGGCGCCGCCGACTCCCGCCGCTGCCTCCACCCCCGCGGAGGCGGCTCCGGCCCAGGCCACGGCGCTGCTGCTCGATGCCGTCCGGCAGTCGGTCGCGGTGGAGACCGTGGCCGGCGCCGAGCCGACCGCAGCCGTCGATGCCGTTCGCACGGCGCCGATGGAGGCGACCGTCCCCAAGCAGCCCGTTCCGGCCGTCGCGGCCGCGCTCCGCGCGGTCTCGGCATCGGTCAACGAGCAGGTCACGGGGCGCGCCGCTCCCCTGCGCCTGGTCGATCGGGATGTCGGAGGAGCCAACGGCGTCTCGGCAACGGCGGAGCCCGCGGTCCAGGCCGCTGGGGTCCGTAGCGCCGTTCCGCAGCCCGCCATCGCGGCCCCGAGCGTGGGACCGTTGGTGGTGGGGGGGCCGGTACCGACGCCGACGCCAGCTCCCACCCCGGCTCCCACGGAGGCGACGGTGGTCGCCAGCGTGGCGGCGGAGCCGAGCGCTCCGGCGACGGCGACAGCCGCGGTCACGACGCAGGCCATGACCGCCCGTCCGGTGGCCGAGCCTTCCCGCGGCTCGAGGCGCTACGCCGCCGTGGGGGCGCCGGTCACGACCGAGGGTGCGGGCGCGGCGCCACAGCGTCCGACCAGCATCCTGGAGACGGCGCCGGTCGAGACGATCGGGACGGCGCCGGCCTATGGCGACGGAGTCGCCGCAACGGTACCGGGACTCGCGGTCCAGGCCGTGGAGACGGCCGCGGACGCGGAGTCGCTCGCGAGGATCGCGATGGGCTCCGTGGCCGGCGAGCTGGCGGGACAGGGCGGTCGGGCCGCTCGACCCGTTCGGGCGTTCGGACGGACGAGCGCGCCGGCGAGCGAGGGGTTGGCCGGATCGCCGGCCAGCGCCTCGGCGACGACGACGCCCGCCCCCGATCCGAGCACGACGGGTGGCACAACCGGCGGGACGCCGGGACGAAGCGTCCCGATCGACGCGCTGCAGCGGCTCTTCCAGAGCCCGGAGGCGGAGGGATCCGCCAAGCGGACGAAGGAGAGCGTCGCGAGCGTGGAGGCGGGGCAGGCCCCGGGCGCGGCGTCGATGCGGAGCACGACGACGGCCCCTCTGTCGGTCGCGGTGAACGCAACCGATACGGGACAGCACGTGCGGGACGTCCAGCGTGAGAGCGGAGCCTTGCGCGTGGGCGTGTGGAACCAGCTCGAGCGTGCGGTGAACGAGACGGTCCGGAGCGGCAAGAACGCCGTGGTGATCGAGTTGAAGCCGCCGCATCTGGGCGACGTACGCGTGACGATCAGCGCGACCGAGCAGGCCGTGGTGGCCCACTTCGAGGCGCAGTCGCACACCGTACGGGCTACACTGGAGTCCAACATGTACCTCTTGAAGGACATGCTGGGCCAGGCGGGGCTGAGCCCCGATCGCCTGGAAGTGACCGTGGGATTCGGCGGAGCCGGAGACCAGGGCGCGTGGAAGCAGCAGGGACAGAGGGACCCCGGCGCGTTCTACCGGACCTTCGATCCGCGCCACGCCAACGGCGCCGAGCCACTCACGACGCTCCGTCCGACGGCGGCGTTCGCGAGCAACCCGTACCGGACGGCGGCGGCGGTGGACCTGCTGGCCTGACGGAAGCGGTCCGGAGGAAGGTGCTCCCGACCGATAACGCAATACGAAGGGAAGTGGCGATATGAGAGTGGACTCGAGCACAATGGCCTCGGCCCTCTCTGCGTCCTCCTCGTCCAGTTCGAGCAGCAGCACCATCGCCGGCTCGGAGGAGCTGGGGCGGGATGAGTTCCTGACACTGCTGGTCACCCAGCTCAAGTACCAGGATCCGCTCAACCCGACCGACAACAGCGAGTTCATCTCGCAGCTCGCCCAGTTCTCGTCGCTTCAGGAGATCCGCAACCTCTCCGAAGCCACGCGGCAGGCGTCCGAGCTGTCCGTCGCCTCCTCGGCGGCGGGCCTGATCGGCCGCCCGGTCGCGGGGGAGGTTGTCAACACCGAGACGGGCAAGACCGAGACGGTCAGCGGCACGGTCGCCGGCGTTGCGATGAAGAACGGGGTGCCGACGCTCGTACTGACCGATGGCAGTACGTTGACGCTCGACCAGTTGACGGAGATCGCCTGAGCGGCGCCCTCCACGACCTCGTACCGACGATAGACGGGGAGATCCCCAATGGCAGACGAGAACCGAGTGATCGGCCCGCCACAGTCCAGGCAGATCCAGCCGACCGGCACGACGCGCGCGACGCGCGCGGGGGCGGCGGAGCGCGTGGCTGGGGGGCAGTCCTTCGCGGACGTCCTTCGGCAGCAGCAGCAGGTGGCTGCCGAGCCGGTTCGGTTCAGCGGGCACGCCCAGGCACGGATGGCTTCTCGGGGGGTCACCCTCGACTCCACCGACCTGGCGCGTTTGTCCGAGGCAGTCGGACGGGCGGCCGAACGAGGCGGCCGGGAATCGCTCGTTCTGATGGACGATCTCGCGCTGGTCGTGAGTGTCCGCAACCGCACGGTCATCACCGTCATGGACGGCGACAGCCGCAAGGGCAACGTGTTCACCAACATCGACAGCGCGGTGATCGTCTAGACAGGGATGACGGGATGCTGAGCGTCCTGTAGGAGCTGGACCTCTTCGAGGGAGCTCCGGGACCGCCGAATGAATGAGGCGGTCCGCGGCGGAGGCCGCACCCAACTCGCGGGCTTGCGCCGGCGCCCTTCGGTGACGGGCGCCGCCGGCCCTCACGCAGGGAGGTCGAGGACCGATGATGCGGTCTCTCTTCTCGAGCACATCCGGTTTGCGGGGCAATCAGTCTCGCATCGATGTGCTGGGAAACAACATCGCAAACGTCAACACCACGGGTTACAAGTCCGGTCGGTCCAACTTCCGAACCATCATTCTCCAGACTCTCTCCGCCGCGAGCGGGCCGTCGGGGACGACGGGCTCGATCAACCCGCTGCAGATCGGTCTGGGCAGTTCGCTCTCGTCGGTCGATTCCGACTTCAACCAAGGGACGCTCGAGACCACCGCACGCCGCGCCGATGTCGCGATCGAGGGCAACGGCTTCTTCGTGATCGGCAACGGTGACCGCGAGTTCTTCACGCGCAACGGCGCCTTCAACCTCGACCAGCAGGGCAACCTCGTGTCGTCGATGAACGGCTTCTACGTCAAGGGATGGAACGCCGACGCCGACACCGGCCTGGTCGATGCCAGCGGCAGTGTCGAGTCGATCAACATCCCCATCGGCGGCATGACGATCGCCGAGGACACCACCCTGGTGAAGTACCTCGGCAACCTCGATGCCGAGGCCGAGGGCTTCGCCGCGACCCCCGCCACCGTGGGCCAGATCACGGGCAACCCGTTCTCCGCGGCGGCGCAGGTCTTCAACATCACGCCGAACGTCGGCGCGGCCGACACCATCACGGTGCCGCAGCTCGCGCGCGGCGGCGCCTACACGGCCGACGAGTGTCGGCTCGACTTCAACGTGCTCTCGGGTCTGCTCGCGACCGACACCATCGACGTGACGCTGACCCTGGCGGGCGGCGGCACCAACGTGGTGACCTTCACGCCGACGGCCGGCAACTACGCTGACCCCGCGACCTACGTCGACAACTTCGTGGCCGACTGGAACGCGACGGCCGGCATGACCATCCGCGCGGTCAAGGAGAGCGACACGACCGTGCGGTTCTACGACTACAGCACGGGCCTCGGCGTGCCGGCTTCGACCGGCGGCCAGGGCACCGACAGCTCGTTCGCCTTCACCGCGAACGGCCTGGGCACGGCCACCGCGAACACCATCGCGGCCCTCGGGATGGAGAGCGGCGTCTACGAGACGTTCGGCGCCTCGGCCTCCCCCGACCCCCAGTACCTCGCCCTCGCCTGTGCCGACGCCATCACGACCCAGTGCCTGGCGGGCAACCTGACCGCGGCGGCGCACACCGACGGCGCCGGCACGATCAACGTCGAGTCGCTGATCGCCGGCCTCGACGGCCGCTTGATCCTGAGCGACGCGGCCGGCAGCAGCGCCATCGACGCGATCTACGGCAGTCCGAGCCAGTCGGTCGATGTCGCGACCTACCGGACCAGCGTCGTCGTCTACGACACACTCGGCGCCGAGCACCGGGTCAACCTGGACTTCAACCGGCGCGGCGACTCCCGGATCTGGGAGTACCGGGCCACCGACGAGAACGGGATGAACGTGGTCCCGGGCGGCGCGACCTCGGGCACGATCGCCTTCAGCGCCGATGGCCAGAGCCAGACCGGGACGATCTCGGTCGAGATGTCGCTCTCCAACGGCTCGGTCTCGCCGCAGACGATCCGCCTCGATCTCTCCAGCCTCAGCCAGTTCGCCGGCACGAGCAGCGTCTCGGCCAGCGAGCAGGACGGCGTCGCGATGGGCACGCTCGAGAACTACATCATCGCGACCAACGGCGAGATCGTCGGGGAGTTCACGAACGGCCTCAGCAAGCTCCTGGGCCAGCTCTCGATGGCGAGCTTCAACAACGCCGGCGGCCTGACCCAGATCGGCACCTCGATGTGGAAGGAGTCCGTCGCCTCCGGCACCGCCCAGATCGGCACGCCGGAGTCGGGCTCTCGCGGCAAGACGGTCCAGGGCGCGCTCGAGTCGTCGAACGTGGACCTGGCCAACGAGTTCACCCAGATGATCATCGGGCAGCGCGGCTTCCAGGCCAACGCCCGCGTGATCACGACCTCGGACGAGATGTTGCAGGAACTCACCAACCTCAAGAGGTAGTGAGTGTCTCGACCGCTCTCGTAGACGAGCCGGAAGGGCGTGGGAGGCGACTCCCGCGCCCTTCCGGAGGGCTTGACACCCACCGAACCGGAAGGGGGGAGCGCGCTGATCCTCATCACCCGTCTCAACGGGCGCGTCTTCGTCGTCAACGCCGATCTGATCGAGACCGTGGAGGCGACGCCCGACACGGTCGTCACACTCACCTCGGGCAGCAAGTACATCGTCAAGGAGCCAGTCGACGAGATCATCCGCCGCGTGGTAGCGTTCCGGCGGCGGATCGCGGTCCCCCTGCCCGAGGACCTGGCCGTGGAGGGCTCCTCGGGAGGCCGGGAGGGGCCTGAGAGCGGCCCGTAGCGCGCGATGCGCGCCGCAGGAAGGTGGCCTGAGGGGGCGCGGGGAAATGCGCTCTCCGGTACCGGCTCGGGCGTCTGGCGCCCAGGACTGGATCCTTGTCCGACGGCATAGGCAGGAGCGATATGGCACAGGAAGCGGAACCCCAACAGCAGGAGAGTGGGCGCGGCAAGCGTGGGATCGGCGGGATGGCCGTTCCGGTCCTGCTCGTGTTGGTGCTCGTGGCTCTCGGTGTCGTGATCATGATGCTCCGCAAGATGCCCGCGCCGGGGGGCCATGCCGCCCCGGCCGCGCACGCCGAGGCGCCGGAGAAGGTCACGATGGTTCAGATTCCGGTCTGCGAGAACCTCACGACCACGAATCGCCTGCAACAGGCGCTGCAGTGCACCGTGAAGCTCCAGATCCGCGACAACGAGTCGGGCGAGCGCGGCAAGAAGTGGCAGGAGCCGGAGAACCTGGCGGTGCTGCAGTCGACGGTGATCGACGTGAT
>CAZRDB010000191.1:7690-7916 GCA_964598695.1 uncultured Armatimonadia bacterium
GCTCTTCCGATCTCGTCTCGCCCCGGCCGCAGCCCAAGGACCTGTTCGAGGCCGAGGTCCGGCGCCGGGTGGACATGCTGATGGGCGAGGAGGGCGCGGTCGACCGCGTCCTCGTCACGCAGTGGTTGGTGATGGCCCGCTAGGGGCCGTCGACTCCGAGGTGTTGTGACTCGGGGAGGTAGTCGTTGCCCGAGGTACTCTCCCAAGCTGAGATCGAGGCGCTGCT
>CAZRDB010000191.1:7926-9763 GCA_964598695.1 uncultured Armatimonadia bacterium
GTGTGGGGTTTTGTCCTGGGGGTGTTTTTGGTGGCCGTTGTTATTTCCCAAGGTTGTTTAGTGGGGCTGCTTGGGGGGGTGCCGCTTGCCGGCGAGCAGCCGACGCAGGCGACCGAGACGGCCGACGCCGCGAGCGAGCGGGCCGCCGCCCCCAAGAAGGAGGCGGTCGTCCGCGACTACAGCTTCCGGTCGCCGTCGAAGTTCTCACGCGACCAGCTTCGCGCGCTGTCGATGGTCCACGAGGACTGGGGCCGGCGCCTCGCGACCAGCCTCGGCGGACAGCTCCGCACCCCGATCCACTTCAACATCGCCGCCGTCCAGCAGATGGCCTACCACGAGTTCATGGAGCTGCTGACGGAGTCGATCATCTACATCTTCACCGCCGACGCCTTCGACGGCTACATGCTGCTGGAGATCAACCGCGGCCTCGGGCTGTGCCTCTTCGAGCGCCTGATGGGCGGCACCGGCGGCATCCGCTCGCTCCAACGCAACCTGACGGAGATCGAGTGCCGCGTGATCGACGGCGTCGCGGAGCGCATGATGGCGGCCCTGGCCGAGGCGTGGGAGTCGATCGCGCCCGTGCGGCCGCGGATCGAGCAACGCGAGACCGACCCGCAGTTCGTCCAGATCGTCGAGCCGGCGGAGACGGTCGTCGCGATCCTCCTCGAAGTCAAGATCGCCGAGGAGACGAGCACCGTGAACGTCTGCATGCCGGCCGTGGCACTCGACCGCATCGCGACCGACCTCTCGGCCGAGCGGTGGCGGAGGCAGAAGAGCAAGGCGCCGACCGCGGAGATGCAGGAGTCGCTCCGCGGACGGATCGAGAAGACCTACGCGCTCGTGTCGGTGCTGCTGGGACACGCCTACCTGAGTCCCAAGGAGCTGCTGCAGATGCGCGAGGGAGATGTGATCCCCCTGGACGTGAAACACACCGAGCCGCTGGAGATGCGCGTCGAGAACCTGCCCAAGTTCTGGGTCCGCCCGGGACGCGTGGGGCGCGCTCTGGCCGTGCGCGTTGTCGACACGTTCCGCGACCAAACGGGAGATGATGAGTGATGGCGGCCGACCCGGGGAACGAGTTCGAGCTCTACGAAGAGCTCCTAACGCCCGCGTTCGAGGGCGCCACGGGCCCGTTGTCGGTCTCCTTCGGCAACGCCGAGGTCTCGCTCGTCGCGGCAACGGTCGCCCCCCAGACGGTGGACGGCCTCGTCTCCGTGCTGCCCGACCCCATGGTCCGCGCGGTGGTCTTCCTCGAGGGACTCCCCGAGCTGGAGGACCACCCCTTCCTGCTGGCGCTGGGTCTCGAGGACGCCAAGGTCGCCGCCGGGCTCATGATGGACCCGGGCAACCAGGAGCCTCCGGCCGAGTTCGAGGACTTCCATCGCTCGGCCGTGGAGGAACTGCTGGGCTACGTCTCGGAGTCGATCGCGCAGGACCTCTCGGCCCGCGTCAAGCGCACGGTCTCCTCGGCCGTTCGCGGCACCGAGGTGCTCGCGCTGGGCGACGAGCAGGACGCCCTCGAGGACCTCGCCGGCGACGAGGCGCTCGGACTCGTGAGCGCCAGCTACGTCTGCGCCGACCGGGTGCTCGCGTTCTCGCAGGTCATCTCCGCCGAGTACGCCCGCGTCGTGACCGGGCTGATCGCGCCGCCCGCGGCCGCCGAGGAACCGGCCCCTCCGCCCGCCCCGGCGCCCCCGCCGCCGGCCGCGCCCGAGCCCCCCAAGGCCGTGCGCTCCATGGGCGAGACGGCCGTCACGCAGGATGAGATCGAGGCGATCCTCTCGGGCATGGGCGGGGGCGAGCCGAGTGCACCGCCGCCCAAGCCGGCCGCGCCGGC
>CAZRDB010000192.1:0-9695 GCA_964598695.1 uncultured Armatimonadia bacterium
CGCCGCAGTCGCGCTACCGCAGCTTCTGGCACTTCATGAACCGCATCCGCGAGCACTGCGGCGCTCCGACCGCCCCGTTCCAGGAGGCGGGCCCGCCCGAGGCTACCGGCGCTAGCGCAGCGCGTACATCATCTGCGTGATGGTGTTGGGGGAGTCGTCGCCCTCGAAGTGCAGGTAGCACTCCACGTACTGGCCCTCGCGCGCCACGCCGAGCCGCTCGATCTCCGCGTTGAGCGTGCCCGCGACGGAGCCGAGGCTGGCATAGCCGCACGAGCAGACGAGCGACGCAACCTGCTGGGGCGGGACGTCGCGGACGGAGGCGCCCGCTGGAGCCGGGGTGCCGGGCGGGACGGCGATGGCAACCTCGGAGAGGACGATGCCCGGCTCGGGTCCCGGCCGGGAGATGTAGCGCATGGGGCCGACAGGCTGAACGGCAACCCGCGCCTGGCACGCCTCGAGCCGCGGGATCATCTCATGGAAGGCAGGCTCGATGCCGGCCGCATCGGTCTCGGCCCCCACGTACAGCAGCGTGTGCGCTCCCACGCCGTGGATCCGGACTGCCTCCGCGTGGACGTGCGGGGTCGGCGCGCTGCCCGAGACCTCGAGCTGCAGCAGCAGCACGTTGGCGGGCGAGTCGGCGTCCTCCCACAGGAGGGCGTGCTGGCGGTACTCGCGGCCGGGGACGAGCCCCAGATCGCGGGCCTTGGCGGCCAGGAGCGGCAGCGCCTCGGCCATGCGGTCTGCCGCGCCCTGGTAGACGAGCGAGACGCAGGGGAAGGGGGGCAACTCGGCGAGGGCGGCGTGGCCCGGGGGACCGGCCGCGGCGGGGTTGAGCCAGTAGCCGACCTCGACGCGGTGGGGCGTGCCGGCCTCGAGATCGAGCCAGCGCACGATGGGGCCGCTGCCAAGGCTCGAGGAGGGGTGCTCGATGGAGTCCTCGAGCCGTTCCTCGACCTCCTGGCAGGTCTCGGCGGCCGTCTCACGGGGACACTCGGCGGCGGTGTGGTAGTAGCGGAAGCCCCGCATCGTTCGGAATGTGGGCTGACCGATCACTGCGCTGCCATCCATGCAGGCGCCTCCCGAGCATCCCTGGAGTCACCCCGTCCGCCCCGGGCGGCGCGAGGGCGTCGAGGTCATTCGGGGGAGGGGCCGATAGGGCCTTCCTGTGGGTCGGCCTGCCGTGGTTGCCCGTCGAGTCGGCGGCCCCGTCGCGACGGTGAGACAGCCGCAATGACACGGCCCGTGACCCGCTTGAGCGGGACCGGGCCCGATGTGTCGGCGTCGATGGCGACGGCACGCCGTTGCGCCTCACGGCTGCACGCTGGGAGAGCACGGTGGCTGGGGAGGAAGGATTCGAACCTTCGAGTGCCGGCTCCAAAGGCCGGTGCCTTACCGCTTGGCGACTCCCCAGCGGGTACGAGATACCGTAGATCAAGGCCGAACGGGCGTCAAGATCGGCTCCCCCGCCGCTGGGAGGTGCCGGCCCGAGGCCCGCGAAGCGAGTTGTCGACTGCCCCGGGCCGGCGATGGAGGGACCCGGGCACACCCCCGAAGCGGACGGAAGAGGCCGATGATCCTGACTGCGCTTGCCTGCGTTGCCCCGCTGACCACCCTCGTCGCCGTGGAGGACCTGCCGCTCATCGAACCGGGCGTCACGGTCGCCATGCACTCGAGCCACAACAAGGAAGGCCTGAACGGCGACGGCGGCTTCTGGCTCTACGATGAGGAGGGTACCGAGCCTGGGCTGTGTGGCTGGACGGCGGTCGATGCCGGCGCCACGGCCGAGTACTGCACGGACCGCACACACGCCGGGCGCGGGGCTCTGCTCCATCGCGTCACCCGCGAGGGTCTCGAGACCGGCTGGCGGTCGGTGAACAAGAGCCTCTCGGCCGGCTTCAACGTGCAGGACTGCGATGCGGTGACGCTCTGGGTGTGGCCGAGCTACGCCGATGGAGGGGCCGACTACGGGATCCGCATCGACAGCGACGGGCAGGCGACGGAGTTGCCGATCCGGGACCTCAGGGCCGGCGAGTGGAACGAGGTCACGGTCGACATCTCGGAGGTCCCGCGGGGCGGGGTCTCGACGTTCTGGCTGCTGTTCAACCTCGCATGGGGCTGTCCCGAGGAGGGGATCACGTTCCTCGTCGACGACATTGCGTTCCGGCGGCCCGACGGCACGACCCACCGGATCGACGACTTCGAGCAATGGCCGGCCTGGCACGTCGTGATGGACACGCTGGGGCCGGGGTGCGTCCGCAACATGTGGGGGCTGGGCGGCGGTGAGATCCGGATCGAGGCCGACGGCCGGACGGTCGTGGAGGCCACGCAGGCCGATCTCTACGATGGTCTCACGCCGGGCTTCGCGAAGCCGCTCGTCTCGCGCTCGATGGTCGCCTCGGGGCCCTGGAAGGCGGAGGCGCACTGGTCGTTCGTGCCAGTGCCGTTCCGCGAGCGCTGCCGGATCCTCACGAACAGCCCGGCGCCGTTCAACCACTACATCTGGGAGCACTACCGAGATGCCGAGCGGGCCGAGGGCGCGCGCGTCCGGGCGGAGGAGGAGCGGATCCGCGCCGACTGGGCGCGCATCGGCCAAGACCCGAAGCCCTGGGTCTACACCGACCACGCCACAGGGGAGCGCAGCCTCGCGCCGGGCGAGAGCGCGGAGCTCGCGCGGATCGAGGGGGCGGGAGCGCTCGGGGTGCTCAAGCTGAGGATCGACCCGCACCCCGATGCGGTCCTCGACAACGCGCGGCTTCGGATCTCCTGGGACGGGGAGGAGGCCCCGAGCGTCGACGCGCCGCTCGGCATCTTCTTCGGCGCAGGCGTGACGTGGAAGAGCGTCTCCTCGCTGCTGATCGGGACCGAGGGTGACTGGGGCTACTGCTACATCCCGATGCCCTACTGGCGCGGGGCGCGTGTGTGGGTCGAGAACGGCTCCGACGAGACGATCGACAACCTCGGCTGGGAGATCGCGTGGAGCACCGCGCAGGTCTACCCACGCGAGCGGACGGGGAGCTTCCGCACGTGGTTCCACCACGACCCGGCGACCGCGCTCGGCGAGGATCACCTGTTCCTGGAGGCCAAGGGCCGGGGCCAGTTCCTCGGCGTGGTCCAGACCCTGATCGGCGGCCACTACTGCGAGGGCGACATCCGCTTCTACCTCGATGGCAGCCGGTCGCCGCAGCTCTACGGGACGGGTTCCGAAGACTACTACCACTCCGCCTGCTGGCCGAACGCGGACCAGCACACGCCCTTCCACGGCTGCGTCGGCGACATCGCCCTGGAGGCGGAAGCACGCGGGGTGAGCTTCTACGACATCCGCTCCTGCTACTACCGGTTCCACCTCGAGGCGCCGGTGCGGTTCCTGAACGGTGCGCGCCTCGGGATCGAGCACGGTGGGGTCGATGACACGGTCTCGAACTACACGAGCCTCGCCTACTACTACGCCCAGGACGGCCCGGGGTTGCTCGCCACCGACAGGCTGACCGTGGGCGACAGGGACGACGAGGCCGCGCACGCGCTGGAGAGCCGGGCGACCGAGCGGGCGGCGCTGACCGGGTTCTTCGAGGGCGACTTCGACGATGTGCCGTGGACGTTCTCGGGGCTCGCGACGTCCGAGCCCCTGCGCGTGACCCTCCGGCTCGACCCCGCGAACGTGGGCCTCCGCCTGCGCCGCGTCTTCGATCAGCTCGAGGGGAGGCAACAGGCGGCCGTGCTCATCGACGGCCGGCCGGCGGGCGAGTGGTACGACCCGGACGAGAACCGCTTCAAGCGACTCGCGGAGAGCGACTTCGAGGCGCCCTCGGATCTGACAGCGGGCAAGAGCCGGGTGACGGTGGAGTTCCGGCCCGCCGAGGGCTCGCCGCCCTGGACGTTGCTCGAGCTTCAGGCACTGTGCTACATGCCCGCCACCGAGTAGCCGCGGGCCGGGAGGTGCGCCATGTCGTGGACGCTGCACGCCGCTCTCGCATTGGGCTGGGTCGCCGTTGGCGCGGCGGGGGCACAGGAGGGCTTCCCGCTCCGCCTGACGCCCGCGATTCACGATGCGACGTGGCGCGACGTGGGCGGTGGCGTCTACGAGGTGCGGACGACGGGCGCCGACCCGTACATCCTCACCGACTCGATCGCGCTGCCCTTCGACCATGGCCGGTTCCGCGTCTTCGCGTTCGAGTACCGGTGCGACGAGGGCTTCGACTTCTTCGAGGTGTTCGTCGGTCCCCCGTGGCGCAACCAGGTGACACGGGCGATCCCGGCCGCGCCCGAGTGGCGGGCGTTCGCCTCCGACCTGGGAAGGCTCCCGGCCGACGCGTGGCATGACGGAGTCCGCGACTTCCGAGTCGACTTCGGCGCGACGCCGGAACGGGTCGTGTGGATCCGCAACATCGTGCTCCGGCCGATGACCCCAACGGAGGCGGAGGCCGATGCCGCCCGGAGGAGAGCGGAGGAACGGCGCATGGAGGACCTGCGAGCAAGCGTGGAGCGCTCGCTGATCGCCCCCGCGAGGCTGCCGGAGGGGGAGGCCGAGATCGCGGCACGGCTCGGGCTGCGGGACACCGCCGGCACCACCCGCATCGCCATCGTCGGCAAGCAGCTCGACCTCGCGTACCAGCTCCAGCGCATGGCGCCCGAGCTTCCCGCGCCGGTGGAGCTGCCCCGGGCCATCGTCGTGGGGGAGGGCTCCGACCCCGCGAACCACACGCTCGTGCGCGTGCTGAGCCCGTATGGGATTCCTGAGGTGCAGTTCCTCGCGTACCCGCCCCAGGTGATGGGTGGTGTCCAGGTGGAGGCGCTGCCTCTGCCCGGCGGCGAGACCGGCATCCTCACCGCGCCACTCCTGGACGCCTCGGCGCGGACGATCCGCGTCTTCAGTCGGTATGGCCTCCCTCTGGCCGAGGTCTCCTTGCCCGAGGGGATGAGTGCGCCCGTGCGCGTCGCCGGCGGTCGGTTCGTCGGCGATGCGGAGGGGCCCCAGGTGGCGGTGGCGAGTGTCCGGCCGACGGATGGCGCGTACCGCTTCGCGGTGCTCGATCTCGCCGGTGGCATCGTGGCCGAGATCGCGATCGAGGTGAGCCGACTCGGCGGGGGCGAGCTGTACGCGGAGCGCTGCGGGCTTGCGGACGGCGCGCGGACGGGGCTGCTGCTCCATGCCGTGGGAAGCCCGGACACGGTCTCCCTGGACCTCGAGACACGGCGGCTCGAACTCGCGGTGACCGGGCTGCCGCCGGGGGCCACGCGGGTCTCACCGACCGGGACGGCCCCGACGGACTCCGCATACGTTGCCTGCCTCGAGGGTCCCGGCTCGGCGATCGCCCGATGCGCGCCCGCGGCGGCGCCGAGGATCGTCGGCGTGGATGGGCGGGAGCGGATCCTCTGGTTCACGGACACGGGCTTCTTCCAGGGGATCCCGGAAGGGCGCTACGCCAAGCACTCGCGCCTCGGCCACATCCGCACCGACTTCGCCTCCCCCGCGAGCGGCGACCCCGACTTCACCCGGACCGATGCGGAGTACTGGGCGGGCGGGAGCTACCCGCGCTGGGTCGAGGGCCGACTCGCCGAGTACGAGACGGAGCCGCCGCTGTGCTGGGAGCCCTGCTTCACGCACCGGTGGTTCGCCGAGCCCGGGAGGAAGTGGATGGCCGCGACCGATCCCGAGACGGGCCTGCCGCGCTACGTGCTGCTCGACCGCGAGAACCGACCCGGCTTCTACGGGGAGTTCGGACAGACCGACGCGTTCGTCACCGGCTCCTACGCGCCCGGTCTCACGGCGGTCGAGTGCATGTACACCCATCCGCAGCGGCTGTTTCTGCGGGAGCTGGCGAAGCGCTTCCGCGGCAATCCGGAGCATCTCGTTGCCGTTGAGCCCAACCATGAGATGGAGATCAACGCCGAGAGCCCGGACACGCACGGCGACTACAACCCGCAGATGATCCGCAGTTTCTGCCGGTATCTCCTCGAGCTGTACGGCGGCGTCGAAGGCATCAACCGCGCCTTCGGGACGGACTGGAGCGCCGGCCGTTTCGATGCGCCGCGCGATCTCGGGCGGGGCGGGTGGGACCGCTACGCCGCCGACAACCCGTACTACCGCGCCTGGATGCGGTACCTGAACTACGTGGTATACCGCGTTGTCGCCGGAACCTACCGCGAGGCACTGCTCGCCGGCTTTCCGCCCGAGGCCGTGAAGTGCCACCAGATCCCGGACCTCTACGCGATCGCGAGCCTCACGGCCTTCAGCAAGCCGGCGCAGCGCGTGACGCCGATCGACTGGAACCTCACCGCCGGCGTGGGGTACGGCTTCACGCGGTACGGCGTCTGGTACGGCGAGCCGCACAACGTGGTGCAGGGGGCCCACAGCAGCGGCTTCGACCAGGTCGTGGTCGGCGAGTACCAGTCGCTGACCCCCGATGTCGAGCAGGCCTACCGCCAGCTCGCGTACATGCGCGACCATGGGATCCAGTTCATCCACGCGATGACGTGGCCCGCGGGCTACAACCCGGGCTCGAACGAGAGCCTCCGGGCCGCGATCGAGCGCATCGTTGCCGAGGACGCACCACGTCCGGGCGTCACCGGCGGGACGGGCCAGGTACGGGAGGTCCGGCAGGGCGGGGGGGCCTACGAGATCGTCAGTCTGGGGACCGGCCCCGAGCACACCGGGCTCCTCAAGAGCGTGAACGCCGATGGGAGCTGGCAGGGCTCGGTCTACGTGGTCCCGTTCCACGCGCACGTGGCGGTGGAGACGGTCCTGGAGCGGGAGTCGGCGACGCTTGGGGAGCGGCCGCTCGCGTTCGGGCCGTTCGCGGCGATCGACGCCGGGAACGTGGTCGACGTGTCGTTCGAGGCAAGAGGCCGGCCCGGGGAAGTGGTCGCGTTCCGCGTCTCCCACCATGGCGTGGAGATGCCGGAGCTGCTCACGACGATGGAGCTGACCGGCGACTGGAAGCCACACCGCTTCCAGCTCCGCGTACAGATCGATACCGATGACCTCACGGTCGAGATGGGCGCCGGCGACCCGGAACAGGGGAGCTGGGGCGCCCAGCGATCGGAGGTGCGGAACCTGCTCGTCACCCGGCAGACGGAACGCGCCGCGCGGATCAAGAAGGGCATCTTCGCGGGCGAGCGCCACCGCGGCGGAGTGACGTTCGACGTGCTCAGGTAGGGTCTGCCCGATCCGGCTCCCACCACACCGCAGGCCGGCCGAGGGTCTCCTCCAGAGTGAGGAGGTGTCTCGTGGCGAACGCCGGCCAGCCAGCTCTGATCGCGCTGTTCGTGGTCGCCGTCGCGGTGCTCGTGATCGGGGCCACGCTCGTGGGGCGGACACTCGACCCGGAGTGGACCCTCGGGTCCACGCTGTCGGTCATGGCGGGCAAGTGGTGCCTAGCCGGCTTCGTGTGGGCCGCCTGGACCGCGCTGCGGGTGCTCCTCCCGAGGGCGACCGAGGAGCCTCGAGACCCCGACGCCCTCTCCAATGGCGACGGCCCCGCGGCTCCCGCCTCACCGCCGTACGCGGCCGACCGGGAGCACTGACCGGCCGCACACGGACCGCTCGTGCCTTGGCCTCCACTCGGCGCAGGTCTCCTCCCGTCCGCACCGAAAGGTGCGGCTCCGCACCTTCGGCCGGAAAGGAACCTGCATGTACCGCCGAGACATCACCCGTAGTGCCTTCGTCGTAGCCACGCTGGTGCTCGCCGCCGCCGCTCTCGCCCAGACCGAGATGCTCGAACGCTACCGCGCCGCCGAGAAGGCGGGCTCGCCGGAGAACGGTCGCCTCGTCTACCGCACGCGCGTCGAGCCGCGTTGGGTCGAGGGCTCCGAGCGGTTCTGGTACCGGAACGACGTGCGGGGCGCCAAGGAGTTCGTCCTCGTTGACCCGGAGGCGGGTACGCGCGCGCCCGCGTTTGACCACGCCCGACTCGCTGACGCCCTGTCGGAGACGCTCGGCCGCGCGGTCGATCCCGAGCGGCTGCCGTTCCAGGCGATCGAGCCCTCGGCCGACGGCGCGACGATCGCGTTCCGCGTCGGAGCACGCGACTGGCGGCTCACGCTGGCCGACTACGCGCTCACGGAGACGACCCCGGAGAACGTGACCCCGCCCGCGGAGCCCCCGGCGCCGGAGGGGCCGGAGCGGGAGGGGCCGCGGGGGCCGGTGGGTGAGCCGGGCCGCTCGCCGGATGGCAAGTGGGACGCCTTCGTGCGGGAGAGCAACGTCTGGATTCGGCCCGTCGAAGGCGGCGAGGCCCGGCAGCTCAGCACGAACGGGGAGCCTGCCAACGCCTACACCGCCCTGTACTGGTCGCCGGACAGCCGCAAGCTCGTGGCCTGGCGGACGGAGCCGGGCGACCACCTCGCGATGCCGCTGATCCACATCGTCCCCGAGGAGGGCGTGCGGCCGACGGCCGAGGCGCAGGAGTACGAGCTGCCGGGCGACAAGCTCGACCGAAACGAGATGTGGCTGTACGACATCGCGAGCGGCCAGGGCGTGCGGACGGAGACCGACGCGATCGACTGGGGCGGCCCGGCCGAGCCCCGCTGGAGCGGCGACGGCCGCACCTTCACGGTGCTGTTGGAGTACCGCGGCTACCAGCGTGTGCTGCTCGCCGAGGTCGACGCCGAGACCGGTGCGTCGCGGCCGATCATCGACGAGCGGAGCGAGACGTTCATCTGCCCGATGTACCGGTTCATCGAGTACCTCGACGAGACCGGCGAGATCCTGTGGGCCTCGGAACGGGATGGCTGGAACCACCTGTACCTGTACGACGCGAAGACCGGCGCGGTGAAGAGCCAAGTGACCCGGGGCGAGTGGGTGATGCGGGAAGTCGTGCACGTCGACCCCGAGAGGCGCACGGTGCTGCTCAAAGGCTCCGGCCGCGAGCCGGGGCAGAGCCCGTACAACGTCCACTGGTACCGGGCCTCGTTCGACGGCGGGCAGCTCGTGCGGCTCACAGAGGGCGACGGCACGCACAACGTGCGCTTCTCGCCGAGCGGGCGGTACCTGCTCGATTCATACTCGCGGGTCGATCTGCCGGCCGTCACCGAGCTGCGGCGCGCCGAGGACGGCTCGCTGGTCACGACGCTGGAGAGGGGCGACGCGAGCGACCTCGTCGCGAGCGGGTGGACGATGCCCGAGTCGTTCCATGCCAAGGGCCGTGACGGGACGACCGACATCTGGGGCGTCATCTACCGGCCGGCCGGGTTCGATCCCGCCCGCGCCTACCCGGTGCTGGAGCTGATCTACGCCGGCCCGCAGGATCCGCAGGTGCCGACGGGGTTCAGCCCCACGGCGCCGGACTACACGGGGCTCGGGCTCATCGTGGTACAGCTTGACGGAATGGGGATGCGCGGCCGGTCGAAGGCCTTCCACGACGTGTGCTACAGGAACCTGGGCGATGGCGGCTTCCCGGACCGGATCCTCTGGATGAAGGCCGCAGCCGAGCGGTACCCGTACATGGACCTCACCCGCGTTGGGATCACCGGGCACTCGGCGGGGGGCTACAACGCGGCCCGCGCTCTGCTGGCGTTCGGAGACTTCTACAACGTCGGGATCGCCTGCGCGGGCAACCAGGACCACCGGACCGACAAGGTGTGGTGGAACGAGTTGTGGATGGGCTACCCCGTCGGTCCGTGGTACGAGGAGCAATCGAACGTCACCCACGCGGCCGCCCTGACCGGCAAGCTGATGCTGATCCACGGGGCACTCGACC
>CAZRDB010000193.1:0-9608 GCA_964598695.1 uncultured Armatimonadia bacterium
GCCACGATGTCAGGGCCACCCGAGCTTTGCACGTAGTGGACCGCCCAGCGTGACCCGGTGGAGAACCCTAGCAGTGCTCTGTTCGGCACTGCGCCGATGCCTGGCTTCGTACCGAGGCCTGCAGCGGTTCTTGTACGCGCGATGCAGAGGCTGCTGGGTCAGAGCCCAGAGCCCTTCGTGGCGCCGGGCTGCATCTATCTCCACAGCTACAGGCAGGTGCGCTCGTCCGGAGTCGGCCTGGCATCGGCGCTCGCGCCCGACGGGCAGTCCCTCTTCAAGGATCTGGTCGTACGCGCTCTCCTCTCGCGGTCTGGGCTAGTTGAGGGCAGCCCGGATGCCCAGGACGACGACGAGGTGCCGAAGGTCCTGGACCGGCTCTCACGGACCTATGCGGGCGGCACCGTCGGGAGCCTCACTGTGGGCCACGACGGCACGTACGACCTGCGTGTCTCTCGCCCGGACGGCACGAGCTTCTCGCTCAACGCCCTTAGCTCCGGCCAGAAGGAGATCATCTCGACCCTCTTCCTCATCTGGCTGCATACGCGCAACCAGCCCTCGATCGTGCTGATCGATGAGCCGGAGCTGCACCTCAATGCCGAGTGGCAGTGCGGACTCGTGCATACGCTGCACGATCTGGCGCCCGCGAACCAGTACATCCTGGCGACTCACTCGGAGGACATCTGGGGATCGGTACTACCGGAACGGCGAATCCTGCTAGAGCCTGACGAGGGGGAGTAAGCCACGCGGCAAGGGATGGGGGCCCCCGCGCGAGGGGATGTCAGGCTGGCGGCCCGCCATTGCCTGTTCGTTGAGGGCGAGGGGCCGGACTCGCTGGATGTCATCCTCCTCGGCGCCCTGCTTCGGAGCAACGGGCTGGAGCATGTGGGCGTGGCCCCGATGGGACCGTCGGACAACGTGGGGGCCGCTGCCAGGGCCCTGCACAAGCACCACGCCGAGTACTACTTCCTCGCAGACAGGGACACGCAGGCTCCCGACGTCGTCGAGCGAAGCTGGGAGCGCTTCCCTGACCCCAAGGCCAGCAACCTCCTGATCTGGCCCAAGCGGGAGCTGGAGAACTACCTCATCGAACCCGCCTACCTCGCGAAGTGCGGGCGCCTCAAGCCGAAGGCAGACGTGGCCCGTGACCTGCTGTGCGCGGCACGCGGGAGGGTCTACCTGGACGCCGCCAACCTCACGATCATGGAGATCCGTGACGCGTGGCGAGGGAAGTGGGTACCGAACCTGCACGCGTCGGCCGATGCCGCATCGCGCGAAGCCGGGCTGGCCAAGGCGGTCGAGGCCCTCTCAGCGCTCGAGCCCCACGCGAGCGCTATGCTTGAGCTGGTGTCCGCAGATGCGGTGGCCAAGCGATACAACACCATCGCCGATGACCTGACCGGCGGCGCTGACCCGCTCGAACTCGGCCGGGGCTCGTGGCTCGATCGGATGTCGGGCAAGGAGCTATGGCACTCCGTTGTGAACAAGTGCGTCCGGGTGACGGGGCGGGACGGTGGAGTTGTTCAGGACGACGAGAGAGCACGCGCCGTCGCCCAGCGCCTGGCGCGGCTCCCCCTCGACGAGCAGCCGGCCGACTTCAGGCAACTCGTGGAGATGCTGCACCGGGTGGCGCCGCGTACGCCGGTAGCCTGAGCGCTATGACATCGAACAGAGGAGCATCGTCCCTATGTACCCTACACACGCGCTCGAAGAGGCGATCCGCACCGGGCTGCAGGAGCACGGGATCCCTGGGATCGCTGTCTCGGTCGGCACCCGAGAGCATACCCTCGCCTCGCTCCGGGACGGCCTCGCCCAGCGCGTGCCCGAGGAGCGCCCGCTCCCTCCGAACCCCCTCTGGGACCTCGCCTCGGTCTCGAAGGTTGTTGGCGCGACGACCTCCCTGGCCATCCTCGCGAGTGAGGGCAAGGTGCGCTTCGACGACACGCTCGCGCCGTACTTCCCGGAGGTGGCCGAGAAGCCGCTCGGCGGCGTGACCCTGCGGCAGCTCCTCACACACACCGGCGGCCTGGTCTCGTGGAGCCCGCTGTACAAGACCGTCCGGGGCTACGAGCAGATGATCGAGACGGTGCTCGCGACCGACCTGGCGACCGAGCCGGGGGCCGAGCGCCACTACTCCGATCTCGGCTTCATCCTCCTCGGCGAGGTGGTCCATCGGGTCTCGGGGCAGATGATCGACAAGTTCGCCGGTGAGCGGATCTTCGGTCCGGTCGGGATGCGCGACACCTGCTACAACCCAGACGCGGCCCTCCAGGCGCGCTGCCCCGCGACCGAGATCGACCCGGAGACCGCTCTCCCCGTCGTGGGCGTCGTGCATGACGAGAACACCCGGGCGATGGGCGGGATCTCGGGCCATGCGGGCGTGTTCTCCACCGCGGACGATCTCGCCCTCTTCGCACAGGCGCTACTCGCGCTGCCCGAGGGACCGCTGGGCGGGGCGATCTCGGCCGAGGTTTGGGCCGACCTGCAGCAGACGCGCCCGGACACGCCGTCCGGGTACCGCAGGCTGGGCTGGGATGGGATCGACCCGGCCGGCCAGATGGCCACGATCTTCTCGACCCGCGCCTTCGGCCACACGGGATTCACGGGGACCGCGCTGTGGATCGACCCCGGCAAGAACGCCTTCGCCGCCGTGCTGACCAACGGGGTCCACCCGACGCGCGAGGGTGCGGAGAGCAGGGTCTACCAGGCTCGCATGGGGATCTACCGTGCCGCGATCGACCTCGTCGAGGCCGCGGCCGCCGTCTAGCGCCCGGGCCCGTCGAGCGGAGTGAGGCCGGCCTGGCTGGAACTCATGCCCGTGGCGTCCGTACCGCCCGCCTGCGGGCGCATCCACTCGGGCACCTCGCCGCCCTGGGCGGGCGGCGGAGCCGGGGCCTGCTGCTTGGCGGGCGGGGGCGGGGTGGGGGACTCGCGACGCAACAGGGGGACATCGGGCGGGGGGCCTTCCGGGGCTTCCGCCGCCGGCGCCGCGTAGGCCTCGGCTTGCTCGTAGCCGTCGTCGGGCGTCCACTGCGCGGCTTGTGGCTCCTGCCAGTTGGCCGGGTCCTCGTACTGCTCGGCCCCGTATTGCCCAGGAGCGGCGTCGTCCCATCCGCCGTTCGGCTGCCGCTGGGCGGCGTAGGGGTCGCGGCGCATGTGGCCCTCGAGCCGCTGCCAGAAGCCCGAGAGCAGGCTCGCGAACTCGGCCTCGAACTGGCTCCGCAGTTCCGTGAGGGAGGCCAGCTCGCGCTCGATTGCCGCACGCTCCTGGCGCGCCCGAAGCGGGATCTCGCGCGCCTCGGCCTCGGCGTTGCGGATGATCAACTCGGCCTCCTTGCGCGCGTTCGAGAGGATCTCCTCCGACGTGCGCTGGGCGAGCATCAGGGTGTCCTTGAGGTTGGTCTCGAGGCCCTCGTACCGCTTCACGGCGTCGCGCAGCCGCCGCGCCTCCTCGCGCACCGTCGCGAGTTCCGTCTGCAGCTCCTCGAAGTTGTCGACGATCTCGTCGCGAAACGCCTCCACGTCGGGAATGGAGTACCCCATCGCGCGGCGGTGGAAGTCGCGTGTCTGAATGTCGACGGCCGAGAGCCTCACGACGTGCCTCCTCGGAGACGGCGGGTGGATGGAGCGGGCTAGCCGATCACGCGCGGGCGGATCTGCTGCTGCGGCGGGATCTGCTGGGTGTAGCCGAGCGGCGCGCCGCCCATCTCGACCGCAACGCCCTCGGGCACGAACATGAAGACCCCGTCGGCGATCCGCTTGCCCTCGCCGCCGAGCCCGAACGCGACGCCGGTGAGGAAGTCGATGATCCGCTGCTGCATGTCGAAGGGGACGCCCGTCAGGTTCACGATGATCTTCTGACCCTCGATCAGACGATCGCCGGCCTCGGCCGCCTCCTCGATGCTGGGCGGGCTCGCGCAGTACACCTGGTCATCGACGACCTGGTCGACCGCGCGCGAGTGGGAGCGCTGGCGCTGCATCGCGCCGGCCCACGGGTTGTTCATGATGGAACTCAGCAAGCCACTGGCCATCGTACTTCCCTCCCTAGCTCTTCCTCGGTGTCCCGAAGATCGCGGTCCCTATGCGCACCAAGGTGGCGCCCTCCTCGACGGCCACCTCGAAGTCCGAACTCATGCCCATCGACAGCTCCCGGGCCGGCAGGCCGGCGGTGGCGAGCGACTGGGCCAACTCGCGGAGACGGGCAAATGCCCGGCGCGCCGTCTCTTCCTCGGGCGGCCACGGCGCCATCGCCATCAGGCCGCGCAGGTCGACGTTCGGCTCCTCCGCGATCGCCTCGTACAACGCGAGGAGCGCCTCGGGGGCCACCCCGCTCTTCGCGTCCTCGCCCGCGACGTTCACCTCGACGAGGCACGGCGTCCGCTGCCCGAGATCGGCCGCGTGGCGGCTGACATCACGGGCCAGGGACGGGCTGTCGAGCGTGTGGATCCAGTCGCTGAACTCGACCACCCGACGCGCCTTGTTGCGCTGCAGGTGACCGATGAAGTGCCAGTGGCATCCCGCTCCGGCGAGCGCGCGCGCCTTCTCCTGCGCCTCTTGCGCGTAGTTCTCGCCGAACTCGGTCACGCCCGCCTCCCGCACCTCCGCGATCTCCTCGGCGCTCCGGCCTTTGGAGACCGCGATGAGCGTGACGTCCTCGGCCGACCTTCCCGAACGCGAGGCCGCACGCGCGATTCTGTCCAGCACCTCTCGGACCCTCTCCTGGGCCCCCGAGGTGTTGCTTATTCCCTTACAAGACTGGTCGCGGTAAGGCATTTCCTTATTCACCCGACCTCATAAGGGAATCTGCGGACAGACATCGAGATATACTCGCGCAGATCCCATTGGCCTTCTTGTAACTTTTCGCCCCAAAAGGTGGTTCATACAGGATTCGGCCCTCCGGGGCGCCGGCAGGCGTACGGCAACGAGGGCCGGGGCGATTCACTCGCCGCCGGCCCTCGCCGCAGTGATTCACTCCGGGACGGGCTTAGCCCCATGCCTCCAGCATCAGATCGAAGCCCCAGCGGTAGTAACGGAGGACTCGCTCGGGGTCTGTCGTGGGGTCCATCTCGGCCAGGCAGTAGCCCTCGAAGCCGTGCGCGAGGAGGATCGTCAGCAGCTCGCGGTACGGGTAGCCGGCCCACCAGTCGTGGGTGTGGACCATCATCACGCGGTCGGCCACGGGCGTGAGCGAGGGCTCGATCGAGCCGTCCACGAGGTCGGTTGGGTTGCAGTTCCAGGTCAGCCCCACCGAGCGGGCCGTGCAGAACTCCATGATCCGGCGGATGTGGGGCGGCTCCTGGGTCCCGCCCCCGTGCACCTCCACGAAGACCCGGACGCCGCACTCCTCGGCCACGGGCGCCAGCTCGTTGAGCGCCCCGCCGATCTGGGCGAGGGTCGTCTCGACCGGGATCCCCTCGGGGAGGCCGTTCGGGCGCACCTTCACCCCGAGAGCCCCCACGTCGCGCGCCAGCGCGAGGAACTGCTTCGCGGTCTCCACGTTCTGCCGGACGACGGCCGGGTCGGGGGAGTGGAACTCACAGACCGAGCCGAGGGCGGTGATCGTCACGCCGGCCGCCTCGGCCTTCGCTTTCACTGCCGCACGCTGCTCCCCCGTGAGGTTCGGCTCGACCCCGTGCGCGTGCGTGGTACGCAACTCGACGCCGTCCATGCCCGTCTTGGCGCAGAGGGCGAGGAGCGCATCGAGGTCCATCTCCTTGCCGATCTGGTAGGTCACGACGCCGAGACCGAGCTTGCCGTTCCGGAACATGCCGCCCTGCACCTGACCCTTCGCACCCGTGGTGACGAGGCCGGCGGCCGCGAGCGCGGCCGTGCCGGCGAGGAACTCCCTGCGCGTGACACCCATCTCGGCTCCTCCCGCCTACGGCGTGCCCTCGGCGGCCGCCGGTGGCTGGGCGAAGCAGGCGAACCAGTCGGCGACGCGCGCCTCCTCGGCCGTGCCCCGGTGGATCAGCCAGCGGTAGCGGAACCGCAGGCTGCCGTCGGCCGGGATGGTCTCCGTGCCGTCGTGGCCCTCTCCGAGGAACTGGCTGAGCCCGAACGGGTTCGCGCCGATCAGGCCGTAGGTTCGGGCATGCCAGTAGGTCGGGTGTCGGAAGCTGTCGGGGGCATCGAGGATCGCGATGCCGACCGTCTCCCCCTCGAGCGGTCCGGAGCAATCGACCCAGGCCGCCTGCTTGCCCCAGGCGTCGCCGTTGCGCTGCCCCTCGCTGTTCACGAGCAGGCCGCCGTTGTCCGGCACGAGAGGGGTCGCGACGCGGCACGACATGAGCCCCTCCTTCGTGTCGCCGAGTGTCAGCGGCCCCTCGCTGGCATGGAGGGTCACCTGGTAGTCCATGAGCCGGACGGTCGACGTCGCGAAGAAGCGAACCCGCCGCTCATCCTCGCAGACCTTCGTTCCATCGACAGCGAGCCAGTCGTTGACGGCCACGATCTCGCCAAACACGGGGCCCGACCGGAGGCTGCGGAACTCGCGATGCGCTTCACTGCCGGCGGTCTTCGCGATGCTCCAGAAGTCGACCCCACCCACCCGGTCGAGGCCGAACCAAAGCGACTGGTGGTGGGGGTGGTCGGTCGCCTCGCCCGCCGTCTCGGGCCCGAGCGGGTAGCTGCGCGTGACGGCTTCGCCGGTCGGGCCGAGGAGCGGGTAGAGGACCGGTCGCTGGGCGCTCCTCACGTCGTACGTGGTGAACGGCTCGCCATAGACCTCCACGGAGACGCCGCGCTCGGTCTCCGTGAGCTTCACGTTCTCCGGGGGGCGCGTCCGCGTCGCGCGGAACTGCAGCACGAGCGTCGTCCCGCCCTCGAGCGGGCCGGGGAGGAACCACAGCCGGGAGCCGCCGTCGGCGAGGCGCTCCCACTGGCCGAAGAGGCGGGTCTCGCGATCCGGGCTCTCGAGCATCGGCGTTCCGGGTGGGACGGAATCGCCTGTCGCGAAGTCGACGTAGAGCGGGGTCTCCGGGAGACCGGCGGCCGGCGCCGTGACCGTGATCGTCACCGGGGCGGCCCATCCGGCCGTCGCGAGGAGCGGGAGCAGTAGGGCAAGCAACCGAGAGAGGCGTGTCGCCATCGCGCGGCTCCTTCCATCGCGGGCCCACCAGCGGCCCGACCTGCTAGAATGGCACGGGCGCGCCGCGCCCGCGAACAGACCCTCCGAGGGAGCAGATCCATGGCCGACGTTCACCTCTACCGCACCGATTCCCTGCGAGAGGACGGTCGGAGCCTCCTCTACTACGACCCCGTTGCGCCCGGTCAGGATCCCCCGCGGCGCGGGACCGCCTCCGCCGACGAGATCGAGCAACTCGCCCGCGGCCCCGAGATGCGGTTCAACCCGCTCCTGGGCGACTACACCATCTGTGCCGGGTTCCGGATGGACCGGCCCCAGCTCCCGCCGCAGGACAAGTGCCCCCTGTGCGTGGGCGGCTACGAAGCGCCGGAGGACTACTCGGTCATCGTCTTCGACAATCGCTTCCCCTCGCTGGTGCTCGACCCGGCCGAGGGCATCCCCGGGCCCCACCCGCCGACCGAGGTGCTGCCGGCCGCGGGCAAGTGCGAGGTGGTCTGCTACACGCCCGACCACACCAAGAGCCTCTCGAGCATGTCGGTCGACCACGTCTACCTGCTGGTCCATGCCTGGTGCGACCGGTATGCCGAGCTGGTCGCCCTCGACCCCGTGAAGATGGTGCTGATCTTCGAGAACCGGGGCGAGGCGGTCGGCGTGACACTCCACCACCCGCACGGCCAGATCTACGCCATGCCCGTGGTTCCGCCCCGGGTGCAGCTCGAGAAGGACAACGCCCGCCGGGCCCAGGCCGAGGGCCGCTGCCTGTTCTGTGACGTGGTCGAGGGGGAGAAGCGATCGGGCGCCCGCGTCCTCGCCGAGACCGACCGCTTCCTCACGGCGATCCCCTTCTTCGCCCGCTACCCCTACGAGCTGCACATTTACGCCAAGCGCCACGGCGTGCGCTCGATGCTCGACTTCGAGGAGGCCGAGAAGCGCGAGCTGGCGGCGCACATCAGCCTGTGCTGCGCGAAGTACGACGCCCTCTTCGGAGAGCCGATGCCGTACATGATGGTCTTCCACCAGCTCCACGAGGAGGCGGAGGGCTACCACTTCCACGTCGAGTTCTACCCGGTCGCGCGCGCCAAGGGGAAGCTGAAGTTCGCCGCTTCCTCGGAGACCGGCGGCGGACTGTGGCTCAACGACGCCTACCCGGAGCGGACGATCGAGGACCTGCGCCGGGTGGGCCCTCCCGAGCCGGTCCTCCCGACCGTGGCGCTCACCGCGTTCACGCGACGGAAGGCGTGAGGGAGCAGGGCAGCGGCGCCTCCGGCGCGAACCGACAGCCTGCCCGCGGGCGGTCGCGGGCACACCGACAGGCTTGGGAGGCCCCACGGATGTATGAGAAGAGCATCGAGCTGCTGAACAAGGCCATCGCGGACGAACTGCAGGCCGTCCACCAGTACATGTACATGCACTTCCACGCCGACGACCAGGGCTACGACCCGCTCTCGGCGCTCTTCCGCCGCATCGCGATCGAGGAGATGCTCCACATCGAGCGGCTCGCTGAGCGCGCCCTGTTCCTCAAGGGCGAGGTCGAGATGGTCCCCGCCGGCCCGGTCGAGAAGATCACCGAGCCGCTCGCCATGCTCGAGCAGGCCCAGAAGATGGAGACCGGCGCGATCCGCCTGTACAACCTCTCGGCCATCGAGTGCGGCAACAACGCCGACTCGGCGACCAAGCGGCTCTTCGAGGACCTGGTCGGCGAGGAGGAGGTCCACTTCGACCAGTTCGACACCCAGATGGAGATGATCCGCAAGTACGGCGAGCAGTTCCTCGCCCTCCAGGGGATCGAGCGCAGCAAGACCATCGCGACCCCCGCGCCCGGCGGCCCCGCGCTGTAGGACGTGAGCCCGGAGACGTGACCGACCTCCCTCCGGCGGCCCTGAGGAGCGGCGCAGCCGCGTCACGAAGGGGCAAGCCGGAGGGAGGCTCGGCACGGAGCCCGCCTTGCCGCTTCATGACGCGCGTCGCCTGCGGCTCCGTGCCCTCAGCGCCGTCGGGTGGGGGAGTGCCTACTCGGCAGCTCCCCGTGGCAGGCCGCCACGCCATCCGCATCGTGGTGTCTCTGCCGGATCGCGAGCGCGGCCATGAGGGACTCCTCGGCATCGTCGAGTGCCCCCCGGTCCTGCTCGCTGATGGCCAACCCCATGTGGATCTCGGCCAGTCTGGACTCATCGCCCAGCGTCCCATAGCGCGCGAGCGCTTCGCGGAGCCACCACTCGGCCCGCTCCGCGTCGTCTTGCCCCTGGGCGAGCCTGCCCAGCGAGTACTGGCAGGTCGCGATCCCCTCGTCGCAGCCCAGCTTCTCGAAGAGGCCGAGGGCTTTGCCCAGGTGCTCCTCCGCCTGCGCGAGATCGCCGCGCTCGCTCGCGACGAACCCCAGCTCGTGGTAGCTGCCCGCCGCGCCCTGCTCGTTGCCGAGCCGCTTGCGGATGTCGAGCGACTTCCGGTGAAACGCCTCGGCCCGGTCGAGGTCGTCGCACTCCTGGGCGATCAGGCCGAGCTGATGGTAGGCGATGCCGGTCATGGC
>CAZRDB010000194.1:0-7899 GCA_964598695.1 uncultured Armatimonadia bacterium
CCATCGACCTGGTGCTGAGCGACGTGGTGATGCCCACCATGAACGGGCGCGACCTGCGCGAGCGGCTGACCCGAATCGCGCCCCGGATCCGCTACCTCTTCATGTCGGGCTACCCGGCCGACGTCGTAGCCCACCATGGCGTGGTCGAGGACGGCGTCCACCTGCTCCAGAAGCCGTTCTCGTCCAAGTCGCTCGCCGAGGCGGTCCGGGCGGCCCTCGACGAGGCGTAGCCGAGACTACGCCTCCTCCGCCCACTCCATCCCCGCGATCGGCTCGGCGACCTCCGCGCCCACCGTCACCGCACGCGCGAGCCACTCCTGCGCCGTCGTGAGCATCCCCCGGTGCGCCGCGTGCAGCTCCGCGAGCGGCTCGCCTTCCTCCACCGCGTCGCCCACCTTGCGCAGCAACACCACGCCGGCGGCCGGGTCGGGCCCCTGCTCGCGCGAGACGCGCGTCCCGCCGAGCGCGGCGACGGCCTGCGCCACGCCACGGGCGTCGCACCGCGAGACCGTCCCGGAAGCGCGCGCCCGGTACGGCTCGACCAGAGCCGCACACGGCAGCCGCGCTGCGTCATCGATCGCCTCGGTCGCCCCCCCCTGGGCCTCGACCATCGCGCGGAGCCTAGAGAGCGCCGCACCGCTGGTGAGGGCCGCCTCCGCCCTCCGGCATGCCTCCTCGGCCGTCGCCGCGGCGCCGCTCAGAAGCGCCATCCGCGCCGCCAGTGCGAGCGAGAGCGCCCGCAGGTCCGCCGGCCCCCCGCCCCGGAGCGTCTCGATCGCCTCACGCACCTCGAGCGCATTGCCCACCGCCCGGCCGAGCGGCTCCTCCATGGGGCTCAGCGCGGCGGCGACGCGCCGCCCGTTCGCCACCCCGATCGAGATCATCAGCCGGGCGAGGCTGCGGGCGTCTTCGCGCGCCGGGAGGAACGCGCCCGCGCCGTACTTCACATCGAGGACGATGGCGCCCGCCCCGGCAGCGAGCTTCTTGGACATCACGCTCGACGCGATCAGCGGGATCGACTCCACCGTCGCTGTCTCATTGCGGAGCGCATAGAGCCGCTTGTCGGCCGGAGCGAGATCGGCCGTCTGGCCGCAGACGGCTAACCCCACCGCGCGCGCCTGAGCGAGGAACCCCTCGATCGACAGGTCGGTCCGCAGGCCCGGGATCGACTCGAGCTTGTCGATCGTCCCCCCCGTGTGGCCCAAGCCCCGGCCCGCCATCTTCGCGACGGTACAGCCGCAGGCCGCGGCGATCGGCCCCGCCACCAGCGTCGTCTTGTCGCCCACGCCGCCCGTCGAGTGCTTGTCGGCCGTGTGCGGGAGCCCGCTGAGGTCGAGGCATGTGCCGCTCGCGGCCATCGCGCGGGTGAGCGATGCCGCCGCGCCGGGGCCGAGACCCCGGCAGCAGACGGCCATCAGCCACGCCGCCGCCTGCGCCTCGGTGACCGCGCCGCGGAGCAGAGCCGCCACGAACCGCCCGACCTCCGGCGCGTCCGGCTCCTCGCCGCGCCGGGTCATCGCGATGAACGCGCGGACATCGAACGGGCTCTCGAGGGTCACAACGCCTCACCCCGCTGGGCGACCTGTCGGTCGCGGTCGTCGCCCCTCTCCTCGCGAGCGTAGCGGAGCAGGGAGAGGGTGGCGCGAAGCGCCGGGTGAGGGGATCGGGCCGAGCGCCCCCGTTCCCTCACCCCCGGCCTGCGGCCTCCCCCCTCCCCCTGCACCGCTACGCTCGCGAGGGGAGGGGGGAACAGCAGGGCAGCGCCCCACGGGTCTACTCGTCTAGCTCGCCCGGCGCGAGACCCGTCGGCAGCGCCGCCGGCTGGGCGCACGTGCTGCCAACTTCGATCCAGGCCCGCTGGACCCACGCCTCGTGGACCGACACAATGATGTCCAGCACATGGAACGCGAGCGCCCCGCTCGCCCGGTGGGCCCGGCCGGTCTGCATCGCGGTTGCCATGTCGGCGACGCCGATGCCCCGGTTGTTCTCCGTGTAGCCGTGCGTGAGCGGGATCTCGGTCCAGCCCTCGCCGGGCCTGAGGATCTCGACCGTCCCGCCGAAGCCGTTCGGGTCGGGGACGCTGAGGCTGCCCTCGGTGCCGTAGATCTCGATGCACGGCAGGCGGGCGCCCCAGACGTCGAAGCTCGTGGTGATCGTCCCGATCGCGCCTTCCGCGAACTGCAGGATGCCGGTGATGTGCGTGGGGACATCGACCGCGATCCGCGTGCCGTTCTTCGGCTGGCTCGTGATCAGCCGCTCGGGGAAGGTGACCGTCGCGGCGCCCGAGACGCGCTCCACCGGGCCGAGGAGGTTGACGAGGGCGGTGAGGTAGTAGGGGCCCATGTCGAACATCGGGCCGCCGCCCTTCTTGTAGTAGAACTCCGGATCCGGATGCCAGCTCTCGTGGCCGTGGCACATCATGTGGGCCGCGGCGGCGATCGGCTTGCCGATCCGCCCGTCGTCGATCGCCTTCCGCGCGGTCTGGATCCCGCCGCCGAAGAAGGTATCGGGCGCACAGCCGGTCCGCAGACCCTTGGCGGCGGCGAGGTCGATGACCTGCCGCCCGTCGGCCCGCGTGACCGCGAAGGGTTTCTCGGCGTAGGCGTGCTTGCCGGCCTCGAGGCTCGCGAGCGCGACCTCGGCGTGGGCGAGCGGGATCGTGAGGTTCACCGCGATCTCGATCTCCGGGTCGGCCAGCAGCTCCTCGACCGTGCAGGCGCGCGCGATCGCGAACTCCTCCGCCTTAGCCTTGGCCCGGGCGGGGTCGAGGTCGGCGCACGCGACCACCTCGATGACGGGGAAGCGCCTGGCGGCCCCGAAATACGCGCCGCTGATGTTGCCGCAACCGATCACTCCGACCTTCACTGTACGCATCGAGGTCTCCTTGGGCACTGGGATGTCCGGACGCGGAAGTGTTCGGTGCCCACGCCGGCGATCCTGCGGAAGGAGCGCGCCAACACGGCCCACAACCGGTGAAGGAGTCCCCGCAGGGGGGGGGCGAATGGACACTGGGTCTCGGGCGCGGGCCTCCTGGCCGTCCGACCGAGGATCCAGTCGTCTGCTGGTGTCGAGCCGGGGGTAGCCGTGACACGGAGGGATGGGCGATTCGACTGGGCTCTCGCACTCTGCGTGGCGCTGGCTGTGGTCTCCACCATCGCCTCGAGAGCCTACGTGAACGAGGGCGGCGGGCGGCGGATCCGCTGGGACCGCGTACCCAACCACGGGCGCGAGGTGGAGGGAGCCCATGCCCTCTACTTCTTCTCCCCTGGCTGCGGGAGTTGCACCGAGGCCAACCGCGCGTTCGAGGAGTTGCGTGAGAGCAGGTCGGACCTGCGGATCGTCGCGTTTGACCTGAGCAGTCCTGTCGGTTGGGCCGACGCCCGCCGCACGCAGACAGCCCTCGCTGACGGCCTCCGCGTGCCGGAGATGGCGATGAATGAGATCCCCCCGGGGCTCTTCCTGCCATCGGGCTACACGGTGGGCGACGAGCGGGTGAGCGACGCCTTCCGTCGCCTTGGCAACGCCGAGCCCGGGGCTCTCCCCCGGTTCGCGCCGCTCGAGGGTCGCAGCGTCGCTCCCGTACCGAGCCTCGGACTGGCGGCAACCGCACTGGCGGGCCTCGCTGACGGCGTGAACCCGTGTGCCCTCACGGGACTCGCGTTCCTCCTCGCGTACCTGCTCCACGGTGGCCGCTCGCGCCGTTCGCTCGTGGGGGGGGTAGGGGCCCTCTTCTGCGCGGGGACGTTCTGCGCCTACTTCGTCGCCGGGCTCGGGCTCTACTTCGCGATCGCGAGGTTCGACGGGCTGCCCGCGGGCCGCCTGCTCCTCACAGCGGCTTCGGCCGTCGCGTCGGGAGCCTTCTGCCTCTGCGCGTGGTGGCAACTGCGACATCGCGGCGGCGCGGTCTCGGCGACGGCGCGACGAGCCGAACACCGTCTCGTGCGGTGGGCCACGCATCCGGCGCTCCTCTGGCTGGGCGCGCCGGTCCTCGGGGCTTCCTTCGCCCTGCTCGAGCTAGCCTGCACCGGCCAGGTCTACCTGCCCGCACTGGCCCTGCTTGCGTCCTCAGGGGAGCCCACGCACGCCCTGGCCGGCCTGCTGACCTACAACGCCGCGTTCGTAGCCCCCCCGCTCGCGCTGACTGCCGCGGTCGTCCTCGGCGGCAGGGCAGTGAGCCACCGCGCCTTTGCCCCGTGGGCTGCCCGCGGGAGGAGGGCCATCGCTTGGGCGCTCACGATCCTGAGCGCGTTCCTGCTCTCGGAGGTGCATCGTGCGGCAGCTGCCCTCTGAGCAGGGCCCCGGTCCGTTCTGGCTGTACGCCGAGCCCACGATCACCGCATGGGGGCAGCGTCTCCCGCTCCCCAGCCTTCGCACCGCCGTGCTCGCCCTGTGCCTGCTTGTGACCGTGCTCCAGACGCACCACGTGGCCGCGACCGCCGCTGCGCGCCGGCCCATCGAGTTCTGGGGCACGCCGGTCAAGCCGCGGTTCGCCGCGCCCTTTGGGCAGCCACCACCCGAGTTCGCGGCCGTCGCGGCCGAAGGCAAGGCGATCGGGCCGGAGGTGATCGCCGATGAGGGTCTTGTTCTGGTGTGCTTCCTGACCGAGCGATGCGGCGCGTGCGAGTTTCTCCTGGCGCAGATGGACGAGGTGCGCGCTCAGCGGCCCGACGTGTTCCTGCTCCCGGTGATGACCTCCGGCGGTCGCCTCGACGAGACCGCCGCCCGGCAGTGGTGCGCTCGGCACGGACTGACGGATGACGTGCTGTTCGACCGATCGGGCGAGTGGGCGCGGAGCTGGGTGGGGGTGCCGCCACCGCTCCCCTACAGCGCCCTCCTCGTCGACGGCGTCCTGGTCTGGGGTGAGGTCGGTGCGGGCCACGAGAACGGCCTGCGGGCCATCGTGGAGAGCTGGCGAGCCACCCAGAGCGAGACCGCCGGTACGCCGCCCTCGCTCCTTGCCGGACTGCCGGTTCGGCGCGCTGGCGCCGAGGCCCGTGTCGGTGAACTGACACGGGAGGGGCTCTGGGTTGTCACCTACGGTCCGCGCTCGGACCCCGGCGTCCAGCAGCGCCGGGCGGCCCTCACCGCATGCCGAGGGCCGGACGGCGCGCCGCTCTCGCGCATCGAGATCGTGACGGACGGGCTGCCCCCACCGACCGAGGACGGCGAGGAGGTGTGGGGCGCGGCGATGGTCGTCGAGGAGAGCGCTGGGCTGCTCTCCGCCCCTCCCGCCGAGTGGATGCCGTACACGGAGATTCTCATCGACGGGAGGGTGGTGTACGCAGAGACGCGGGAGGCCGCGACCCGTGATGTCGTGATCCAGGCCGTAGCCGCGGCGAGACGCGATCGGCCATGACAGCTCGCGATCGAGAGAAGGAGGTGCTACGCGATGCTTCGCGTTCCTACCCACGTCGGGATCCTCGTACTGCTCTGCGCCGTGTCAGCCCTTGCCGCGGCGAAGTGGCCGCGGCCGTCGCCCCCGGGCTGGGCGGTGAACACCTGCCCGAGCGGCTACCTGGTTGCCGGGGATGTTGAGAGGATCTACTGGTGCACGACGGGTCCCGACCTCTGTGACCCCGCTGATCCCCTGAAGTCGAAGTACCACATCTACGGGATCAAGGCGTACTACTCCCAAGGGTCGACCCAGTGCTACAAGTGCGACTGGTGGCGCTGCGATCAGGAGTGCTGTGCGACGGAAGGCTCGAAGCCCGAGATCTGCGGGCAGACACCGTCCGACCCGTAGGCATGGTGTGGGGAGGGGCGGGGCATACGCCCCGCCCCTCCCGCCCGGAAGGCTTGGTTGCCCGGAGGGGGTGGTCGGCAGTGAGTCATGCCGCTCGGGCATTGATGGGAGCGGCCGTCCTGGCGGTGTGGGGCCACGCGGTGGGCCTCGCGGCCTGGAAGGTCTGCTTCCTGATCTGGTGCCCATCCAGCGTGTACGGTTGCCCCTGGGTGGCGCTCGCGGTGTTCGGTGCACTCCTGGGGGCCTATGTCGGGCTCCGACCCCGCCGCTGGTGGGTGGTCTGCCTCTGGGGTCTCTGCTACCCGCCGGCACTGCACCTGTTCTGGCTCATTGCCGTCCTCGTGCGGTCGGTGCCCGTCTTCCTGGGTAACGTCCCCCGCGAACCGGCGTGGCTGCTCCACTACTTCGTGGGGGAGAACGTCTGGGAGATGCTGCTGATCCTCCCGGTGGCGCAGGCCGTCTCCGGCTGGATCGATCGCCGATCCCGCGAGATCGACGCCGAGGGCCGGGCGGCCGCCGCAGGACCTCGACGCGACGCCGATGGCACGTGGGAGCTGTGAAGGGGGCGAGCGGGATGCGCGGTCGTGCAAGGCCTGGGGCGTTCACCCTGGTAGAGCTGCTCGTGGTCGTCGCGATCATCGGCGTTCTGGCGGGGATCATGCTCCCCGTCTACGCGCGGTCGCGCCGAGAGGGCCACAAGGCCGCCTGCGCCTCGAACCTTCATCAGCTCGCCCTGGCCCTCTCGAACTACTCCGCCGACCACGACGGCCACCCGCCGCACGCCCTCCACCACATGAACCAGGGCTACATCAGCAGCCCGGGGATTCTGCTCTGCCCGGGCGACCCCGAGAAGTGGGGGCGCTACGGCAAGGAGTGGCGCACGCTCTGCGAGATCGGGGGCGAGGACCCCGACTCCACGGTCCCCTTCCCGATGTCGTACCGCTACCTGTCGCGGATCGCCGATCCCCGAAACGGGGCCGCGCTGCTGGCGCGGATCGAGACAACGCCGAAGGCAGGGATCATCGCTTGTCCGTGCCACGGCGAGGTCCTCAAGCCGGCAACCCGCAGTTGGCCCGCCGATTACACCGGGCTCGTGCTCCGCGCGCGGCCCGACGGCTCGGTTGTCCGTGCGCACGTGAACACGGCCGGCTACGAGGGCAACGGCCCCAAGATGGCCAACCTCCACCTCTACGGCGTGCCCGACGACTGGTGAGGTGTGGCCGTCGGCTCCCGCGCCGCTGTGGCCCTCGCCTGGTGCGTGCGGCCGCCTACCCCAGCCGGTACGTCAACCGGGTGACCGAGGCCGGCGGCAGTTCGACCGTCGCGCCCGCCGGTGGCGCCGAGTCGGCCAGGCCCACGACCTCCGGGCTCTCGAACGTGTTGTGGGCCCGGATATCACCGGTCGGGTAGGCGAGCCCCCGCACCTCGGGGTCCGCGACCGAGGCCCCGAGGCACCGGACCTCCGTCTCGATGGTCTCGGTCGCGTGGCTGTTGACCAGCGTGACCGTCAGCGAGCCGTCGCGCACCGAGGCCGAGCCCGCCACGACCGGCAGGCGTTGTGGCCGGCCGTCGACGACGCACTCCACGGCCTCGCACTCGGCCAGCAGCCGCACCGAGGTCGCCCCCTGGTGGGGCGCGTAGAGGTCGTAGACCTGGTAGGTCGGCGTCTTGACCATCCGGTCGCCCTCGGTCAGCAGCAGCGCCTGGAGCACGTTGATCGTCTGGGCGATCGCGCCCATCACGATCTTCTCGGCCTGGCGGTTGAAGATGTCGAGCGTCAGCGCTGCCACGAGCGCGTCCCGCACCGTGTTCTGTTGCCACAGGAAGGCCGGGTTGCGGCCCGGCTCGGCCGGATGCCACGTCCCCCACTCGTCGACGATCAGCCCGACCTTGCGTCCTGGGTCGTAGCTGTCCATCGCGGCGCGCTGCTCGACGATCAGCGGCTCCATCCCGATCGCCTTCCAGAGCAGCTCGTACCACTGGTCGACCGTGTACTCGGTCGCGGTGCCGGCCGTGCCGCAGTAGTAGTGCGCCGAGAAGCCGTGGACCGGGGGCGACCAGCCGCGCGCCAGACCCGCGAAGAAGCGGCGCGTCCAATCGGCGCAGTTGCCGCTCGGGCCGCAGGCGATCAGGTAGGGCTGGGTTCCTCCCCAGCT
>CAZRDB010000194.1:7909-9357 GCA_964598695.1 uncultured Armatimonadia bacterium
GGAGGTACGTCGCGAACCGCTGGTACTCCGCCGCGTAGTCCTCGGCCGCCAGGTGGCCGCCGCAGGCCCAGTTCTCGTTGCCCACCGACCAGTAGCGGACCCCGAACGGCTCGGGCGCGCCATTCGCGGCCCGACGGTCGGAGAGCGTCGAGCCCCCCGGGAAGTTGCAGTACTCCACCCAGTCGCGCATCTCGCGGGGGCTGCCGCTCCCCACATTGCCGCACAGGTAGGGCTCGGCGCCCACGAGCCGGCAGAAGTCGACGAACTCGTGGGTCCCGAAGGCGTTGGTCTCGATGACATCGCCCCAGTGGATGTTGACGCGGCGCGGCCGCGCCTCCCGCGGTCCGATCCCGTCCTCCCAGTGGTAGTCGTCGGCGAAGCAGCCCCCGGGCCAGCGGATGACCGGCGCCCCGATCGCCCGCAGGGCCTCGGCGACGTCGGTGCGGACCCCGCCGGCGTTCGGGATCGTCGAGTCCTCGCCCACCCAGGCGCCCTCGTAGATGCAGCTCCCGAGGTGCTCCATGAAGTGACCGTAGAGGTTCGGGTGGATCGTGCCGACCGGCTCGCAGACCACGATATCGACTCGGGCGGACATGGCGGCTCCCTCCGCGCGCCCCCTCACGGCTTCGTTCCGCGCCCCCCGGCCCGGCTCCTTCGGCCTCCGGGGCGGGCCAATTGCCTTTGACCCCCCCAGTTGGCCGCCTATATAATCCGGTCAGTGTGAACACGGCAGTCCCGCTGGACTGTTACCTTCCCAGCACCGCAGGTGCTCGGCTTGGCCTGGCGGTGGTGGGAGCTTCGGCTTGACCGGGTTGTTGGTCCCCTCCGGATGAGGCGGCCTCCGGCTTGCTCCGTCCAGTGGTATCACACCGAGGATCGGTGTCCACTACGCCCAGGGGGGCATCGCCGAGACATGCTGGCACCTGAGACGAAAAGCTATGCGAAGATCCGCGTGGTGGGTTGCGGGGGCGGCGGCAACAACGCGGTCAATCGCATGATCCAAGCAGGCGTGGAGGGCGTCGAGTTCCTCGCGATCAACACCGACGCGCAGGCGCTCGACCTCTCGCTCGCGCCGCAGAAGCTCCAGATCGGCTCCGACGTGACCAAGGGCCTCGGCGCCGGGGGAGACCCCGAGCGCGGCCGAGAGGCTGCCGAGGAGTCGAAAGAGGAGATCCGCCGCGCGCTCGACGGCTGCGAGATGGTCTTCGTGACCTGCGGCATGGGCGGCGGCACGGGCACCGGCGCCAGCCCCGTTGTGGCCGATATCGCCCGCAGCTTGGGGGCCCTCACCGTCGCCGTCGTGACCCGCCCGTTCTCCTACGAGGGCCAGCGGCGCTCCCGCCAGGCCGAGCTGGGGATCCAGACCCTCAAGCAGCAGGTCGACTCGCTGATCGTGATCCCCAACGACCGCCTCCTCGAGGTCTCCGACAAGAAGACCACGCTCCTCG
>CAZRDB010000195.1:0-1985 GCA_964598695.1 uncultured Armatimonadia bacterium
CGCCTACCGCCTGCACAGGAGCAGTCCGTGAGGCGGCGGGGGGCGTGAGGGCCCCCTACCGCGCCCGCAACGGGTGGTCGTAGAGGCCGATCTCGGCGAACGGGATCGGCCGGAAGCCGCCGGCGCGCAGGATCTCCGCGTCGTCCCGGAGCGTGTAGCCGAGTCTCGCCGCGTCGACGAATCCCGGATCGCCCAAGGTCACCGTGTTGTCCATCGTCTCCTGCTTGCCCTGGTCGCGCGTGAGGAACTGGCCGCAGTTGACCACCAGGTTGCGGAAGATCCGGTTCACGTCCGGCTTCTCGCGCAGACGGGCCAGGTCCGGGTAGCGCGTGCTGTACGGCGGCTGGCTGATGTCGACCTCCTGCGTGGTCTTCGCGATCATCTCCGGCCGCGTGAGCATCTCGGCCCAGCGCGCCTCGCCCCATGGCGAGAAGCTCACGCCGTAGCCGCACTCCACGATCAGGTTGTTCTCGACCACGTTGTCCTTGCCGCCGTGGATCTGCACCGCGCCGAACTGCGCCCGCGAGCAGCGGAGGAAGACGTTGCCGTGGATGCGGAGCCCGCTGATCGCGTCGTCGAGCCGAACCCCCGCCTGGCCGCACTCGCGATCGTTGCCGATGTCGTGCCAGAAGTTGTACCGGATCTCCACCCCGCGGTAGGTCGGGTTGTACCACATGTCCAGCCCGCCCTGGTCGTCGGTCTCCCGCACCACGTCGTAGACCTCGTTCAGCTCGATGACGTGGTCGTTGCCCTCGACGCGCATCGCGTGGCCCGGCGAGCCGTGGATCTCGTTGTGCGCGATCCGCACGGCCACGCCCTCGACCTGCGCCGCGGGGGTGTAGGTCCGGTCGATGCGCGAGAAGTCCCGGATGTGGCAGTTCTCGACGAAGTGGCCGCTCGGCGTCAGCGACTTCCTCTCGCCCCCGACCACGACGGTCCCGCCGCGCCCGAGCGTGTGGAGGTCGCAGCCGAAGACCCCGTGGCCCGTGCCGCCGTGGATCGCCACGGCTGTCCCGCCCAGCCGGCCCAATGTACAGCCGGCCACGAGGCAGCCCTCGCCTCCCTCGATCCGGCAGCCGTCCGACTGGCCGTACTCGAACGTGAGCCCCTCGAGCGTCACGTGTGCGGTGTTCGTCATCGTGACGAACGGCCCCGAGAGCAGCGAGAGACGGTAGTCGGACTGCCCCGTGTCACCGGTCGGGTAGAGGGTGAGCGCGCCCCGCGCACGGTCGAGGTACCACTCGCCGGGCCGGTCGATCTCCTCCAGCACGTTGAGCACGAAGTAGGGCATCCCGGCGAGGAGGTCGCCCACCGAGGTCGGGGCGCCGAGCCCGAGCGTGCCCGCCTCCGCATCGACCGCGGCCACCGGCAGGTACTCGTCGGCCCACAGCCAGCGCCAGAAGCCGTAGACCCAGGCATCGGGCGCCTCGGCCCAACGCTTCGCGCGATCGGCGTCGGTGCGGAAGGTCGCCAGGCCCTCCGGCGTCTTGGCCGTCACATCGCCGGTCCGCACGAACCCCTCGTTCGGCCAACGGGCCGGCGTGAGCGGGACCCCGTCGCAGAACAGCTCCATCTGCGGGACCGGCTGATGGCCGTAGCCGTGCGGCTGAGGCTGGGGCAGGTCGGTGAGCCCCATCGCGCCGAGGTCCACCTCGACGACCCAGCCGCGCGCCTCCTCGGGCAGCCGGTCCAGGACCGCGGCATCGGTCACGGGGCGGAAGCCGGAGAGTGGCACCCCGCCCGTGAACGTCGCCTCGCCCTTCTCGGCCGCCCGGTAGACGATCGGCGCCTCGGCCGTGCCCGAGTCGCGCTCGTCGAACGCGATCGTCTCCGCGACCGGGTACGTGCCCGGCGCGACCACCACCTCGACCGCTCCCGGGTCGGCGCCCCCCGCGCGCGCCGCGCTGATAGCGTCGCGCGCGCCCATGAGCGTCGCGAACGGCTTGTTCTCCGTGCCCGGCCAGTCGTCAGAGCCCTCGTCCGCA
>CAZRDB010000195.1:1995-9191 GCA_964598695.1 uncultured Armatimonadia bacterium
GCCGCAACGAACACCGGGTTCTTCGGCTCGTCGGGGTGGGGCTGACGAACGCGCGCGGCCTGGGGGTCGCGCGCCGGCAGGCCCCGCTCGAGCCGCGTCAGCTCGCCGAGGCGCTCCTCGGCCTCCAGGCGGTGGTACCACGGTGTCGCGGCGTCGGCTTTCACCCGCTGCAGCACCGACCGTGCGGGCGTGTAGTCCCCGGCGCGCACGTAGGTCTCGGCGACGCACAGCCCCGCGTAGCTCACCAGGTAGTCCGGAGCGCCCTTCGTGCCCGCGGCCGACTCGAATGCCTGTCGGGCGGCATCGGTGTCGCCGGCGAGCAGGGCGGCGTGCGCGACCTGCAGCAGACCGTCAAGCCGATCGGCGAGCGACAGCTCGGGCATGAGGAACGCCTCCTTCACGAGCGCCGCGGCCTCGTCGGCCCTCCCGGCCTCGCGGTAGCGGGCGGCGAGCGCGAAGCACAGCCTCGCGCGGTCCGATGCGCCCAGCCCCATCCCCTGCGTGTGCATCCGTTCCAGCACCTCGGTCGGTACCTCGCGCGTCTGCAGGGCCGACTGGCAGACGGTGGGCAGCACGAGGCTCGCGAGGCCCTCGGGAACGATTGGGTCGGCGAGGTACACCAGGTCACCCACGGCCTCACCGAGGCGCCCCCATCCGGCGAGGAGGTCCAGCCGGCGTGCCGCCGCGATCGCCCACAGCTCCGAGGGGGCCGTTGCGGAATCGATGACGTTCCCGAGGGCCCCAAGCGCCGCCTCGCGCTCGTCCGCCCGGATGGCCGCCTCCGCTTCGTCGAAGCGCCGCAGCAGGCTGGGCGGCGCCACCGACGCAGGGCAGAGCCCTCCCGCGACCTCGCCGGGAGTGAGCGCCCGCCGGTAGACCGCCACCTCGGCGACATCGAGCTTCGCCGAGCCCCATCCGAAGCCCGCAAAGCCGATCCGGAGGCCCCCTCGCGCCGGTGTGAAGGCGCCGTCATAGTCGCCACTCGCGACGAGCAAGCCGTCGACGTAGGCGCACGACCGCGCGCCATCCCACGAGGCGACGAGGTAGTGCCATGCGCCGTCGGGGATCTGCCGCCGCGAGCCGATCCCGAACGAGGACGAGGGCTGCGGCCGGCCCAGCTCGAAGCCCAGCGCCCCCGCGGGGTAGAGCATCGTCACCCGCCAACCGTCCCAGTAGCCGCCGCCGAGCGACAGGAGCGTCCCCCCCAGCGGGACCGAGTCGCCGCGCAGGGCGCCCGGGCCGTTGGTCCGCACCCAGGCCGCGACGGTGAAGGACCGCTCGGCCACCTCGAAGCCCGAGGCCGCGTAGTACCCCTTGTCCAGCCGCACTGCGCGCGTGCCGGGCCACGGGCCGTCGATCACCTCGATCGTCCCGCCCGCCTCGGCCGACTGCGCCTCGCCGGGCGTGAGCGGAGCGGGTTCGCCCACGAGGCTTGGGACGGCAGCGGTCGCGTCGGTCACATCGGCGAATGAGTAGAGCCGCACGAGGTCCGGGTTCGCCTGGAGGGCCTCCAGACGGGCCTGCAGGGCCTCGGGCGTGACTCCGCTCTGCGCCCGGGAGGGGGCCACGAGCGCTAGGCACGAGGCAAGCGCCGCGAGCAGGATGGGCAACCGCATGACGAGCACCTCCAAGCGTCTCTAGCGCGATGGCTCGGGCACGATGCGCAGCACGGCCGGGCCGAGCAGGCCGGAGGTCGGACTGCCGCCGTACCGCGTCGGGATCGTCCGGTAGTGGTTCGCGAGCGTGTTGTACACGAGCACCTCGATCCGGTTGTCTCCCGGACGCACCAGCTCCGTGATCTCCCACCGCCAGGGCGGCGCGACGCGAACCCCGGCCGGCTTGCCGTTCACCCGCACCTCAGCCGAGGCGACAACGCTGCCGAGATCGAGCGTCACCGAGCCACCGGTCTCTTCCGGTGTCAGCCGCACGTTCCTGCGGTACCACATGCCACCGGAATAGGTCTCCAGGCCGCCGAGCCTCGACCAGTCGCCGGCCGCGAGCGCCCCGCGCTCGCAGGTGAACGCCACGGGCTCCGGCAGGACCGTCCCTCCGTAGCAGCCCGCCGGGTGCTCGACGCGCAACACGACGCGCGAGGCCCCGCGCACGGCCTCGGGGAGCCGGAAGCGCGTACGGCACGGCTCGGGCTCGCCGGGACCGTGGCCAGCGCCGGTGGACTCGGCCGGCCCGCCGCGCACCTCCGCGCCATCGACCCACGCGCGGACGCGGCCAAGGGCCGTGACCGTCAGCTCGCGCAGGCCCGGCGGACCCTCGCAACGGAACCAGGTCGCCGGGGTTGCCGCCTCGCCCCGCGCATCGAAGGGGAGGATCCCCTCCTGCCCCCACCACGGCATCGCGAGCGTCCCCACCGTCGGCGCAGCCGGGCCGGGCTCCGAGACGAGCCGCGGGGGCCCCTGTGGATGCTCGTGCCAAAGGCTCCCCCGGAAGGGCGCGATCTCCGTGGCCGGTTGCCAGGCCGAGGCGTCGAACGGGGCCTCGAGCCAGCCTTCCTCCGCCATGGCCGCCACACGCCAGGTCGCGTCCGTTCCGACACGCTGCTCGTGCTCCCCTCCGGTCAGGACCAACTCGGCGATCACGCCGGCCGAGCCGCCTTCGTTGCGCGCCTCGACGGCGAGCACGTTCGGGCCTGCGCGCAGGAGCGGCCGCACGTCGTAGCGGTCGACGGTCGTCCAGCTTCCACCCGAGCCGACCGTAGTGCCGTTGACGCGGAGGGTGTAGCCGTTGTCGGCCGTGATGTGCAGGCGCGCGCCCTCGGGCAGGGACGGCAGCTCCACCACCGTGCGGAGAGCGCAGCCCGAGGAGGTCGTATCGGCACTCCAGACCCAACGCGTGGCCGGGTCGAACGCCTCCGGCGCCTGCGCGTGTGCCGCGAGAGCGCTCGAGGGCTCGACGAACAGCGCGTAGCCGGCGCCGGGCGTGTCGTAGCGGAGCAGCACCGGGTTCGGCCCCGGGCGGAGCAGCACCCGCGTCTCGTCGGCGGCGAGCCGCACGCCACGAACCCAGACCGCAGCCGGCCCCATGCCGCCCACGAGGAGCCGGGCGGCCATCGTGCGGGGGGCGCGGACGGTCGTCCACAGGTAGGAGCGCGTCCCGGCGGGCTCTGCCTCGCGCACGTAGTCCGTGTGGCGGTCGACGAGCTGCCCCAGGCGGAGGAACTCCCCGTACGCCTCCTCCTTGAGGCCGTGGTAGCCCTGGTGGCCCGGGTCGCCCTCGACCCCTTGCCGCCACGAGAACTCGTAGGGCGCCCAGGCGAGCGTCGCCTCCCCCACGTCGGCGCGGTCGCCCTCGGCGATGCCAGGCGCCGCGGCGAGCACTCGTTCCAGCTCGTCCGGATCGGCCTCGACCGGCAGCGGCCCCAGCCGCAGGAACTGCGGCCCGAATCCGCAGGTCGCGCGCCGCCAGGCAGAGTCGTCCAGGTCGCGTGCCTCCCAGCCCGACGATCCCTCGGTCTCCTCGCGGCACCGCAGCCGTCGAGCCTCCGGTCCGATCATCGCCCCCGTCGGCGGCCACCGGAAGTCGCCCCAGCGGTTGTCGAGGGTGGGGACGACCTCGCACTCCCACGCGCCCTCGAGCGGCGTCGCCGTCTCGGTCGGAGGCGGCGTTTCCGCGTCCCGGAGCGGCTCGCCGGGCGAGAAGACGGTGAGCTGCATCTCCTCCCGCCCCAGCGGGAGCCGCAGGCGGGTGAAGCCGGCCTCCTGCGCGAGCACGGGCAGCGGTCGCGTCTCACCGGTCCACGGGTCCCACAGCTCGACCCGCCCCGTCGCGCGCAGCCGGCAGACGGCCCCCCTCGGCAGCCCGTGGAGCGCGTAGACCTCTCGTGGGCCCACCCGGCGGTGGAGGAACTCGTAAGTGCCCGGCTCGGCATCCGTCTCGAGGTCCTGCGGGATCGCGCCCCGCACGCGGGCCACGGCCTCCTCGGGCGAGGGTACCTCGTGGAACGTCTCGGCCACCAGCCGCGCGACCTCGGGATCGTCGCGCCCCACGCGGTCACTCGCCTCGGGCAGCGCGCCGACGGCGAGGACGATCCCACCCGCTCGGGCGAAGGCGTGGGCCTTCTCGAGCGTCGAGTGGCGGACCGCCTTCATCGCCGGCAGCAGCAGGGCTCGGTAGGACTCCCCCGCGACCTCCAGCCGGCCGTCGCGGATCGTCGCCCGGTCGAGTGACTCGAAGTCCATGTAGTCGAAGTCGGTGCCTGCCCCGTACAGCCGTCGTCCGAGATCGAAGGCCGTTTCGGCCGCTGCCCCGCCATCGACGCCCGCCTCGAGCGTGGCGACGGGGTAGACCACGGCGACATCGCAGACGTGCGTGCCCTGGCTGAGGAGGTAGCTCAGCCTCTCGGTGCAGCGGAGCAGCGTCGCCATGTGCTCCCAGTAGGGCATGCGCCAGTGGTTGCAGGGCGGCGCCCACTCCCACCAGCCGCCATGGGTCGAGTAGTACAGCCCATGCAGGGTGAGCAGGTTCTGGCCCATCGCGAAGTTGGCAAACGTCGCGTCGGCCACATCGGCCGAGCTGGTCGCCCAGCCGCTGCTGTGGTAGCCCTCCAACCACGTTCGGGGCCGCTCGTAGAGGTGGGAGATGGAACTGGCGACCTTGTTCTTCACCACATCGCGCGAGAGCCCGGGCTGGTCGCAGCCAGGGCCCTGGTTCCAGCGCTGGGTGCGGAAGTAGTCGCCGAACTCGGTGAGGTCGTACCCCCGGCCGCCGTGGTCGCAGCCGTAGAGCATCCCGCGCTCCTGGTGCCACGCGAACACGGGCCCGAAGTAGTGCTCCTCACTGAGCGCCACGATCACGTCGTTCACGTCGAGCCGGACCTTGGGCGTCCGCGGTCCGGTGTCGACGAAGAGCGACGCCAGCTCGGGGATCACGTCGTAGCCCTTGCGCCGGCGGAACTCCCCCGCGAATGCGTCATCCCACAGCCAGCCGCGCACGCGGAACCCCAGCTCGTCCGAGAAGAAGAAGTTGAGCCCGCGCCCGCCCTCGCCCGGGTTGTGGGTCTCGAACGGCTGGAAGAAGTGCTCGACCATCGCCCTGCCGGAGCGCGGGTGCATCGGATCGATCGAGGGGTCCACGGGACGCGGCCAGACGGCCACCGCGCGCCAGCTCCCGGCCGGCGCCCGCCAGGTGAGCCGCCGACCCTCCAGCGCGCTCGCGAGGTCGAGGCTCTCGCCCGAGCCGATCGCCTCGCCCTCGCGTGGGTAGGCCCGCACGCAGAGCGCGGCGAGCGGCAGCTCCCACGTGAGCAGCGCCCCGCCCTCGACATCGCGCGTAGCGCTCTCGAGCACGGCGCCCCGGATCTCGGGCTCGGCCGCGAGCGCCTCGTCGACGGCCCAGCCCTGGCCGATGCCGAGTGTGTAGTCGCTGAGGCTCGTCGACATCCCACGCCTCTTCGCCTCGCGGAGGAACCAGCCGTACAGCTCCCACCACTCCGGGGAGAACAGCTTCGGGTCACTCGGGTAGGTCAGGCCGTACGAGGTCCCGCCCCGGTCGCTGTGGGCGTAGTTGACCTGCAGGCCCTCGACGCCGTTGCCCGCGAGGCGGTCGAGCTGCCACGTGAGCCGCTCGCGCGTGAGCGGGTCGCCCACCCACCAGAAGAAGGCGACCTCGCCGTAGCCGGGCGGCGGGCTCTGGAAGCCGGGCAGCGCGTCGAGATCCGGCGCGCGAGACGGGAACCCCACGGCATGGCGGGGCGGCGCCGGCGTGGCCGCGGGATCGCTCAGCGCGGTCCTCTCCGCACCGGCGGGCCCTGCCAGGAGCAGAGCGGCGACCGAGCCGAGAACCCACTCGCACGAGCCCACGCGGCACCTCCGGCGACGGACGGCGCGAGAGCCCGCCCGCTTGTCATGCACGCCCGGTGTTTCGTCCGGGCCGGCGCGGCAGCCTGCATCGCGAGCCCGGCCGAAGCAGTAGTCACGGCCCGTTATGGCGAAACGGCAGATGCCTGAGAAGGAGGAGGTCGCGATGGTCTTCGTGTCCCCGCTTGCCGCGGCGTTGCTCGGGGTCGCGCTTGCCCCGGTCGAGCTGAGCTACCACGTCCGGGGGCTGCACGTGATGGTCTCCACGCACGAGGGCGCCGAGACGCTCGAGCGCCTGATCCGCGAGCAGCTCGCCCCGCGCGGCGTGAACCTCCTCGTGGTCGAGGTCGACTACGCGTACCAGTTCGCCTCACACCCCGAGCTGTCGAACGGGACACTGACGCGCCACGACGCCGAGCGGATCGGCGCGGCCTGCCGCGAGGCCGGGATCCGCGTCGTCCCCCTCGTCAACTGCCTCGGCCACCAGTCATGGGCCAAGACCACCTTCCCCCTGCTCACGCTGCACCCCGAGTTCGACGAGACGCCGGAGATCCCGCTCGACAACCCGGACATCTACTGCCGAAGCTGGTGCCCGCAGCACCCCGACATCTACAGGCTCGTCTTCGAGCTGCTCGATGAGGTGGTCGAGGCGTTCGGGGCCGATGCCATCCACGTCGGGATGGACGAGGTCTTCCTCATCGCGAGCGATCAGTGCCCCCGCTGCAAGGGCGGCGACCCCGCGAAGCTCTTCGCCAAGGCCGTGAACACACTCCATGACCACTTCGTCGGCGAGAAGCACCTCACGATGTTCCTGTGGGGGGACCGCCTGCTCGACATGGACATCGTCGGCTACGGCACCTGGGAGGCAAGCGCCAACGGCACCGCCCCGGCGATCGACCTGATCCCGAAGGACATCGTCGTCTGCGACTGGCACTACGAGATCGAGGACGACTACCCCTCCGTTCGCTACCTGGAGGAGAAGGGCTTCCGCGTGCTCCCGAGCCCCTGGCAGAACCTCGAGGCCGCCAACGCCTTCCTCGACTGCGCGCTCACGGACAAGACCGAGCGGATGCTGGGGTTCCTTGCGACCGGCTGGTCGGCGGGCGACGGTGGACGCAAGATCCTCGCGGTGCTCGAACAGCAGCCCGAGGCCAAGTGCCCCGAAGCCGAGGTGCTCAATGCGTGCCTCGAGCGGGTGCCGGCCGAGGAGTAGGCGGTCTCGGCCTACCCGATCTCCCCGGCCGTGAGTGTCTTCTCGCCCTTCGCCGGCAGGCTCAGGCGCACGGTCTTCTCGCCGTAGCGCACCGTGCACTCGGTCGGCCGGTCGAGCTTCGAGCGGACCGTCACGCGCGCCAGCCTGCCCTCCTGCCACGCCAGGTCCACCTC
>CAZRDB010000196.1:0-9123 GCA_964598695.1 uncultured Armatimonadia bacterium
CGAACCGGGCCCAGTCCCAGCTCGTGTTCCAGTGCGTGGGCCGCTCGACGTTGCCGTACTGGATCTCGTAGGTCGCGCGCGTCGCGTGGACATCGACCGGGAACTCGGCCTTGAGCAACAGGTGCTTCTCGTGCCACTCGACCTCGGTCTCGAAGTCGATCCGCGGCGTCGTCGCGTAGACGAACACTCGCTGCGTGAGCGACGACCGGCCGAACTCGCGCCGGATCTCGAAGCCCGCGCGCACCGGCCCCTGCTCGATGGCCCGGAAGCTCGCCAGCTCCGTCACCTCCCACGACTTGTCCTGGTAGAAGATGTCGATGTCCCAGGCGTCGTAGTCGAGCGGCTTGTCCTCGAACAGCCGGAGGACGTTCGCGAGCGCGCCGGGCGCCAGCACCTCGCGGCCCTGCTTCTTGTCGTAGAGCCGCGAGATCCGGCCCTGCGCGTCGAACTCGACCGTCCACAGCGGGCTCGAGAGCGTGCGCGCGGCCTCGTCGGCCGAGACGGGCGACGCCGCCGGCGCCGCGCCGGGGGCGAGCCGGAGCGTCCGCCAGCCGAGCGAGGGCACGGCCGGCGGCTCGAGGAGCAGGCGGGGGCCGTCGGCCGTCTCCACCTGCTGGGCGGGGACGGGCTCCCCTGCCTCGGTCACGACGGCGCACGCCGGGTCGCTCACCGCGACGAGGACGGGATCGGTCCGGTCCCAGCTCAGCGAGTTCACCAACAGCAGGGCCTCGCCGGCGCCGGTCGTGTCGACGGCTTCGGCCAGGGCCTCCAGGCCGCTCTCGACGATCGTGCCGCCCAGCTCGGCGACGCGGCCGTACTGGGCCAGGGAGTCGACGTAGACCTCCTGGATCGACGAGCCGGGGAGGATGTCGTGGAACTGGTTGAGCAGCACGAGCTGCCAGGCCTCGTCGAGCGTCCCATGGGGGTATTCGAGGCCACGGAGGTGGCCCAGCGCCGCGAGGAACTCGGCATCGCGCAGGAGGAACTCCGACTTGCGGTTCGCCCGCTTGTTGCGGGCCTGGCTCGTGTAGGTGCCCCGGTGGTACTCGAGGTACAGCTCGCCGTTCCAGCGCGGCAGCGCGGCGCGGGCGCTCTCGAGCCGCCCGAAGTAGCCCTCGGCCGTCCCGAACCGCACGCGCGGGCAACCGGGGAACTCCTTGAGGCGGGTGGAGATCTCGAGCATCTCGCGGGTCACGCCGCCGCCGCCGTCGCCGTGTCCGAAGGAGATCAGGACCTCCTCGTGCTGCTGCTTCTGTTGGTAGCGGCGCCAGGTGTGGATGACCTGCTTGGGCTCCGGGTTGCCGCAGTAGGTGGTGCCGCGGTGGCTGGCGTCGTCGGTGGCCGTGATGAAGTGGGTGAGCACCTCGGAGCCGTCGATCCCCTGCCAGAGGAAGCTGTCGTAGGGCATGGTGTTGTACTGGTTCCAGGAGATCTTGATGGTCATGAACCAGTCCATGCCGCACCGGCGGATGATCTGTGGCAGCGCCCACGAGTAGCCGAACACGTCGGGCAGCCACAGCAGGCGCGAGTGGACCCCGAACTGCTCGCGGAAGTAACGCTGGCCGTACAGGAACTGGCGGACGAGGGCCTCGCCCGAGCTGACGTTGCAGTCGGCCTCGACCCACATGCCGCCCGTCGGCTCCCAGCGGCCCTCGGCCACGCGGTCGCGGATCCGGTCGTAGAGGCCGGGCGCGTCGTCCTCGAGGTACCGGTAGAGCTGGGGCTGGCTCTGGGTGAAGTGGTAGTCGGGGTACTGCTCCATGAGCGAGAGCACGGTCGAGAAGGTCCGCGTGCTCTTGTGGCGCGTCTCGAGCAGGGGCCACAGCCAGGCGACGTCGATGTGCGAGTGGCCGCACAGGAGCACCTCGGGCTGGTTGCCCGCCTCGAGTGCCCCGTACAGGTGGTCCCGGAGGTACTCGCGCGCCGCACGACAGGAGGCGTAGAACGCCTCGCCCATGGGCTCGCGGAAGTCGACGAGCTTCTCGGCGGCCTCCAGGGCGGTCAGGATGCGGGCGCGGTCGAGCGAGTGCTCGTCGAGCGCGCGGGCGACGCCCAGTGCGGTGTGGATGTCCCAGGCGAGCCCCCAGGCGTCGGGGTCCTCGGCGTACAGCTCGACGCCGACGAAGACCTCCGGCGCCGGCCGGGCGCCGGTGGAGGCGAGGAAGTCGAGACGGAAGCTCGTGCCCGGGACTCCCGAGGCCTGGAGCAGGAAGCACTCGTGGGCCCAATCGACCCCCTGCACCGGCACGCGGTTGACGTAGGCAAGCGCTTCGTAGCTGTACCGCCGCCCGCGGTCGGTCAGGATCGGCTTCACGCGGACCGGGAGGCCTGCGAAGCTCTCGGGGACGGTCACATCGACCGAGAACCAGCGGCGCTGCTCCGGTTCGCCCCATGGCTCCCCCTTGTGGATCGTCCCCCAGGCCGCGGTCGCCTCGGGCGGACCACCGGGGACCGCCTGCGGATCCAGGGCGAGGGAGCGGGCCTGCGCGATCCTCTCGACGTACCGCCGCGAACGGTCGCGGATCTCTCCCTCTCGACGTTCGAGTCGCGCGATCGTGAATCTCATTCGGGTTTCCTCCTGTCCCCCGCCCACGGCGCCCCTTGGGGGTTCGGTCGGCGCCGCGGTACCCCTGCGACCCTCCACAAACGAAGCGAGCCCGGCGAAGGACCTCCGCCGGGCTCGTGGTGGACGAGCAGGACACTCTCTACTGCTTGGTCAGGCGAAGCTCTCCGCCCATACCGCCCATCCGGCCGCCGCTGAGGATCAGCGTCCGGTCTCCCTCGAGCCGGAAGTCGATGTCGTCGGACTGGCTCATGCCGCCGAACTCGACGTCGATGTGCATCTTGCTGCCGTTGATGCTCCAGCGGAAGCTGATCGGCGTGGGCATCTGCGAGACGGTCATCGAGCCGCTCCCGCCCCGGTTGTAGGTGAAGGTCATGCTCATGCCCTGCATGCTGCCGGTCCAGGTGCCGATGATCTTCTCGGCGACGCCGCCCTCAGCCGGGCCGGCCGACTCGCCGCCGCCCTGCGTCGTGGGGCCCCCTTGGCTCGCGGGACCGGTCGAGGACTTGGTCGTGGCGCCCTTGCCCAGCGGCAGAACGTACCGCTGGCCGTTGCGCTCGACCACTGCGCCCTTCATGGTCGCGTACTCGAGCGTGTAGCCGAACGCCGACTCGCCGGAGTTCACCCAGCGGGTGTCGCCCGACTCCTTCTGGACAACGAGGGCCCGGATCGAGTCGCCCTCACCCACGAGCGCGGCGATGTACACGCGCGCCTCGCCCGGTGTGCCACCCGCCGAGGGACCGCCGCCACCGGGCGGACGTACGCCGCCGCCCATCGAGGAGCCGGCCCCGGGGCCGGACGGCTGCCCGCCGCCCGAGGGCCCGGCCTGTGTCGAGCCGGGCTTGGTCCGCGAGCCGCCGCTCGGCGTGTTGGCCGCCACCGCGGCTGCGAACACGCCGGGCAGACCGCCCTTGGCCGGCTCGAAGGCCTTCGGATCGGCGATGCCGTCACCCTCGTACACGAGTCCGCCCGAGGCCTCGATCGGCTTGTCGGAGACGAGCACCGTCGCCGCCTGGCTGAGGATCTCCTCATCGGCAGACGGAGACGACGCGCCTCCGACCCTCGCCAGAACCGCGAACCCGCTTCCCGCGACAACCACGACGAGGAAGACGCTCAGGATCAGGATGTCTCGCTTTGTGATGCGACTCACGGAACTCTCTCCGATCGCGTGTATGGCCTGCCAACAGCTATGGACGCGCGGGCGCGCAAAGCGTTGCGGCCATCTCGCATACCGAACCCGGGCGGCAGGTCCCCTCTGTTGTTTGCCGTACTCATCCGTTGCCGGACTCCGCCCCAAGAACCTAGACGCCCGCGTCCCGCGCGTGTTCAGCATCCGATACGCCTACGCGGACTATGAGGTTACCCCCGGCTCGCGCGTTACGGGCCGCGTTCCGCGGCCTACTCCGGTCCCCTACGGCGCGCGCACCGCCTCCACGGCGGTCGACTCCCCATCGCCCACGATGACTTCGGCCGGCGCGGAGCCCGCGGACGGCTGCGGGGGAACCGCCCCGGGTGAGGGATCGCCCGCTCTGCGGCCGGCCGGAGGGTTCGAGCCCGAGAACGCCTTGGCCCTCGGCGCGCCCTCCCCCACCCGCAGCGCCCACTGCCCGGGGCCCTTGCGGAGCGTCGCGCCCGCGAGCGAGGCGCTCTCCACCGTGTAGCCGAGGGCGGCCTCGCCGACCGTCGCCCATGTCCCGTGCCCGGTCGCGCGCGAGGCGACGAGCACCCGGGTCGCGGCGCCGAAGCCGACCGCACCCGCGATGTAGACGTCGCACTGCGTCACCGCCTCCCGCGCCGGCTCGGTCGTCCCGGAGGGCGGACCATCTTCGGGCGGCTCGGCAGGGGGCCGCAGGGCCGAGCCCGCGGCGGCCTCGCCGATGGGTCTCGCATCAGGCGCGGCAGACGCAGCCCCTTGGGGCGCCGCTCCACCGCTCGGCGCGGCCGGCGCCACGCGGCGGGAGGTGCTCCGCCGGCCGGCAAGGGCCAGGTACGACGAGGAGGGGCTCGCGCAGTCGAGCGCGCTCCTGGCCTCGATGCTCGGGCCGTCGCTGCGGTACGCGGCGATGGCCGTGAGAACCCGCTCACTCTCCCGTTCGTCGCGACGGGAGTTCCATAGCCAGATCTGCACGAAGGCGACCGTAGCGAGCATCGCCCCCATCGCGACCCACGTGCCTCGCATGGCCATGCAGGGCCTCCCTCCGGCGCACGGGGTGCATCCGGCGGCACGCACGCGCACGCCGTTGCCGTGCGCCATTCACCAGCCTACACTAAGTGGAGGCGCCGGAGCCCCCTTCCGTTTCGCGATCCGGCGCGAAGGAGTGATTCGCCCGTGCTGTGCGCGCGCTGTACCGCCCCCGGCCATGTCTCGATCGTCGACGCCGAGGACCCCCAGATCCTCCCCAACGAAGTCCTCGTGGCCGTCCGCGCGGTCTCGATCTGCCCCTCCGACCACCACGTCTTCCGCGAGGGCCACTCCTCCGGCGTGTACCCGGACCACCCGATGATCCTGGGCCACGAGTTCGCCGGAGTCGTCGCAGCCGTCGGCGTCGAGGCGCAGGCGCCGCCCGTCGGCACGCCGGTCGCGGTCGAGCCGGCCTGGCACTGCGGCGTCTGCGACCTGTGCCGGCGCGGACTCACCAACATCTGCCGCAACGTCATCTTCCCGAGCTACCCCAACCGGGACGGCGCGCTCGCCGAGTTCATCGCCTGCCCCGCCTTCTCGATCTACACGATGCCCGAGGGCATGGGCTTCCCCGAGGCCGCGTTCAGCGAGCCGGTCGGTGTGGCCGTCCATGCGGAGCGCCTGGCCCGGGTCCAGCCCGGCGAGGTCGTGGCGATCCTCGGCGCGGGCGTCATCGGCGTCTCCCTGCTCGAGATCGCGCTGCTCCACGGGGCGCGCGCCGTCTACGTGGTCGAGCCGCGCGAGGCCCGGCGGGCCTTCCCCGCCAGCCATGGGGCGACGAGGGTCGTCGCGACCGTCGAGGAGCTGATCGGCGAGATCGGCGGCGGGGAGAACGGCCCCAGCGTGGTCTTCGAGGCCACGACGGGCCCCTCCGCCCTGGCTCAAGCGCTCGCGCTGTGCGAGCCGGCCGGCCGCGTCGTCACCATCGGCATCCCGCACGAGAACGAGGCGGTCTTCGAGCCGAGCACCCCGCGGCGCAAGGAGCTGACCGTCCACTTCGCGCGCCGCTCCCGCGATGCGCTCGAGGAGGCGCTCGCCCTGGTCGGCAGCCACAGGATCCATGCCCACGAGTGGGAGCGACGCGAGTTCCCGCTCACGGAGACGCAGGCCGCGTTCGAATCGTCGATCTGCCCGCCCGGCGGGGTGCTGCGGTCAGTGGTCCGGGTCGGGCAGGACTAGACCGACTCCCGACAGCCCACGGGGACCGCGTCAGCCCTCCGGTGGCAGCGACCAGCGGCGGAGGATCGCCTGCAGGTTGCCGCCGAGGATCCTCCGCTTGTCCTCGTCCGGGATGCGGGCATAGAGGATCGGGCCCAGGCCCCAGGCGATCGGCAGGTCCTGGAGGTCGCTCCCGAAGAGCAGGCGGTCGGCGCCGATCTCCGCCACCACGCGCTCGCAGTCGCCAGGCCCGAGCAGCGGGCACGAGCAGACGAACAGGTTGTCGTGCCGCCGCATCGTCTCGGCATGGGCCGTCGTGCAGTGGCCGGTGAAGAAGCACGCCTCGCTGTAGGTCTCCACCAGGCGCCGGAGCCACTCGGGCGAGCCCCAGTCGTGGTTGAGCACGATCCAGCCCCGCTCGTTCGCCCACTCGCAAGCGACCTCGATCAGCGGGTGCTCCGTCGGGAAGCCCTGGTAGTGCGGGATGAGCTTGATCCCGCGCAGGCCGAGGGCCTCGCAGCGCGCCAACTCAGTGCGCATCGCCTCCGCGCCCCGGCGCGGGTTCAGGAGCGCGAACCCGACGAAGCGCTCCGGGTAGCGGCGGACAGCCTCGGCGACGAGGTCGTTGCCGTGGCACTCGTCGGAGAGGACCCCGGCGAAGCTGAAGGCGCAGCACCTCTCCACGCCGAGCCGCTCCATCTCGCGTACGGTCTCGTCCAACCCTCCCCCAGGGACGTGGTAGTGGCACATCCGGCCGCCCAGGTGGCCGTGGCAGTCCCAGATCGGCACCCCCACGGGCTTCCGCACCTCCCGCGCGCCACAACCGTCCGAGGGAGTCCCGACGACCAGCCTCTCCCGCGGCGTCGGAGGAGCGTCCGTCGAGGCGCCGGTCGGCAGCTCGATCGGCGCCCCATCCCGGGACAGCAGCAGCCGCAGGTTGTCGCCGGCGATGAGCGCCTTCGCCTCGTCACTGACCTCGGCGAGGAGCACGGGGGCCAGGGCCTGGCCCATGTTGAGCAACGGCCAGCACGAGCCGTAGAGCAGCCGTTCGGCGCCCCACCGCTCCGTGAGGTACTCGATCCCCCGGTACAGCCAGTAGCCGGCGAGGTCGATGCGGAGGTTCGGGCAGGCGTCCAGGGTGCGGTAGATCGTCCGCTGGGCGCGGCGGATCCGCCACTCGCGCGCCACTACGGGGAGCGTCGGCCAGCGCCGGCATAGCGCGACGATCGCCTCCCAGTCGAGGTAGTCCCAGTGGAGGGGCTCGCCGAGGTCGTTGCCATCGACGATGACGGGCACGCGCGCCTCGGCCAGCGGCTCCAGCAGTTCGTCGACACACCAGTCGGTGAGCGGGAAGCGGTACTGGCGCGGGCACAGCAACACCGCGCCGACGCCGACCTCGCGCAGCCGGTCCACCCAGGCGCCGGGGCTGGGGAGGCCCTCGTCGGCGCCGGTTGGGAGAGCGGCCCAGAGGGGGTGCAGGCGCGGCTGAGCGGCGAGCCTCTCCAGGATCCGTCCGTTGCCCTCGGCCGGATGGTTCTCACGGGACAGACAGTCGACGACCAGCGCCTCGGCAACGCCGTGGTGGTCGAGGTCGGCGAGGAGGTCGTCGACGGACTGCGGGCCTCCCTCGGCAAGCAGTCGATGGCGGCCGATCATGCAGTTCGCGTCGAACGGGCGGATCCGGGGCATCGCGGCGGCTCCTCTCCCCCGGACCGGGGTTCGCGCGCGGGGGGCGAGGTTCCTGTGCGTGATCGGCCATTGCCCGAGGTCTCGCTGGCGCCGGCGCCGAACCCCCTGGCGTTCGGGATCGGCCTCGCGGCGCTCGTCGCGGGCCGCGGCAGAGGGTATCGAGAGGCGGCAGACCATGTGTCATCCCCCGTCGGTGGGGCTTCTGCTCTTCCCCGCGACCGTGCTGCTCTCATCGCTTGCCGTCGGCGCGCCGGCCGCGCTCGAGCCCTACTCCTCCCGGCCGACAGCCGACGAGCTGGCCTTCGCCGAGCGGTGGAAGAGCTTCCTCCTGGGAGGGGGCGAGGCGGAGGCCGGTCGCTACGTCACGGACCTCCCGTTCTCGTTCCGCTGCGGCGAGCGGAGCAGCCGCGAGTGGGTTCGGGTCGACACGGCGCGCGTCGAGTCGGGGGAGTGGCGGGTGGACGGCGCCCGCACGCACATCCTGACCTGGGAGGACGCCGCCACCGCACTCACCTGCGAGATGCGGCTGACCGAGTTCCGCGGCTACCCCGCCTTCCAGTGGGTCGTGTGGGTCCGCAACGAAGGGACCGGCGACTCCGCCAAGGTGCACGACTTCTGGGGGATCGACACCTGCTGGAACGCGCCCGACGGCTCGATGCCGATCCTCCATCGGTCGGTCGGCTCCCCGGGCCACGAAGACGACTTCGAGTTCCGGAGCGAGGTCATGCACAACTCGATGTGGGACCAGCGCCGGCGGATCCCGATGGACACCCCCACCAACACCCGCTGGGGCGAGACGCAGGCCTACCACATCCCGAACGACCACCGCTCGAGCGCGGTCTGGCTGCCGTTCTTCAACTACCAGACGGGCCGCGACGGGCTGATCACGGCCTTGGGTTGGAGCGGCGCTTGGCGCGCCTACTTCGACCACCAGGGCGGTGGAGCCTCGACGATCCTGGCCGGCGTGGAGAACCTCGACACCATCCTCCACCCCGGGGAGGCCGTGCGCTCGACGCTCAACCTCGCGCTGTACTGGCAGGGCGAGCCGATGCACGGCCAGAACCTGTTCCGCCGACTCGTCCTCGACCACTTCACGCCCCACCTCGACGGCAAGCCGGTCGAGCCGCCCGTCTCCGGCGTCGTCTGGGGCGGCATCCCCTCGGAGGAGCACCTGGCGATCATCGACGAGATCCGGGCCCACGCGGTCCCGCTCGACGTCTACTGGTTCGACGCGGGCTGGTACGGCACGGGAACCGTCCCCTCCTACTCGGTCTTCGAGGGCGACTGGGGGCCCATGGCCGGCGACTGGCGCCCCAACCCCAACTGGCACAACGGCACGCTCGAGCCGGTCGCCGATGCCGCGCACGCGGCGGGGATGCAGTTCCTTGTGTGGGTCGAGCCTTGCCGCGCGATCCAAGGCCGGCCGATCACGCTCGAGCACCCGGAGTACTTCCTCACCGGCAACGCCGAGGGTCGGGCGAGCGATGGCCAGACCCTCCTCCTGGACCTCGGCAAGCCGGAGGCATTCGAC
>CAZRDB010000197.1:0-9066 GCA_964598695.1 uncultured Armatimonadia bacterium
CCTCGGCATGGGCTACAACATCCTCGAGGCGTGGCACCCGTACCACCACATCCCCGAGCTGTACAAGCCCAACCGCCACCCGCTCGAGCTGCACCTGCAGTGCCTGTACGTTCCGGCGCCGAGTCCGCTCTACCGCCCGCTCGAGATCCCGATCGAGCGGTTCATCGAGGCCGGGCGGACGGTGCCGTTCGGCACGGGCGAGGCCATCGTGCCCTGCCCCAACGACCTCTTCCTCCAGCTCGGCTGCAACTTCGTCGCCGACTTCGAGATCCCCAAGGGCCATCCGCTACGCTGGGTCCGCGACTTCGCCGAGCTGATCCTCCGGGCCGACCCGCCCATCGACTGGGAGGCGCTCCCCGCGTACATCCGGTCGATCGATCCGGAACTCGAGGAGTACATGGCTCTGGTCCTCGCCCTGTGCGAGCCGTTCCTGAAGCACCTGTACGCGCCACCGATCCAGGCGTTCCGCGACCGGCTGCCGGCCCGCTACGAGCCCTTCGTGCGTCTGATGGAGCCCAAGCGATTGCTCGGGGGATCGGGCCTCGGGCCCTTCGACGTCTTCCGGCTGCTGTCCGTCCTCATGGGCCGCCGCAACGCGATGGCCTGGGCGTGGCGGAAGATCTTCATCTCCGGCGACCACGTCGCCCGCCAGACCCAACGCAGCCCGCGCAGCTTCGCGATGCGCTGCTACCCCCTCGCGTTCCTCATCCACCTGAAGCACCATCTCGTCGATGGCGGAGGAACCCCACCCCGGATGCCACCACCCCCGCGGTAGGCGCGAGGCCGCATACCCCCAAGCGTCGATCCAGGGCCGGCGTGCCGGAGGCCGGCGGCCAGGGGCGTGGTGTCCGCCCCCGACCGCGATCGCTCCGTCCCGCCAGAGGGCCGGAGCCCTCTGGCAGGGTGCGGGGCGGAGCCCCGAGGCTTGTCGTCTACTCCGCGAGCGGGCGGATCAGGATGTTGCGGAAGCGGGTCACGCGGCCCTGCCAGTCGCCGCCGCCATGAACCTGCAGGCCGATCCGGCCCTCGTGCGGCAGGCGCGCCTCCGTGTCGACGAAGTCGCACAGCGGATTGCCGTTGAGCCAGACCTGGATCCGCGGCTTCTCGCCCGCGATCAGGATCCGGACCGCGTTCCAGTCGTTCGGCTTGTAGAAGCGGCCGAAGTCCGGGTTCTGCTGGAGCCAGCCGCCGGCGCCCTCGCCGTAGATGGTGCCGACCTCGCCGCCAGGGCGGTAGTCCACCGTCGACTGGTAGCAGTCGCCGTTGTCGGCGCACCGCAGGAACATCCCCGAATCGATGTCCCAGTCCGGGTTGATCTCGTACCGCAACTCGTAGTCGCCATACAGCTCGTCGCTCATCAGAACGCCGCCGTTGCCCGGGCCGTCCTGCGTGCCGACGATCACGCCGTCCTCAACCGTCCAGAGACCGCCCGAGCCGTGGCCCGTCGGCTTCACGGCCCAGCCGGTGAGGTCCTCACCGTTGAACAGAGGCGTGAACTCCTCGTCCGGCGCCCAGTCGACCCCGAGCGGCCGGTAGCGGATGTTGCGGTACTCCATCGAGCTGTGGTCGCCCTGCAGCATCAGCCCGAAGGGCTTGCCCACCTCGTCGTTGACCGCGCCGCCGGTCACACCGCTCAGCTCGGTCTCGATGATCTGCGTCCCGTTGTGGATGACCTTGATCCAGGCGTTGCGGACCACCTGGCCGTCGCGGTCGACCGCCGGCATGTGGAACTCGATGTCGTAGCTCTGCCACTCGCCCGCGGGCAGGGCCGCGTTCTCGGACGGCGCCGCCTGGCCGTAGATGCCGCCGCAGATGTGCGTCGCCAGCTCGGCCCCCGCCGAGTCAGCGACCTGCACCTCGTAGCGGCTCTGCAGGTAGACGCCCGAGTTGCCGCCCTGCGGCACCCGGAACTCCACGTGCAGCTCGATGTCGCCCAGCGCCCCGTCGGAGATCAGGTCGGTCGAGGGAGCCGTGTTGGTCAGAATGCCGTCTTGCACGCTCCAGCCGTTGTTGCCCCCCTCGTGGCGGAGATGCCACCCCGAGAGATCCTCCCCGTTGAACAGGCTGACCCAGCCTTCCTCGTCCGGCGCGTACGTGCCCTGCGCGAGGGTCGGTACGGCGGCCAGACACAGCAGTGCGGCGCCGAGCAGCAGATGGCGTGCCTTCATCGTGTTCCTCCTCCTGGAGCGGCCGGCGGCGATTGCCGGCGCAATGGCGAGTGCTTCCGCGAAGCCGAGGTCCGCTCCTGCGGTCTTCCTGTCTGACGGTGCGGAGCCGCGTTCGTTTCGCTGGGCCGGGTGTCTCAGGCCCCCACGTGCTGTTAGAATACACTAACATATGCGCGAGACGTGGAGAGGAGCGTACCGACCGTGACCACACAGGAGCCGTCGCCCGTGGACCTCTCGAACCGCCTGGCCGAGGAAGGCTCGCTGTACCTCCGGCAGCACGCCCGGCAGCAGATCGCCTGGCAGCCCTGGGACGACCGGGCGTTGGAGGCAGCGCGCCGCCTCGACCGGCCCTTGTTCGTCTCCGTCGGCTACTCCTCGTGCCACTGGTGCCACGTGATGGAGCGCGAGGCGTTCTCGAGCCCCACCATCGCGGAGCTGCTCAACCGCGCGTTCGTGCCCGTCAAGGTCGACCGCGAGGAGCGGCCCGACGTCGACGCCGCGTGCATGGCGGCGCTGGTGGGCCTCACGGGCCAGGGCGGGTGGCCCACAAGCCTCTTCCTGACCCCCGATCTGCACCCCTTCTATGCCGCGACCTACGTGCCCGAGGCCGCTTTCCGGGAGCTGTTGGGGCGGATCGCGGCCGCCTGGCGCGGCGACCGCGACCGACTCGTGACGAGCGCGCTCGAGGTCTCGGAGGCGCTCGCGCGCCAGCCGGCGCAGGGGGCCGACCGAGACGGCCGCCCGACACGGGACTCCGCGGCCGCGCTGCTCGCCCTCGCCGACCTCCGCTGGGGCGGCCTTCGCGGCCCGATGAAGTTCCCCATGGCCCCGCTGTGGTCGTACCTCCTGCACGCGGGGCGGCGGGAGGCCGGTGGGAGGGTCGAGCAGGCCGTGCGCCTCACCCTCGACCGGATGGCCGACGGGGGCATCCACGACCACGTGGGCGGCGGCTTCCACCGCTACTCCGTCGACCCGGCCTGGCACGTGCCCCACTTCGAGAAGATGCTCTCCGACAACGCGCTCCTGGCGGGCCTCTACACCGAGGCGGCGGCGACGTTCCCGGGCTCCGGGTACGGCGCCGTGGCCCGGGGCGCCCTGGAGTTCCTCCTGGCCGAGATGCGGCTTCCCTCCGGGGGTTTCGCCACCAGTCTCGACGCCGACGACCCGGGCGGCGAGGGGGCCTACTACACCTGGGCCTACGATGAGATCCTCTCCGCGGGCGGCGGCGACGGCCCGGTGCTGGCCGACCTGCTCGGAGCGACGCGCCGAGGGGTGCTCGACGGCCGCAACGTCCTCACGCGGCGGGCCGACCGAGAGGCGCTCGGGCGGGCGCGCGGGCTGAGTGCCGAGGGGCTCCTCGAGATCGAGCGGGCGGGGCTCGGCGCCCTCGCGCGCATCCGGGCCGGACGCGCCGGCCCTGCCCTGGACACCAAGGTGCTCACCGGCTGGAACGGCCTCGCCATCGCAGCCCTGGCCCGTGGCGCCCGCGTGCTCGGCGAGCCGCGGTACGAGAAGGCGGCCGAGGCCTGCGCGAGGTATCTCCGCGCAGCGCACGTCGAGCCGGAAGGAGGGCTCGTGCGCGCCACCAACGACGGGAGGCCGTCCGGGGTCGCCATGCTCGAGGACTACGCCTACCTTGCCGCGGGACTGCTCGAGCTGATCCAGTGCCAGGGCGCAGGCGAGTGGTTGCCCTGGGTCCGGCTGCTTCTCGACGGCGCCCGCTCGCGGTTCCGCGCGCCATCGGGCGCGTGGTCGGACGGACCGGCCGGCGCGGCGCCGCTCCCCTTCAGCGCCGGGGGGACGGATGGCGACGGGGTCCTCCCGGCGCCCCTGGCCGTGCTCGCCGGCTCGCTCCACTGGCTGGGGCTGCTCGAGGCCGACGAAGGTCTCTGCGAGGAGGCGGAGGCGATGGCGCGGGGCGCGGCGACCGGTCCGGAGGCCGTCTCGTGGGCCGACCTCGTGCTGCGATGGGCTGCGCCGGCCTGCACGGTGGCTGTCGAGGGTGGGGAGGCCGCGGGGACCCTCTACCGGGCGGCGGCCCGGCTCGGCCTCGACTCCGCATTCGTCTACCCGGCCGCCCCGTCCTCCGGCGCGACCCCGGGCGCGCGCGTCTGCCGCAGGGGAGCCTGCCTGGCGCCGGTGACAGACCCCGACGAGCTGGTCACGCTGCTCGCCAGCCCTTCCGCACGGAGCGCGAACAGGGGAGGAGCCGCCGCCCCGGGGGACGACGGCTCCGAGAGTGCCTCGCGGGCGCCGGACGCCTAGGGCAGGCCCTGCGCCTTGAGGTTGGCCAGCGTGCCGGAGAGCCAGGTGTCGCCGGCATCGCGCATGTAGACGCCGCTGAGGCGCCACCAGGTCTTGTTGTTGCCCTGGTCGTAGGCCTTCGACCAGCGCACCGCCTTGGCGTGACCGTCGGCGAGCGTGAAGTTCGAGAGATCGGAGTGGCCCCAGTAGTACGAGCCGATGCCGCTCCAGACGCCGATGTTGGCCCACTCATCGAGCATCTCGAGCTGGATCATGAACTCCGCCGGATACTGCACGTCGGCGATCTTCACGCCCGGCTCATCGAGCGCGCCGTTGTTGCTGAAGCCGTCCCCGCCCCACCACCACTCGGTCGGCATTCCGTACGAGACCGGGAACGCCTGACCCGGGATGACCTGGTTCCAGGCCCAGTAGTCGCGGGGGACGAGGGCGTTGCGCCCGTAGGGGTTCGAGGGGCAGGCCCAGAGCTGGACGTTCCTGATGTACGGGGTCAGGCAGTAGTGGTACGTGTAGTTGCTCGGGGTGACGCCGTTGAATCGCACCTTGGGGAACGACTCATCGTAGTCCTGGATGTAGGACAGGAACGCCGTGCCGATCTGCCGCATGTTGCTCAGGCATGAGGTCGCGCGCGCCTTCTCTCGCGCCCGGGCGAACACGGGGAACAGAATGGCCGCAAGGATCGCAATGATGGCGATGACAACGAGCAACTCGATCAGGGTGAATCCTCTGCGACGCATCGCGGAACTCCTCTCCGTACCGCAGTCGAAGCCCCGCCTAGTGACCCGGCACGTAGCCGGGCTCCTTCTGCGGGCCCTGCTTGGCTTTCTCTTCGTAGACGGCCTTCATCTTCATCGCCTCGGCCTTGCGCTCTTCATCGCTCATCGGGGCCATGCCCTTGGACGACTTCGAGCCGCAGCCGGCGGCTGCCGCCATCGCGACAGCCATGGCGACCAACACCACGAACGCAAGCCATGCGTTCCTCACGGGTCTACCCTCCTCTCCGGGTTGTGTCGTACCGCTCGGAGCCAGCCAGGGCGCGGCGCCGTACGCACGGCGGCGGAACGGACGTACGCCTCGGAGGCTCCGCACCCTACACTTCCGTGGGCGCTGAGCAAAACCTCTTCAGCAAACGAGTTGCGAGGGCATGTTCCGATCGCCTGAGGCTAGGGGTAGCACCCGTCGGAGAACGCCGCGAGGGCCGCGATCAGATCCTGGACTGGCGCGGACCGAAGAAGAACCACAGGATCGGGCCGCCACACGGGAAGGCGAGCAGCAGCACGATCCAAAGCGCTTTAGCGAACGGCGAGGCCGAGCTGCAGAGGATGTGGATGGCCGCGTACAGGGCGATCGCGAGGCAGACCAGCCCGATACAGCCGCCCCCGAGCCAGTTGGTGTGCGCGAGTTCCATGCGAAGTGCTCCTCTCCCGCCCCCCCGCTCAACGGACGCTCGGGGCGGGCTCCGGTCGCGCGGCGAGGGGGTGGGTTCGCGGTCGCGCGCACTCGCCGCCCACGCGGCCACCGTCTGCACACGAAATCCGCCAGATTGCGACGAAATCCTCCGTTTCCCGCACTCGGGAAGGCATCCCGCGTCTCAGGCAGTATCCTCGGGATCGAGGGTTGCTCACGGCAAAGACACCAGCCGTCCCCCCCATCCCCCCAATGGGCCACCCAGAGCAACCCGACAATAAGGTACGCCCCTCACCCACCCGCAGCCCCAGCCCCCGCAAGCACGCGGGGCGACCCGCGATGGGGCCGCCCCGCGTCTTCGGCTTGGTTGTGATGCCGCCGCTACGCGTCCGACTCGGCATACGCCTGCTGGAGCACCCGGGAGACCTCCGGCCGCGTGAACTCCCCGGGGAGGTCGATACCCGCCGTGAGCATCTCCCGCACCTTGGTGCCCGAGAGGAACACGTGGTCCTCCTTGCCGTGCGGGCAGGTCTTGCGGCTGACCATGGCGCCGCAGACACGGCAGTACATCGCGTGGTCGAAGAACAGCGGCGTGATCCCGATCTCCTCCGGCGTGTACTCGTGGAAGATCAGGTGGGCGTCGAAGGTCCCGTAGTAGTTGCCGACGCCGGCGTGGTCGCGCCCGACGATGAAGTGCGTGCAGCCGTAGTTCTTGCGCATGATCGCGTGGAAGATCGCTTCCTTCGGGCCGGCGTACCGCATCGCGGTCGGCAGCACCCGGAGAAGCACCCGATCGGCCGGGTAGTAGCCCTCGAGGAGCACCCGATAGCACTCCATCCGCACGTCGGCCGGGATGTCGTCGCCCTTGGTCTCGCCCACGATCGGGTGCAGCAGGAGACCGTCGCAGATCTCCATCGCGCACTTCTGCAGATACTCGTGGGCGCGGTGGACGGGGTTGCGCGTCTGGAACGCGACGATGCTCCGCCAGCCCAGCTCGGCGAAGGTCGCGCGCGTCTCGGCCGGGTCGGCCCACCAGGGACCGAACGGGCCGCGGTCGCACCGCTCGAGGACGGTCACGTCGCCCGCGATGAGCCGGTCGCCCTCGCTCATGAGCCGCGCGACGCCCGGATGGCCCTCCGCGTCGGTCGTCCGGTAGACGCACTCGGCCTCGCGCGCGCGGTCGCGATCGTAGACCTCGCTCGCATCGAGCAACGCCAGCACGCGCCCGGCGCGGTCCGTGAGCGCCACGCGGTCGCCTGGACCGACCTTGGAGCCGGCGAGGTCACAGGTGACCGGGATCGTCCAGGGGAGGCCGTTCGCCAGCCGCCCCGCAGCGAGCACCGCCTCGTAGTCGGCCTGACCGAGGAACCCACCCAGCGGCGAGAAGACGCCGACGCCGATCATCTCGAGGTCGCGCGCGGTCACGTCGTTCACAGTGATCGAGGGCAGCCCGGCCGCCTGGGCCCGGAGATCGTCGAGCGCCTCGGGCGCGGCAAGCCGGTTGACGAGACGGCCGCCGTGGGGCGGGATCTGCACGAGCCCGCTCCGGCTGGGGAGCAGTCCTCGGCTCTCGAGGTGGGCGAGCACCTTGCCGACGCTCTCCTCGAGCGTCTCGAGATCGGTCCGGCACTCGACCTCCGGCTGGAGCGGCTCCTCATAGGGGTCGTCGATGCCGGTGAAGCCCTTCAGCTCGCCGGCGCGCGCCTTGCGGTACAGGCCCTTCACGTCGCGCTGCTCGCAGACCTCCAGCGGCGCGTTGGCGTAGACCTCGACGAAGTTGGCGATCTGCGCCCGCGCCTCGTCCCGGATCGCGCGATACGGCGAGATCGCGGCCGTGATGCAGACGCCGCCGTTGCGGCTGACGAGGTCGGCGACGAAGGCGATGCGGCGGATGTTGGTGTCGCGATCCTCCTTCGAGAAGCCGAGGCCCTTCGAGAGGTGTTGCCGCACGACATCGCCGTCGAGCAGCTCGGCCCGAATGCCGAGCCGTGCCAAGCGGCGAACCAGTTCCTCGGCGATCGTGCTCTTGCCGGCCCCGGAGAGACCGGTCAACCAGATGGTGAAGCCCGGACGGCTCATGCGTTCACTGCCCTTCGCGATCGGTTTGGCGCCCTACCAGGCGTCCTTGGTCACCGCCGACCCGGGAGGGACACGGATCGCCCGTGACGCCGGCGCACCCTAGGTTGGACGAGGCGAGAGGCCCGGGGTTCGCGGCGACGCCTACCTCCGGGGCTGTAGCACCACCGCAAGGACCGAGTGGGGCGGCAGCTCGACGCTCACCGCACCGTCCATGGCGGCCGTCTCTCCGGCGACGAGAGCGTTGTCCGCGCGCGAGACGAACGTCGGCGTGCGGTCCGGCAGGCCGGCCAGGAGCAGCGTCGTCTGAGGGCCGTCGGCGGGCGCGAAGCCCGCGAGCTTCAGCGCGACCCTTCGGCTCGCCGCCGGGTCGCGGTTGAGCAAGATCACGGTCAGGGCGCCGGTCTCCGATCCGACCGACGCGTAGGCGAGTACCGGTTGTGCGTCGTCGTACGTCGCCTGGACCCGCGTGTCGCCCGCGTACCGGCTGAAGAGGTGGAGGACCTCCCACCAGCTCTCCTCCCAGCCCCAGGGGGTGAAGACCTCGACCCCGTGGTCGGCGAAGGTCCCGAGCATCGAGGCGTACCACAGGGCGTCGACCATCGCCCCATGCCCGCTCGAGTTCGCCTCGGTGACCCCGATCGTGACCCCGCTGTTCGGTCCGAAGTACTGAGCGATCCACTCCTCGGTCCGGCCGAAGATCCGTTCGACCTTCTGCTCCTCATGCCAGCCGCCGTCCGGGAGCCGCTTGCAGCCGTTGCCCCGCGGGAACTGGTAGCTCGGGTCGTAGAAGACGCGGTACTCCTCGAGGATCTCCGCGGGGCTCGCCTCGCCGCCGATGTAGGTGTGGTAGTCAATGACGTCCACCAGCCGGATGCCGGCCGCCTGGCTCTCCTCGGCCATTCGCTTGATGAAGTACTCGGACCAGGGCATGCCGTCGACGAACTCGTTGTGCCAGTTCCACCACATCCACTCCGAGCAGAAGCCGGGAGCCATGAGCCGGATGTCGGGACGCTTGGCCTTCACGGCGCGGGCGACGGCGGCGTAGCGCTGCACGCACTCCTCGGCCGTCATCGTCTTCGTCTCGGGGACGTCGTCGTGGGTGCCCTCCCAGCAGTCGGGCTCGTTGTCCAGGTGCCAGTAGCGGAAGTTG
>CAZRDB010000198.1:0-8923 GCA_964598695.1 uncultured Armatimonadia bacterium
TCTGTGGTGCGCCGTCGCACCGCGCCCGAGCGCGGTAGCCGACTTCCTCGCCCGGCAGCCCTGGGTGCTGGCGCTGCCGCTCGCCTTCGCTGTCGGCGTCTCGCTGCTCGCCGCGACGCTCCAGGCCGGGACGGCCGTCCGGATCGAGCGGATGCTGGGCGCGTTCGGCCTGACGTGCCTGACGCCGCTCTCCGACCGCGAGATGCTCGAGGGGTACCTGCTGCGGCCCCGGCTCACGGCGCAGCTCGCGGTGGTGGGGCCGGCGCTGGTGCTGCCGCTGGTCTGGCTGAACACGCCCACACTGCCGGTCACCCTGATCGTCGCGACCATCGCGCTGGTCTCGGTCCCGTTCGGCATCGCGGTCACGCGGCTGTCGGTCGCCGAGGCGCTGCCCGTCCCGCCCATCACGGTCGGTCGGGGGATCGGCGAGCTGGTCGCCCTGATCGCGGCCTCGGTCTTCCTCGTGCTCGAGGGCATCGCGGTGGTCGTCTGCGTTCCGCTCCTGATGCTCCCCGGCGCGACGCGCAACTGGGGCGCCGCCTCCGTGGCCGCGATCGCGCTCGTCCTCGCCATCACGGTCGCGATCGCGTTGTGGGCCGACGCCCGCCTGCGCAAGCGGTTCGCCGCCGTCCGCAAGCTGGCGATCCCGCAGGGGCCCGACGAGAAGATGGCCGAGTACCTCGCCGCCCAGGGCGTCCGCTCGCGCTGATCGGAGGTTGCCGCCCTGCCGTGGCGAACTCCCCTTGTGAAAGGGGAGCTGGCCCATGGAACGCTCGCGCCGCACGAACATCGAGCGACTTGTCGAACGTCAGATCGGCATGTGGCACACGCAGCGACGCGCCGAGACGGAGGAGCGACGCCTCGCCGACCTCCGGGACCATGAGGCCGTCCACCCCTACGTCGCGGTCTCGCGTCAGGTCGCAAGCGGGGGCAACGAGTTCGCCGCGGCGCTGGCCGAACGGCTCGGCTACCAGCTCTTCGACCGGGAGATCGTCGACTACATCGCCGAGCGCGCCAACGTGCGTGTGGCCGCGGTCAAGTCGCTGGGCGAGACCTGGTTCAACGCCGTCCACGACTGGATCGCGAGCGTCATCGACAGCCGCTTCCTCGCCGCCGACGAGTACGCCCGCCACCTCGTCGCCGTGGTGGGGACCATCGCGCGGCAGGGGCCGGCCGTGTTCGTCGGCCGCGGCGTCGGACACTTCCTCGCGCCCGACCGCGGCCTTCGGGTTCGCGTCGTCGCCCCCCTGGAGAAGCGGATCGCCTACGCGATCGAGAAGTACGAGATGCCGGAGGCGGCGGCCCGTGCGCTCGTGATCCGCTCCGACGCCTCACGCGCGGGCTTCACCCGCGCCTACTTCAACGTCGACGTCTCGGATCCGCTCCACTACGACCTGACGATTAACCTCGACCGCTGCCCGATCCCGGATGCGGTCGAGACGTGCGTCACGATGCTCAGGGCCGTCGTGGCAGACTGGGCCCCGCCCGGCGAGCAGGAGTAGCGCCGGAGCGAGCGGCCGGGGGTGTGCGATGGGTGGCTCGAGGGCGGCATGGGTCGAGCTGCTGCGAGCCGACCGAACGCGCGTCGTCGAGGGTGAGGCCAGCCTCTCCCTCGAGGGCCAGTGGTTGTCGGTGCAGCGCGGTGCGGGCCCGCCACTGCTGTTCCAGTACGCCACGATCCTCTCGATCGAGTGGGTGGAGGGCGACGTCGAGCTGTCGCTCGACTCCGGTCACCTGCTGCGCCTGACGCGACTCTCCGACGGCTGGACGCTCGCCGAGGAGATCCTTCGCTGCCGCCAGGCCGCGCTCGTCGCCCACCAGTGCCTCCCCGGCCGCGTGCGCGTCGCCCGGGTGCAAGGGCTGTGTCAGTGGGCCGATGGCGAGGGCACGCATGAGGACCAGGCAGTCGTCCTGGGCGAGCACGGCCACCTGTTCCTCTACCCGAGCCGGCTGGCGCCGTTCGCGCTCCCCTTCTGCCGGGTCGAGTCCTCCCGGGCCGAGGGCCGGTGCTGGCAGATCTCGGCCTCGACGCGCGTCACCGAGATCGCGCTCGAGTGTGCCGAGGAATCGGCGCCGGAACTCGCGCTGCTGGTGCGGCACGCCGACGGGCTGCGGGCGCGCGCCGACGCGCTCGTGCGGGACCGCGTGGGCGCGGAGGTCGCCTCCCGTCTGCTCGAGGCCCAGGCCCTCGGCCGCTCGGTCACGGCCGCCGAGACCGACTCCGCGCAGCCCGGGCTGTGGGAGCACCTGCTCAGCCTCGTGACTCCGCCGGCGGAGCACGGCTACGCCTCGTTGCTGCGGTTGGCGGCGACCGAGGGCGGTCTGCGCCTGGGGCTCGCCCCCCGCTTCGGGGAGCCCGACGCGCTCTCCGTCTGGATGCTCGCCCCCTGCCGCACGCGACGCAGTCGCCGCCCGGTGGTTCTCGGCCACTTCGTCGGCTACGCAGGCGAGGTGGCGGCGGCGACCTTCTGCTGGCAGATCCCGCAGTCGGAACTCTCCCACCGCGACGACTCGTCGGCGGAACTCGATCTGGCCCTCGCGGTCGAGGATCTGTGCGATCGCCTCGACGAGGCCGTCCTCCTGCTGGACGGCGATCCCTCGCCCCTCCTGCTACGCGAGAGCGAGCTGGGGGAGTGGGGGGCCCAGGGCTCGTGGCTCGCGCCGTTCCACCACCTCGACCCGCTGCGGGAGGCGCGGCGCCTGCTCGAGTGCGCGATCCCCGAGGACGACCCGGACCAGTGGAGCCGTGACCTGCTCGAGCGCCTCTCCCGCTGAGCCGCTACCCCTGCCCGGCGGCGGCCTGCTCGGCAGCGGCGCGCCGCTGGGCGATCGGACCGGTCGGCACCTTGGGCAGCAGCACGCGGAACGTGGCGCCCTCTCCGGGACGGCTCTCGGCCGAGACGTGGCCCCCGTGCGAGCGCACGGCATGCCAGACCGCCGCGAGGCCCAGCCCCTTCCCGCGCCGCGACGAGAGGCCCCGCGTCGTGAAGAAGGGCTCGAACGCGTGGGCCAGGGTCTCCGCGTCCATGCCGTGGCCGGTGTCCCGGAACTCGAGCTGCACGTGGGGCCCCGGCCGCATGCCGGGCATCGAGCGGGCCGTGGTCTCGTCCAGCTCGAGGGGATGGGCCGCGATCGTGAGGGTGCCGCCTCCGGCCATGGCGTCGGCGGCGTTGTTGGCGAGGCTCTGGAGGATCTGGCGCATGGCCGAGGGGCTGGCGATCAGCTCGACCGGCTCGGGGGGAAGGTCGAGACGGATCTCGATCTCGGGAGCGAACACGCGGCGGAGCACGGTCTCGACCTCGCGGATCAGGCCGCTCAGGTCGAGGGGCGCCGGGTCGGCGGTCCTGTGGTCGGTCAGTGACCGCAGCCGACGGATCACGTCGGCCATCTGCTCGCACGATTCCTCCACCTGCCCGAGGTGGCGTCGCGTGGCGGGGTCGGACAGCCGTTCCTGCGCCAGCTCGAGGTAGCCGACCATCACGGCCAGGATGTTGTTGAAGTCATGCGCGATGCCCCCGACGAGCGTCGTGACCGCCTGGAGCCGCTGCGCGAGCTGCAGGTTCTCGGCGACGATCGTCTCCTCGCGGCGGGCCCGCGCCCGCTCGCACGCCGTCTCGACCGCCTCGCGAAGGGTCTCGGGCTGCAGCCCCCATTTGGGCAGGTAGTCGTCGGCGCCGGCACGGCCGGTCTCGGCCGCCGTCCGCTCGTCGCCCTGGCCCGTCAGCATCAACACCGGGCGGCCGTCGTCCGAGGCGCGCAGCTCCCGCAGCACGTCGAGCCCGGAGCGGTCGCCCAGGACGTAGTCGAGGATCAGCACGGCGTCGGGCGATGCGGCGAGCGCCTCGCGCGCGGCCTCCCAGCCGCTACACGCGATAAGCCGTGCCGGCCAGTCCGGCACCTTCTCGACGGCCCGACGGAGCAGCTCCAGGTCTTGGTCGTCATCATCGAGCGCGATCAGGGTGACGGGGTCACTGGGCATCGGGAGGCTCCTCCGCGCTCGGGAGCACGGTGACGCGCAGCCAGTGCTCCACGAGGACTCGGATCACGTGCTGGAACTCCGCGAGTCGGGCCGGCTTCGTCACGAACGATCGTGCGCCGAGTTCGTAGCAGCTCATGATGTCGCGCTCCTGGCTGGAGGTGGTGAGGACCACGACCGGCACGTACCGCAGCCGTGGCGTCTGTTGCACGGCCTGCAGGACGGCTCGTCCGTCGGTCCGGGGCATGTTCAGGTCGAGCAGGACGAGATCGGGCAGGGGCGATGAACCGGGATCGCAGTATGCGCCCCGTCGCAGGAGGTAGTCGAGCGCCTCCTCGCCATCCTCCACGATCCGTAGCGAGTGCGGCACGTCGGTCGTCTCGAGCGACCGTCGCACCAGCTCCTGGTCGGCCGGGTCGTCCTCGGCCAGCAGCAGGACGACCGGCTCGCCGTCGCGTCCGTGCCTCATGCCGATCCTCTCCTCTCGGGAAGCCGGAACTGGAAGTGGGCCCCGGCGCCGGGCGCGGACTCCACCCAGATCGACCCGCCGTGCCGCTCCACCGCCTTGCGGCAGATCGCGAGCCCGATCCCCGACCCCTCGTACTGCTGCCGGCCGTGCAGCCGCTTGAAGGGGAGGAACACCTGCTCGTGGTGGCTCGGATCGATGCCGATCCCGTTGTCCTTTACCCCGAGGACCCAGCCCTTCGCGTCCGGCGAGGCGGTCAGTTCGAGCCGCAGCGGCTCCGCGCCGCGGAACCGAACGCTGTTGCCGATCAGGTTCTGGTAGAGCTGCGTCAGCAGCGTCCGATCCCCCCAGACCGTCGGCAGCGGCGCGCGCACCACCTCGGCGCCCAGCTCGGCGAGCGCCTCGGCGTAGACGGCGAGCGCGGCGTCGGCGCACTCGTCGAGCGCCACCCGCTGGCGGCGCAGCTCGCCCCGGCCGGAGCGGCTGAACTCGAGGAGGTCCTCGACGAGCTGTCTCATGCGGAGCGCCGCCTCGCGGATCACCGTGACGTCCTTGCGGGCGTTCGGCGTCAGGTCGCCGCCCAGGTCGCCTTCGAGCAGCTCACTGAAGGCAACGAGCTTCCGCAGCGGCTCCTGGAGGTCGTGGCTGGCGATGTACGAGAACTCGTCCAACTCCTCGTTGCGCCGCACCAGCTCGCGGTTGAGCCGCTCCAGCTCCAGGGCGTGCAGCCGGCGCTCATCCTCCACCTGTTTGCGGTCACTGATGTCCTCGGCGACGACCACCGTGTACCGCGGCTCGCCGCCGCTGCTGCGCACGATGGAGGACGTGAGGTGGACCCAGACCGCGCTGCCGTCGGGCCGCAGGTAGCGCTTCTCGAGCGACTCCCGCAGCGTCACGCCACGGGCCATGCGCGAGACCGCCTCATCGTCGGCTGCCACATCGTCCGGGTGCGTCAGGCTCTGCCGGTCGAGCAGCACGAGTTCCTCGCGTGTGCGGCCGACGATCTGGCAGAACCGCTCGTTGACCCGGATGTAGCGGCCGTCGAGCGTGACGTGGGCCATCCCGACGGCCGCCTGCTCGAACGTGTTCCGGAAGCGCTCCTCGCTCTCGCGTAGCTCGCGCTCCCGCGCCTTCGAGAGCGTGATGTCCTCGTAGCACACGAGGAGTCCGGCCACGTCGCCCTCGTCGCTCACGAGCGGGACCTTGCTGGTCCGGAGCCACTTCTCCACCCCGTCCACGGTCTGAGGCTCCTCGTAGCCCAACCTCGGCCGACCGCTCTCCATGACCTCCCGATCGTCGGCGCGGTACAGCTCGGCCTCCGCGCGCCAGGGCATCGCGGTGTCGTCGAGCCCGATCAGCTCGCGCGGGTCAGCGAACCCGGCATCGCGGGCGAACGGCAGGTTCGCGCCCAGGAACCGCAGTCCGCGGTCCTTCCAGAACAGCCGGACCGGGCTGGCGTCCAGAACCGCCTGCAACAGGCTCCGCGACTCCCGCAGCTCGTTCTCCACGGCGAGCCGGTCGGTGATGTCGCGGGCCGCCGCGTAGATCGTCGCGCCCTGCGGCGCCGACCGCCACTCGATCCAGCGGTAGGCGCCGTCGGCCTGCCGGTAGCGGTTGACGAACCCGTGGACCTCGCCCTGTCCGCTCAGGGTGCTCACCGCCGCCAGCGTGGACTCCAGATCGTCGGGATGGATGAGGTCGAGGAAGCGGGTCCCCGCCAGCTCCTCGAGCGGGTAGCCCAGCGTCCGCTCCCACTGCGGGTTGAGCCGCAGGAAGCGCCCCTCCATATCGGCGATGCACAGCAGGTCGAGGGCCAGCTCGAAGAAGGCGTCCAGCTCCGCCGTGCGGGTACGGAGCGCCTCCTCGGCCCGCCTCCGCTCCGTGGCGTCGTGCGCGACCGCGGCCACGCCCACGATGGAACCCGCCGGACCGTATGCCGGGTACATGTGTACCTGCGCCGGCCAACCGTCGTACAGGCCCACGCGCTCCACGCTCGTGCCGGTGGCGACGACCTCCGACAGGATCCCGTCCAGCTCCTGGGCGACGCTGTCCGGCAGCAGCGTGCGCGCGACCCCGCCCTCGACCTCTTCGAGCGTGTGGTCCATCCGGCTCGCCGCCTCCCGGTTGGCGACGAGGATCACGCCCGCCGGGTCGAGGAAGACGATCGGGTCCGTGACCCCGTCGATCGCCGTGCGCAGCAGCTCTCCGCGCGCCCGGAGCAACGCCTCCTCGCGGCTGCGGTAGAGGGTCGATCCCAGGGCCGTCGCGACGCCCGCCAGCAACGCGATCGCCTCCGGATCCAGCGCGTCCGCCCTGGAATCCGCGAGCTGTAGCACGCCTTCGACCCCATCGGGGGACCGCATCGGCAGGAGCGCCAGCGTCCGGTACGGCGGCCTCTCGACAGGCTCGGGAGCCAGGTCGGGCAACGCGTCCAGCGCGCCCGTCGCCAGCCCGCCATCGGCGAGACGGTAGGGCGCGCCGGGCGGCAAGGAGTCCTCGGCGACGGCCCTGCGGAGCGCCGCGAGGCCATCGCCGTGCGCATCGCGCGGCCCATCCGCAGCCACCCCCGGGCCCTCGCGTGGCCACACGGCCACCGCCTCGAGCCCCGTGGCGCGCGCGATCGCCTCGACGACCGGCCGCACGGGGTCGGCCGCGGTCGGGGGGGCGCTCACGACCATGAGCACATCGCGGAGGAGATCGAGGCGCCAGGTCCCGTCACCGGGCGGGTCGAGTGGCATGGCTCACCGCCTTTCGCGGCGCCGAAGCGCCCGAGGTGGACCTTCGGCGGCGCGCACGCGTCGGGCGTGTCCCAACGATACGCCCGTGCCTCGTCGCTCGATTCCACGCATGGCCGGAGCGACCTCCCGCCCCGTCGCCGGCCTACGATAGCGCCAGCTCGGGCAGGGCGAGCAGCACGTCGATCAGGTCGCGAAGCGCACCCAGCGAGGCGTGCGTCGGCGTGACGTGCGCCTCGGCCGCCGGCAACGCCAGCGAGATCGCGTGGGCCAGGGGGATGAAGAGCGGCGTCTGGCTGCCGCTCCGGGCGTGCGCGAGCGCGATGCGCAGGCCCCGCTCCGTCAGCGCGCGATGGAGCCGGAGCCCGAAGTGCGGATCGATCAGCGAGCCGCCCTCGGCGACCCGCAGGGCGCAGCGATCGAGGGGGCATCCCGTGAGGTTGGCGAGGCCCGGCACGTCGGCGTTGGCAACCAGCTCCACGTTCGGCAGCCGGCGCGAGACGAGGTGAGCCCCCTTCTTGGCCGCGTGCATCGAGCACTCCTCGGCGAAGACCACCATCGCCGCGACGGCCGGCGACGCGAGCTGCCGCGCGGCCTCCACGACGGCGAACGCGGTGAGACGCGGGTCGATCGCCTTGCCGTGGATCCAGCCGTCCTCGATCCGCGCGCGCTCGGCGTAAGTGAAGACCGCGCCCAGCGGAGAGAGCCCCTCGGCCCGCAGGACCAGCTCGTCGTCGACCACCAGGCCCTCGGCGGGGCGGAGGCTCGCGCCCGTCTCATCCAGGTAGTCCATCGCGACCAGCGCGCAGCCCGCGAGCCGGGCCGGCGCCACGCCGATCGTCCGCGTCGCCCAGCCGTCCGGGCGCTCGTGGAGGACCATCCCACCGATCTCGTCGACGTGGGCGACGTACAGGACGCGCACGTCCGCATCGCGCGCGCCGGGAGCGCGCGCAAGGAGGCAGCCGTCCTCGACGCGATCGAACTGCCAGCCGCTCAGCCGTCGCTCCACCCAGCCGACGGCCGGGCCGCAGGCGGTGGCCACGGAGACCAGGTCGCACAGCTCGAGCAGGGCCTTCTCGTCGAGGCGCATGGTGGCGTCCCTCCGTTCGGTGGGTCTCCGGGGCGGGGGCCGCCCCTAGCCCGGAGGCCATGTGAGCGGACGGCCGCCCAGGATGTGGAAGTGCAGATGGTCGACCGTCTGGCCGCCGTCGGAGCCCACGTTGGCGACCACACGGTAGCCACCGGCATCCAGGCGGAGCAGCCGCGCCACCTCCGCGCACTTGACGACGAGGTAGCCGAGCAGCTCCGGCTGGGACTCGGCCTCGGCAAGGTTCGCGACCGGCTCCTTCGGGATCAGCAGCACATGCACCGGCGCCTGGGGCGCGATGTCCCGGAAGGCGAGGCAGCGGTCGTCCTCGTAGACGATCTCCGCGGGGATCTCGTGCCGGGCGATCTTGGCGAAGATGGTGTCCTCACTCATGCGGTTCACCGTCCTTCGGTCGATGGGGGCCTATTCCGGGCAGCAGGGCGGGCTCCCTTCCCGAGCCGGCCCATCGAGCCCCGGCTGTCTCCGGGCGAAACAAGTGTTGCAGCCGGGGCCGTGGAAGACCCCTGTACACCGGAAGGGCGTAACCCGCCGCAGTGAGGGAGGAGCCGCATGGCGATGGAGGGACCGGTCGGGCCGTTTCGCGATGGGATGCCCCGCCCGGCACGCGCGCGCTGGGCGGGGTATGCGCTGCTGGCGCT
>CAZRDB010000199.1:0-8870 GCA_964598695.1 uncultured Armatimonadia bacterium
CTCCAGACGGTCATCCACTCCCTGCCGGTCGGGATCCTCCTGGTCGACGCCGAGACCCACACCATCGCCGACGCCAACAACGCGGCCTGTGAGCTGATCGGCGCATCGGCCGAGGTGCTTGCGGGCGCCGTCTGCCACGAATACGTCTGCCCGGCGCGGGAGGGGTTGTGCCCCGTCACCGACCTGGGGATCTCGGTCGACCGCTCGGAGTCTGAGATCCTCCGCGTCGACCGGACACGGGTGCCGGTCATCAAGTCGGCGGTCGAGGTCGCGCTCGGCGACCGGACCTACCTGCTGGAGAGCTTCCTCGACATCACAGAGCTGAAGCGCGTACAGAGCGCCCTCCAACTGAGCGAGGCAGAGGCCCAGCAACTCGCGGCACAACTCCAGGCCGAGAACGAGCGAATGCGGCGCGAGCTGGAAACGGCCTCCGAGGTCCAGCGGCGGACGCTCCCCGAGCGATGCCTCGCGCACGGGCTGCGGATCGGCCACCACTTCCGCCCCTCCGGCCGGATCGGCGGGGACTTCTTCGGCGTGATCGAGGGACCCGGCGGCTCGAGCCTGGTCTACGTGGGCGACGTTTCCGGCCACGGTCTCGCCTCCGCCCTGGTCGTCAACCTCATCGTCGGCGTGATGGAGGAGGTCATCGACCCGGACCGCCACAGCCCCGCGGCCGCGCTCTCCGCGCTTCAGGCCCGTCTCTACCGCCGCCTGGACGCGATCGGCCACTACGCCACCCTGCTGTTGTGCCGCTACTCCGGGCGGGGCGATGAGATCGAGTACGCCAACGCCGGCCACCCCTGGCCCATCTTGGCGGCGGCCGACGGCGCGGCCTCGCTCGAGGGTGAGAGCGGGCTCCCTCTCGGCTGGGAGGAAGCGGAGAGCTACACCGACCACCGGGTCGCACTGGGCGCCTCCGGCACACTGGTGCTGTACAGCGACGGGGTCTCGGAGGCCCGTCTGCCGGACTCCAGTGAGAGGCTTGGCGCCGAGCCCCTCGAGCAGTGGCTTCGGGACCTCTGGGACGCCGAGCCCGAGCAGGTCGTCGAGGGGATCGCGCGGCGCACTCTCGACACCGTCGCGGGCGTGCTCGAGGATGACCTCACGCTGCTGGCCCTCCGCCTCGCCGGCTCCGGCCCCGGGGCTCCCTAGATGCGCCCGCCGCCGCGCGAGGGATCGCGCGGCAGATCGCGAACCACTGAGCCATACTCCGTCCACCCGCCACATGCCCCCATGTGCCAACTCCAGCGAAAGAGGTCACGCGCGACATGAAGGACTGGGAGAACCCCCAACTCACGCACCGCAACCGGATCGCCCCCCATGCCACCTTGGTGCCGTACGCCGACATCGCGACCGCGCTCGAGGGCTCTCGGCAGTCCTCCCCCTGGTTCGGACTCCTCAACGGCGAGTGGGCGTTCCAGCTCTTCGCCTGTCCCGAGGACGTTCCCGAGGGCTTCGGAGACGAGACCTTCAACGCGCGTGACTGGGGCTCGATCCCGGTCCCGAGCTGCTGGCAGATGCAGGGCCACGACTACCCGCACTACACCAACGTCATCTACCCGTTCCCTTGCGACCCGCCGCGCGTCCCGCAGGAGAACCAGACCGGCTGCTACCGGCGCGAGTTCACCGTGCCGCAGGACTGGGCAGGCCGTCGGGTGCTGCTGCACTTCGACGGTGTCGACTGCGCCTTCTACGTCTGGATCAACGGCAGTCCCGTGGGATTCAGCAAGGGCAGCCGGCTACCGGCCGAGTTCGACGTGACCGACATCGCCCGTGTCGGGCGCAACACCATCGCGGTCGAGGTCCTCAAGTGGTCGGATGCCAGCTACCTCGAGGACCAGGACATGTGGTACATGAGCGGGATCTTCCGCGACGTGTACCTGCTGTCGACGCAGGAGGTGCACATCCGCGACTTCCGCGTGCGCACGCCCCTCGACGCCCAGTACCGCGATGCCACGCTCGAGGTGACCGCGATGCTCGAGAACGCCGGCTCGGACGAGGCCCGAGGCTACGCGGTCGAGGCCGCGCTGTACGATGCCGAAGGCCAACTGCTTGGTGCGCCGATCCGCGCGGAAGCCTCCGTGGCGCCCCGATCCGAGTGCGCGCTGGAACTCGCACGGCCCGTGACCGCCCCGCGGAAGTGGTCGGCGGAGACCCCCTACCTCTACACGCTGGTTCTCTCGCTGCTCTCCCCTTCCGGCGAGGTCATCGAGGTCGAGTCCTGCCGCGTGGGGTTCCGCAGCGTCGAGCGTAAGGGCCGGCAGATCCTCGTCAACGGCAAGGCGATCCTGCTCAAGGGCGCCAACCGCCATGAGATGCACCCGGTCCACGGTCGCACGGTCCCGCTCGAGACCATGGTCGAGGACATCCTGCTGCTCAAGCGCCACAACCTCAACGCGGTCCGCACCTCGCACTACGCCAACGATCCGAAGTGGTACGACCTCTGCGACCGGTACGGGATCTACCTGATCGACGAGTGCGACCTCGAGACTCACGGGATGGGCACGAACGGGATCCCCGACGACCTCAGCCGGCTCTCGGACGCGCCGGAGTGGCAGGACGCCTACCTCGACCGGATGCGCCGCCTGGTCGAGCGCGACAAGAACCACCCGTCCGTCATCATCTGGAGCCTCGGCAACGAGTCCGGCTTCGGCCGCAACCACGACGCGATGGGCCGCTGGGCCAAGCAGGCCGACCCCACCCGCCTCGTCCACTACGAGGGCGTCGTGGGTTGCGAGAACCGGGAGGGCTTCGTGGAGCCCGACTGGCTCGATATGTGGAGCCCGATGTATGCCAGCCCGGACTACATCCGCCGCTACGCGGAGAACCCGGAGAAGAAGCTGCCGTTCCTCCTCTGCGAGTACTGCCACGCGATGGGCAACGGCCCCGGTGGCTTCCGCGACTACTGGGAGGTCTTCCGCCAGTACGACTGCGTGCAGGGCGGCTTCGTCTGGGATTGGGTCGACCAGGGCCTGCTCCGCCACACCGCCGACGGAACGCCCTACTACGCGTACGGCGGCGACTACGGCGACGAGCCGAACGACGGCCGCTTCGTGCTCAACGGCCTGATCTTCGCCGATCGTACGCCCAGCCCCGCGCTCATCGACTACAAGGGCATCCTCCAGCCCGTCCGATTCGCGGAGCGGGACCTCCTCGCCGGCGCGCTGACCATCGAGAACGAGTACGACTTCCTCAGCCTCGACGCCGTCCGCGTCGCGTGGACCCTCTGCGAGGACGGCGAGGTGCTCCAGCAGGGCGTCCTCGTGCCGCCGGCGCTCTCGCCCGGGGAGAAGGCTCCCTTCACGGTCCCCTTCACTCAGCCGGAGGCCCGGCCCGGCCGCGAGTACTGGCTCAACCTGCGTGTGTTGCTCGCCGAGGGCACGCTATGGTGCGATCAGGGCTTCGAGGTCGGCCGCTGGCAGTTCCGCCTGCCCCTCGAGGCCCCCAAGCCGTGCGTGAAGCCCACCCGCGGGACCCTCGCGCTCGAGCGTCACCCGGCGGCGGTGGAGGCGCGCGGCGAAGACTTCTCCCTGACCTTCAGCACCCGCACCGGCACGCTCGCGGGCTGGCGCTGGCAGGGCGCGGAGCTGCTCCTCGCCGGACCCGAGGCGCACCTGTGGCGGGCGCCGACCGACAACGATTCGGGCGGCTGGACCGGCACCCACGTCGCCCGCTGGACCGGGGCGGGCTACAACCACCTGCGGCCCCGCCTCCTCAGCTTCGCCGCGGAGGATCTCGACGCCGACACCGCGCGCATCGTCTCCACCGTGCGGCTCGGGGCGCCGGTCCTACGCCCCGCGTTCGACTGCACCTACACCTACACGGTGTTCAGCAGTGGCGACCTGCGCATCGAAATGGCGCTCACGCCTCTCGGCGAGGACTTCCCCGACCTCCCGCGCGTCGGAATGCGACTCTCGGCCCCGGGCCGCTTCGGACGCATGGCCTGGTGCGGCAACGGCCCCGGCGAGAGCTATGCCGACATCCGGGACGGGGTATGCGTCGGGGTGTTCTCCTCCACCATCGAGGGGCTCCACACCCCCTACGTCTACCCCCAGGAGAACGGAAACCGGACCGACGTCCGCTGGGCGACGCTCATCGACGACGGCGCCGGGCTCGGGCTCCTCGCGGTGGGAGAGCCGCTGCTGAACGTCACGGCCCACAACTACACGACCGAGGACCTCGAGAGGGCCACCCATACCCACGAGCTGCCGCGCAGGGATCTCGTCGAGTGGCACCTCGACCTCGCCCAGTGCGGCATCGGCTCCGGCTCGTGCGGCCCGCAGACGTTCGATCGGTACCGGATCCCCGCGAAGCCGCTCTCGTGGAGCCTGCGTCTGCGACCCTACGACGCGCGCGACCCGCAGGCCGTGTGGGCACTCTCGCGCGTCCGCCCGTGCGTCACCGGGGGCTGCCGCGGTTGAGACGACGGGGCGGCTGCCGCCTCGTCCCGGTTGGGAGGCGTCCGATGGTGAGGACCGTGGTGCTCGTGTCGACCTGTCTCGTCGCGTCCGCGGTCCCCATTGCGGCCTCCGCGGCCCCCGTTGCGGTGCATCTCGCTCAATCCGAAGGCCAGTGGCAGCTTCTGCGCGACGGCCAGCCGTACTTCGTCCGGGGTGCGGGCGGCGGGGGCGACCTGGACGCGCTGGCCGCGGCGGGAGGCAACTCGCTTCGGACGTGGGGCGCCCAGGGCCTCGACCGCGTGCTGGCCGACGCCGACTCCCACGGACTCACCGTCGCGTGTGGGATCTGGCTCGGCCAGCCCCGACACGGCTTCCGCTATACCGACCCCGACGCCGTTGCGGGCCAGTACGAGATGGTCGCGCAGGTCGTCGAACGCTACCGCGACCACCCCGCGGTGCTCCTCTGGGGGCTGGGCAACGAGGCGGAAGGCGAAGGCGACGACGCCGCGTACTGGTCGGCGCTCAACAACCTCGCCGCGCTCGTCCATCGGCTCGACCCCGCGCACCCGACGATGACCGTGATCGCCGAGTTGGGCGGCAACAAGGTGCGCAATCTCCACCGCCTCTGCCCCGAGATCGACATCGTGGGGATCAACACCTACGGTGGGGGCCCCTCGGCGGCGCAGCGCTACCGGGAGGCCGGGGGCGAGAAGCCGTTCCTGCTCACGGAGTTCGGACCACCCGGGAGCTGGGAGAGCGGCAGGACCCCGTGGCAAGCCCCCCTCGAGCCGACGAGCACCGAGAAGGCGGAGTGGTACCGGCGGACTTATGAGGGCTCGGTGCTGGGGCAGCCGCTGGGCCTCGGCTCCTACTCCTTCATCTGGGGCTGGAAGCAGGAGGCCACCGCGACCTGGTTCGGGATGCTGCTCCCGGACGGCAGCCGGCTCGGATGCGTCGACACGCTCTCGGAGCTGTGGACCGGCCGCGCCCCCACCGAGCGCTGCCCCGAGATCGTCTCCCTGCGACTCGAGGGCCCCGCAGAGCGCGACCCGTCCGAGACGCTCATCGCGCTGCTCGAGGTCCGTGACCCCGACGGGCAGGCCCTGACGGCGCATTGGATGCTGCAGGCCGAGCAGATGAACCCCGGATCGGGCGGAGACCCGGAGACGGAACCTCCGCTCTTCCCCGACGCGATCGCGGCCGCCGATCTCACACGGGCCGAGGTCCGGCTGCCCGCCGACCCCGGGGCCTACCGGCTGTTTGTCTACGTGCGCGACGGCCAGGGGGGCGCCGCCACGGCCAACGTCCCGATCCTCGTCAAGGGCGTCGCGAAGGCGCTGCCGGCCGCGAAGGCCTCGCTGCCGTTCGTGGTCTATGCCGAGGCGGGCACACCCGAGCCCTCGTACGTCCCGTCGGGCTGGATGGGCAACACGAACGCCATCCACATGCAGGAGGACTCGCGCGACGGCCCGCACGCGGGCGAGACGTGCGTCCGCTGCGAGTATGCCGCCGGCGGCGACTGGGGCGGTGTGGTCTGGCAGCACCCGGCCAACGACTGGGGCGACCAGCCCGGCGGATGGGATCTCAGCGGCGCGTCGCGGCTCACGTTCTGGGCGCGCGGCGCCAAGGGCGGCGAGGTGGTCACATTCCAGCTCGGTCTCCTCGGCCCCGACAAGGCCTACGCCGATACGGCGCGCGCCGAGCTGACGGACGTACGGCTCACCGCGGAGTGGACGCAGCACACCATCGACCTGACGGGCAAGGATCTCTCCCGGGTCAAGACGGGCTTCGCCTGGATCGTGGCGGGCGCGAACGGCCCGGCGGTCTTCTACCTCGACGACATCCGCTACGAGTGAGGCTCGCCCGCCCCGACCCGCTCGGCGATCCGGCGGTGGGGCCGTGGCATGGGGAGCGCGAGCAGCTCCTCCGGGGTCGCCCAGCGCAGCTCCCGGTGGAACCGCGGACGCGCGCGGCCCCGCACCGTGCAGCGCCACGGACGCAGCTCGACGGTCCGCTCCATCAGCCCGTGGCGGATCGCGTCCGCCTCCGTCGCGCCCTGGAGCTGCAAGCCACACTGCTCCTCGAGAAGCCGCGCGAGCGCGTGGGAGTCCGACGGGTCCTCGGTCCCCGCCCACGGGAACTCCCACATCCCCGTCCACAGGCCCCCCTCCGCCCTGCAGCCCACGAGGTACCGCCCCCGGCGCCGACAGACCGCCGCCACCGTCGACTGCACCGCGCGGGCGACGCGTGCGCGCCTCGGAGGGATCGCCGCCGCGGTACCCTCGGCGAAGGCGAGGCACGCTCCCGAGACGGGGCAGACCTCGCACCGCGGTGCTCCCGGCGTGCAGACGAGCGCGCCCAGCTCCATGAGAGCCTGGTTGAGTTCACCCGGGTCGCGTCGGGGCAGGAGATCCGTCGCGAGAGCGACCAGTCGCCGCTTCGTCCGCGTGCTCCGCAAGTTGCCCGTGATGGCGGCCAGCCTCGCCAACACCCGCTCTGCGTTGGCGTCGATGGCCGGCAGGCGGACGCCGTACGCGATGCTCAGCACCGCGCCCATCGTGTAGGCCCCGACGCCGGGCACGCGACGCGCCGCGTCCGGGTCGCGGGGGAAGAGCCCACCGTGTCGCTCGACCACCCACCGCGCGCCGCGCTGGAGGTTGCGGGCACGCGCGTAGTAGCCGAGGCCTTGCCAGAGCCGTAGTACCTCCTCCTCCGATGCCGAAGCGAGAGCGTCGGGGGTCGGGAACGCCGCGAGGAAGCGCTCGTAGTAGGGGGCCACGACCGAGACGCGCGTCTGCTGGAGCATGACCTCCGAGACCCAGATCCGGTACGGGTCGCGGGTGCGGCGCCAGGGCAGGTCCCGCCGGGTCCGCCGGTACCAGAACAACAGGGAGCGAGTGATCCTCGCCCGGGCCGCGAAGGCAGTGCCGTCACTCACCGGCATCGGGGGCGAGCCCCATCCCGACCGCCGCCGCGAGCGCGGCTCCCGCGCCAGCCTCCTCCTCCCACGGGCACAGGTCGACTGGCGCCTCGAGTTCCGCCTCCAGGATGTCCAGGAGGATCAGGTTCCAGCGCGAGGCGTTGCCGGCCGCGATGACCTGTCGTGGCGCCCGCGCGCCGGCGCGCCGCCACATGGCGCCCAACTCGCGCGCGATGCCCTCGAGCGTTGCGCGCGCGAGGTTCGCCGGGGTCAGGTTGCTCTCGGTGATGCCCGTGATGGAGCCTCGCACCTCCGGGTTCTCGCGGCACCCGGCGAAGCGCGGGTCCACGCGCAGGCCGCCGGCCCCGCGCGGCGCGCGCGAGGCCAGCTCTCCCAACCGCTGGTACACCTCCGCGTGCGTGAGATCGAGCCCGCCGATCTCGGCGATGGCCTGCTGCAGGAACTGCCGCAGGTAGGCGTAGGCCCAGCCGCCACAGAGGCTCGCGCCCACGAGCAGGTAGCCGCCGAAGGGCATGGGGCGTGTCTCGAAGCCCTCGACGCGCGCGAACTCCGCGATCGGGATGCAGACCTGAGCCCCTGTCCCGAGGTTCGCGACGCCCCGATCGTCGCGCCCGCCGAGCGCCGCGTAGGCCGCCGCCTGGTTATCGCCGACCGGGCTGCAGACCATCGCCGAGCGCGGCAGGCCGAGCGCTCGAGCCGTGCCCGGCAGCACCTCGGCAAGCGGCGCGGCACAGGACCGCACGATGGGCAGCGCGGCCTCGCTCACCCCAAGGGCGGCGAGTGCGTCGCGTGCCCAGCCCCCCTCCCGGCTCTCGTAGACGCCCCAGCTCGCGGCGTGCGTGGGCTCCGTCGCGATGACGCCTGTCAGCTCGGCGGCGATGTAGTCGGCCAACGAGAGAGCCAGGCGTCCCTCGCGCAGCTCACCCGCGGCGGCAAGCCAGGCCAGCGTCACTCCGCCATAGCCCGAGTGGAGTCGGCAGCCCGTGCGCTCGCACAGCTCGGGCGAAGTCTGCTCCAGTGCCCAGGCGAGGCTCCCCGGGCCCTCACCCGCTTCCGTGCGCCGGTCGCGCCACGTGATCAGGTTCGTGCAGGGCTCCAGGTCCGCCGTCACGAGCAGCACGCCGTGCATCTGGCCCGTGATGCCGATCCCCACCACATCGGACCGGTCGACAACCGGGCTGCTGAGCAGATCGAACACGAGCTGCCAGCACGCATCGCGGATCGCCCTCGGCGACTGCTCATGCCGGCCCTCCGGCAGCCCGGCGACGGGCTCGGGTGCGGGGCAACTGCGAGCGGAGAGCAGTTCGCGCCGGCTCGTCTCGAGGGCGACCGCGCAGAGCTTGGAGGTGCCGAGGTCCAGGCCGAGCACTACGGGCATCGGAGCTCATCTCCTCACGGCCCTATTCGCCGCGACGCCGACGAATCCCCCGTCCGGCCATCGCGCGGGAGGGTACGGTCCCCCTAGCCGGAATAGGTACGTGTTCGACCACCACACCAGGAGGACGCCCTATGATCTCGCGTTCCGAGCT
>CAZRDB010000200.1:0-8764 GCA_964598695.1 uncultured Armatimonadia bacterium
AGGACATGCTCCGCTACGTGAAGTCGGTCGGCCTCGACACCGTCGAGATCGGAACCGCCAACTACCCGGGCAACCCGCACTGCCCGACCGATGATCTCATCGCGAGCGACGCGGCTGTCGCGGCCTACAAGAAGACCTTCGCCGACGCCGGCGTCACCATCTCGGCGCTCTCGTGCCACGGCAACCCGCTCCATCCCAAGGCCGAGATCGCCGAGGCCCACCACAACGGCTGGCGCAAGACGCTGCAGGTCGCCGAGAAGCTCGGGATCCCGCGCGTCGTGAACTTCAGCGGCTGCCCGGGTGGACCGAGCGGCGGCCTCGAGCCGATCTGGGTGACGGCGCCTTGGCCCGAGGACTTCGCCGCCACGCTCGAATGGCAGTGGACCGAGAAGGTCATCCCCTACTGGGTCGAGGAGGCCAAGGTCGCGGCCCGCCACGGCGTCACCGAGATCGCGTTCGAGATGCACCCGAACTTCGTGGTCTACAACCCGGAGACGCTGCTCAAGCTCCGCGCCGCCGCCGGCCCCTCGATCGGCGCGAACTTCGATCCCTCCCACCTCTTCTGGCAGGGGATCGACCCGATCGCGGCCGTCCGCGCGCTCAAGGGCTGCATCTGGCACGTCCACGCGAAGGACACCAAGATCTGCCCCTACAACACCCCGGTGAACGGGGTCCTCGACACCAAGAACTACACCGACGAGATCAACCGCTCGTGGGTCTTCCGCACCGTCGGCTACGGCAACGGTCTCGAGTGGTGGAAGGCCTTCGTCTCCAACCTCCGCCTGGTCGGCTACGACCTCGTCCTCTCGATCGAGCACGAGGACAGCATCATGTCGCCGCGCGAGGGCTTCGAGAAGGGCGCCAAGTTCCTCAAGGACCTCGTCATCAACGACCCGGCCGGCGAAGCCTACTGGGCGTAGACCGGACCCGTGGGGCCCTGCCCCACGCCGCGGCAGAGGGTCCCCCTCTGCACGCCCTGGGCGAATGGGCTCCCCCCGGAGGGGGTGGCCCATTCGCTCGGGGAGAGCGGGCGGAGCTTCCGCCGGCGCCGACGGGCGACGCCACACCGAACGCGCACGTCGCCAGGGGGTAACCACATGCTCACGCTCACCCACGCTGTGCTGCTGTACGCCACGCTCGCCGGCGCCCCGGCCTGGCGCTCGCTGCCCGAGGGCGCGCCCACGGGCGAGCTGCAGCACACCGGCTCGTACACCGTCGCCGACCCGGCCTCCGTGAACTGGCAGGCGCCGCCGTTCGTGTATGACGAGGCGGCCGCGACGGGCCGCAAGCACGCGAAGGTCATCGTGCTCATCTACAACCCGGTCCTCGAGTCGGAGGGCGGCAAGAGCTTCATCGAGCATTGCGGCGGCTGCGACCCGGTCGAGTACTCGCACATCCTCTGCGACGTGATCCGCAACGCGAGCTGGGGCTACATCAACTACGAGATCGTCGACGTGATCGAGGTCGACGGCTACCCCCGCAAGCCCAGCGGCTTCGTCTACACCGACGAGTCGTTCCTCGAGGTCCGCCGGACCCAGGACTGGCAGCCGGAGACGAGCAGCTACCGGGGCTTCTTCGAGGACAACGGGATCCTCGAGCGCTGCCGCGACGAGGGCATCACGGAGCTGTGGGTCTGGGGCGCCGGCGGGATGCACTTCGACGAGTTCGCGATGTACATCCCCAACCGCTACGCCCGCTTCGCGCCGACCGACAACCCCTGGTTCTACCGGCCCTACGACATCCCGCCCGAGATCGGCCACACGATGTGGGTGATGGGCTTCAACTACGAGGTCGGGGCCGACAACATGATCCACAGCTACTCGCACCGCGTGGAGAGCATGGCCGCGCTGCAGTTCGGCAAGGGGCTGTGGAACCCCCACGAGCTGCGCGACCCCTGGAACGTCTTCTCGTGGCTCGAGATGGACCACCTCGGCACGCCCTCGATGGTCGGCAACTGCCACGTCCCGCCGAACGGCCAGCAGGGCTACGACTACGACAACAAGCGGAGCGTGCTCTCCTGGGCCGACAACTGGTACCGCTACCCCGACCTCCGGGGCGAGCCGACGACGGCCTCGGCCGCCGCGTGGGGCCACAGCCAGTTCGGCTACCAGAAGTACTGGCTCGAGCACCTCCCGAAGTACCCCGGTTTCACGGAGCATGGGCTCAACAACTGGTGGGTCTACATCGCGAACACCGACGAGGACCTGCCCGAGTACCCCATGCCCGACCCGAGCGAGTGGGTCCTCCCCGACGGCTTCCCGGCCCCCAGCCCGAAGCCGTAGGGCGAGCCTAGGCCGGAGTCAGGACCACGGCGACGAGCGCCAGGCCCGGCCCGCGCGCGACGATCTCCCGGGGGCGGAGCGTCAACTGGTGCTCCCCCCCGGACTCGATGCGCACGACCCCACAGAGGGAGCAGGCCTGCGCGTAGCAGCGCGTGCCGGCGCTCTCGATCCTGCGGTCGGCTGCCAGTACGGCCGCAACCACCTGGTCGCCGATCGCGATCTCGACGCGATGGCCGCCCTGCCACGCCGCGCTGTGGTCGACGGCCGAGGTGATGATCTCCACCCGGAACGCGCCCGGCTCACTTACGTGGACCGTCCAGCGCGCTTCGTACTCCGCGTCGTACCAGTGTCGCAGGATCCCCGTGGGGTCGAGTGAGGGCGGGGAGCCGCCCTCGCGCCCCCCCACGATCTCGGCCCGCGCCGCCGGGAGCACGAAGCGCCCGTCGCCCTGCTGGAGTAGACGTGGGTCGGCCGATGCCTCGCCGTAGATCTCGAGCGCGAGCACGGGGACCATAGCGTCGCCCAGTGGGGGCATGGACACCTCCAGGGCGCCGTCATCCAACCGCTCGCACGAGACCGGAGCGTCCGGGTCCGCGAGGATTCGGGCGGAGGAGACGCGGTTGCGGAGGCCGCGCACGACGAGCCGGCCATCGGCCGGTGGATCCGTCAGGTGTAGGTAGAGCCTCCCCGGTCGGCTCGTGACGGGACCCCACGCCAGGTCGTACGGGAAGGGGCTCGGACGCGTGCCGTGGAGCGCCTCGGCGTTGTGCTCCATCCAGTTCGCCAGCGCCTCGAGCACGCGGATCGAGCCCTCGGGCAGCGTCCCCTCGGGCGTGGGCCCGATGTTGAGCAGGTAGTTGGCCCCCCGCGCGGCCAGGCCGACCAGTGTCGCAAGCACCACATCGGGGCTCTTCCAGTTCTCGTCGAACCACTTGTAGCCCCACGTGTCGTTGAGCGTCGCCGGCGCCTCCCAGACGCCCTCCACCGGAGCCCAGGGCACTTGGTTGTCGCCAAGGCTCCTGACCTCGCCCATGCCGTGGCCGATGCGGGAGTTCACGATGCAGCCCGGCTGGAGGAGTCGGACCAGGTCCGACAGCTCGCGCGATTGGTCGGCCGTGATGGTGAACGGGCAGTCGAACCAGATGTAGGAGATCGGCCCGTAGCCCGTGAGCAGCTCGCGGAGCTGCGGCTTGACCTTGGCTTCCAGGTACCGGGCGAAGTCCTTCGCCGCGTGGTCCGGGAAGTCCCAGTCGTTGCCCCACGACATCCCGAAGTTGGACTCGTTCGTCGGTTCGGTCCCGCCCGCGTCGCGCTCATGCCAGTCGAGGGACTGCGAGTAGTACAGACCGAGCGCGACCTCGTGCCGAGCGCAGGCCTCGGCCAACTCGGCGAGAGGGTCGCGCCCGAACGGGGTGGCGTCGACGATGTTGTAGCCGTCGCAGCGCGAGCGGCACATCGCGAAGCCCTCGTGGTGCTTCGCCGTGTAGACGATGTAGCGCATCCCGGCCCGCCGAGCGAGGCCCACCCAGGCATCGGCATCGAACTCGGCCGGGTCGAACCGCGCCGCGAGCCTCTCGTACTCCGCGTTGGGGATCCGGCACTTCGCCTGGATCCACTCGCCGATGTACTCCATCCGCCGGCCGCGCCACTCCCCCGCGAGGACGCTGTAGAGGCCCCAGTGGAGGAAGAGCCCGAACCGCGCGTCCTCGAACCACCGCGTCCGCTCGTCGCCACTGCCCATCGTCCGATCGGCCACGCTTCCCGGTGCGCTCGCGCCACCGGGAGAGACGATACCACTGCTCCGCCCGATGGGCATCGGGTTCGCACGGCCCGGCGGGCCGGGAATCGCCCACGCCTTGCCGTGGCTGCGGGGCCGACGGCATGATATGCCTGCTGGTGGGGCGCCCTGCTCGGAAGGAACACGACTTGCCACTGACTCCCGGCGCACGCATGGTTCTCGGCCTCTTGCTCGCCGCCCTCGCCCTCCCCGCGATCGCCGCCCCTGCCGGGCCCGCGCTGCCCGCGGAGGCCGTCATCGGCGCCGGCGGCGTCTCCGTGGATCCCGCGGGCTCCGCGCCCTCCCGGCTGCTCGCCACCGGCGGAGCCGACAAGGCGATCCGTCTGTGGGACGCGGGCACGGGCGAGTGCCTCCGCACTCTGACGGGGCACACCTACTGGGTTCGCTCCGTCGCGTTCAGCCCCGATCAGCGCCTGCTGGCGTCGGCGGGGCACGAGGGCACGATCCGCCTCTGGGACGCCACCACGGGCACGCTGGTCCGCGCGCTCGAGGGCCACACCGGCCAGGTGCGCTGCGTGGACTTCAGCGACGACGGCAGGACCCTCGCCTCGTCGAGTTCCGACGGGACTGTCCGTCTCTGGGACGTCGCGGCGGGGCTGTGCCTCCGCACGATCGAGGTCTCCGCCAAAGGCGTGATGGCGGTCGCGTTCGTCCCGGGCGGCCGGTGGGTGGTCACGGGTGGGAGCGACGAGACCGTTCAGCTCTGGGACGTCGCAACGGGTGGGTGCCTCTGGAGATCGGACGGCGCCAAGGGCCACGTGGAATCGGTCCAGGTCACGCCCGACGGCCGCCGGATCCTCTCCGCACACGAAGAGCGCACGGTTGCGGTGTGGGACACCGAAACCGGCGCTCGGATCTCACTTCTCGAGGGCCACAAGAGCGCGGCGACGCACGCGGCGTTCAGCCCTCCGGGCGGCATGGCCGCCTCGGCCTCGCGTGACACCACCATCAAGCTCTGGGACTACGCCGAGGGCACGGAGCTGGCCGCCCTGACCGGCCACACCGACTACGTCCTGTCCGTCGCGTTCAGTGCGGACGGCAGTCTCCTCGCCTCCGCGTGCGCGGACGGCGTGGTGCGGATCTGGGACACGGCGTCGCGCCAGTGCCTCCGGGAACTCGCGGGACACGACAAGGACGCCATGACCGCGGCGTTCGCGCCGGCGAGGCCGAGCGCCGTCACGGTCGACGCCGACGGCGCCGCCCGCGTCTGGGACCGGGCCACCGGCCGCTGCCTGCGATCGGTAGAGGCCGGGGGAGGCGCCTTCACCCACGCGGCGATGCTCCCCGGCGGCCTGGAGTTCGTCGGGGCGACCTCGGATGGCACGGTCGGGGTCTGGTCGACGGTCAGCGGCGGGCATCTCCGTCCGCTCGGGGCCCATGCGAGCGCCGTGACCGCCCTCGCGCAGTCCCCGGGCACAGGCGAGATCGCGAGCGGGAGCGCCGACGGCTCGGTCCTCGTCGCGTCCCCGGCGACGGGCGACAGCAGCCCAGTCCCCTCCGACGGCGGGGCGATCCGCGCCGTTGCGCTCACGGAGGCCGTCGTTGCCCTGGCTGCGGGCGACACCGGGACCATCGAGGTCTACGACCGGAGCACGGCCAAGCCGTTGCCGAGCCTCGAGGGCCACAAGGCCCCGGTGCGCGCGCTCGCGGTCGACCCGTCGGGAGCGCTGCTGGCCTCCGCCGGGGACGATGGCGACATCCGCGTCTGGCGTCTCCCGGATGGAGCCCCCCTCATGCAGGCGGAGACCGAGGCCGGCCCCGTCCTCGCGCTCGCGTTCTCGCCGAACGGCGACCAGCTCGCGGCCGGCTGCGCCGACGGCGCCCTGCGCATCTGGGTCGTCGCCACGGGCGAGGTCCTCGGGACGGCCGCGTCCGCCGTCCCGGGCGTGACCGGCATCGCGTGGGCCGCCGACGGGACACTCCTCACCGCGGGGGAGGACGGGCTCGGGTACTGGTCGACCGAGGGGCTCGCGCCGCGTGGTCGGTCGGTCGCCGTCTCGTGCGGGGAGCCCGGCGCGTGGTGTGCGCTCGGCTCCGCCGACGCGTACGCCGGGACCACCGCCGCCTTGCGGGCGCTGGGGCTTGCGCTCGAGGGCGAGGGATACCGGCCGGAGCGGGTCTCGGCCGCGCTCGCGGGGCGGTAACCCAGCTCGCCGAACCTGCCCCCCGGGTCGTGTGTCTCTTCTGCACCGACCGGATGAGGAGCCATGCCCATGACCGCTTCGCGCGCCGCGCTGTCCGCTCTCGGCCTGACCGGTCTCTGCGTGCTCGCCCTCCAGGGCTGCGGGCACGCCGAGATCACACTCGAGCAGGCCACCGCGATGCTCGAGCCCTACGGAGGCGAGTCCGTCGCCGGGGTCGATCCCTCGACGCTCACGGGGAAGGTGATGTGCGGCTACCAAGGCTGGTTCACCTGCCCGGGCGACGGCGCCGAGCGCGGCTGGTTCCACTGGGGCCGCGACTTCGCGCCCGGCTCCTGCAACATCGACCTGTGGCCCGACGTCTCCGAGCTGGCGCCCGACGAGCGCTACGACACCGCATTCCGCCACGCCGACGGCAGCGTCGCCCAGGTCTTCAGCTCGATGGATCCGCGAACCGTCGACCGCCACTTCGCCTGGATGGCGCAGTACGGCATCGACGGCGCGTTCGTGCAGCGGTTCGTCGGAGAGACGATGCATCCCGTCGGCCTCCACCACTGCAACACGGTCCTCACGAGCTGCCGGGCCTCGGCCAACGCTCATGGACGGGCCTACGCGGTGATGTACGACCTCTCCGGCCTCGGCGCCGACTCGATGGATCGCGTCCTCGACGACTGGAAGCGGCTCGTCGACGGAATGCGGCTCACGCGCGACCCGGCCGACCGCGCCTACCTCCACCACGGAGGCAAGCCGGTGGTCGCGGTGTGGGGTGTGGGCTTCAGCGACAACCGCAAGTACACGCTCGATGACTGCGCGCGTCTCGTGCGGTTCCTGAAGGACGACCCGGACTACGGCGGCTGCACGGTGATGCTCGGCGTACCGAGCTGGTGGCGGACACTCGAGCGCGACGCCGTCGCCGACCCGAAGCTGCTCGAGGTCATCGCGATGGCCGACATCGTCAGCCCCTGGGCCGTCGGCCGCTACGGCCGACCCGAGGAGGCGGCGGCCCACGCGCGGATCGTCTGGGCCGGCGACCTCGCCTGGTGCCGCGAGCGCGGCCTCGAGTTCCTCCCCGTCGCCTTCCCCGGGTTCAGTTGGCACAACATGAACCCGAAGTCGCCGCTCGGCCAGATCCCGCGCCTCGGTGGCCGCTTCCTCTGGACCCAGTACCGGGCCGCGCGCGAGATCGGCGCGACGATGGTCTACCAAGCGATGTTCGATGAGGTCGACGAAGGCACCGCGATCTTCAAGTGCACGAACGACCCGCCCGTCGGGGCGAGCAGCTTCCTCACCTACGAGGGGCTCCCGAGCGACCACTACCTGTGGCTGGTCGGCCAGGGCGGCAAGCTCCTGCGCGGCGAGATCCCGGACACGGAGGATCTGCCCGTGAGGTAGTGGGCGGGTCGCGACTCGCCCACTACCCGAGCGCCCCCGTCCTACCCTCTCTCTCGGAGCTGCTCGTAGCAGCACTGGTCGAGGACGCGGTCGAGGTGCGTGAGCAGCGCGGGGCCCCAGACGGCGTTCCGACGGTGGACGTGGGTCAGGAAGTCGAGGCTCGGGCCGGGGAGCGATGCGAGCGCCTTCTCGCCCAGCACGCCCTCGGCGACCAGTGCGCGGACCTCGTCGGCCGGCAGAATCTCGCCGATGCGGGTGAGCACATCGCGGGCGATCGCCTGGCCGCCGAGCCGCTCGGTCGCCGTCCACAGGTTGAAGCGGACGAAGCCGTCGCCCACGATCGAGCGGAGCGGCGTGTTGCCGAGACTCGAGCCGCCGTGGAGGACCATCCGGCCGCGCGCGACCTCCGCGATCGCCCGGGCCCGGTCGTCGTGGTAGCGGACGGTGTCCTTCGTGGCCCGGTGCTCGGTGCCGACGTTCACGACGATCAGATCGGCGCCAGTCTCCTCGAGGAAGCGAAGGGCATCCTCCGGCTTCGTGAGGTCATCCTCCGCGGGCCCCTCGGCCCCCTCGGCCGGAATCTCGTCGACGCAGCCCTCGACGAGGAACGCGCCGCCGTAGGTCTCGACGAACCGGCGCGTCGCCGCCCGGTTCTCGGCGAGCGGGAGGGTCGAGGCGTCGAACATCACGGAGCCGAGGAACTGGCGACCCAACTCGAACAGCCCCTGGTCGATCACCGGCTGGCCATGGTCGAGATGGGCGTGGACCCGGAGCGCCGCGAAGGGGCCGTCGCCCCGCAGGAGGCGCTGCAGGTCGTCCCGGAGCGCGAGCAGCCCCTCCGTGCAGTCGTCGAACGAGGTGTAGTTCCTGAGCTGCGTTCGCTCGGCGTAGTGGCCGGTGGCGCCGATGCAGATCGGCAAGTCGGGGACCCCGAGCTGTGTGGACTTCGCGAGCGCCGCGCGGAGCGTGTACTCGAGGGTATCCGTGTTCTCGACCCCGAGGCCGGGGATCAGATAGCCCAGCTCGGCGGCCTCGCGGTACAGGTCACGGACCTCCTGGGCACTCGTAAGCAGCGGCATCGCGCAACGTCCTCTCCGGTCTGCCCCCACGCGGCCTCCGGCGCCGTCCCATCCACGGGGGGCTTCGGCGGG
>CAZRDB010000201.1:0-5076 GCA_964598695.1 uncultured Armatimonadia bacterium
GGCCGGCGAGATCCGCCACGCGATCCGCTTCACCGTGAGCCGCACCCAGCGCGCGTACATCCACCCGGCCACCCACTGGGCCAGTTCGAGCACCGATCCGAACCTGCCGCCGATGGGCCTGCGGTTCCGGCTGAAGGCGAACTACGACATCGCCGGGTACAACCCGACCGCGCGCGTGATCCTGACGGCGCTCAAGCGGTACGGCATGATCGTTGCCGACAACGGCAGCAACTGGTTCCTCACAGGCGCCCACGATCCCCGCTGGGACGACGAGGCGCTCAACGCTCTCAAGGACGTTCCCGGATCAGCCTTCGAGGCCGTCGAGACCGGGCCGCTGGTGACGCCCTAGCACGACCATCGCCCGCACAGGAGGTGCCCCACTGAAACGCCTGATCCCACTTCTCGCCCTGCTGCTCCTCGCGAGCCCACTGCTCGCCCGCGACGATCCCGAGGAGGCCGCGCGCAAGAAGGCGGCCCAAGACTACGCCGAGGCGCTCAAGGACTACCAGCGGACCGGCTGCGACACGAGCATCGCGGACGCCCTCACGGAGCTGCCGCTGCTCGATGTCTACAACCCCGGCTCGTTCGCCCCGCTCGGCGAGATGCCGCGCCTGCCCTTCCGCGGCTACTACCTCACCGCCCCGGGCCGGTACGAACTCGACGGAGCGGTCTTCTGCCTCCACGCCGGGGCCTACGCGCCGGGCGGCGGAGACGGCTATGCGCTCGCGCCGCTCAAGGGCCTGGGCGCCGACCTCATGTACACGGTCCTGTACCGCTGGCTCGCCCACCCCGAGATCCCCCAGCGGCACATCCAGCTGATCCTGTGGGCGATCGTCGACCGGGTCAGTCCAGACAAGCTCACCGACGACCGGCTCCAGGAGGAGATCCCGCTGCTGCTGAAGCCGACGGAGGTCAGCCGCTGGCGCAAGCTGGCGCGGCCCGAGGATCCTCCGGCCGCTCCGGGCAGCTACGATGAGAAGGAACTCGAGCGGCTCGCCGGCCAGATGGGGGTCACGATCCCCGTCACGCCCGACCAGCTTCGCAGCCGGCTGAACAGCCTCGAGGCCCGGCGACAGGCGGCCCGCCTGCTGCCCGGCGGCGCCGGCCGCATCCTCGATCAGATCGAGGACACCAAGGCGCAGCTCGAGCGGCTGGAGGCGATGGCCGACCAGCCCGGCGGCCTGTTCGCGGGGGCGGCGGGATCGCTCCTGCAGCAGGCCGGCGTCCCCTACGAGCAGATCGAGGCCGCCGCCGCGCCCTTCGGCGACCCGACGCCGCCCAAGGACAGCCGGGAGATCCCGCGCTGCCGGTGGTCGTACGATTCCGGCGCGGGCCTGTTCGTCCGCCACATCCCCATCGAGGGCTACTGGCGCGCCCTGATCCAGGTCTCCTCCCCGGGCCCGTACGGCCTCACGCGCGACGAGGCAGGCCGGATCACCCGCCTCGTCGGCTACCGGGGCGATGCCCTGGAGGTCGCCTACGAAGGCGACGCCGAGCCCGTTTCGGGGCAGGACACCCTCAAGTCGGCGCGCATCGGCGAGATCCGCTACGTGCCGGTGCGGGGCAGCGCCAAGACGTGGTCCAAGGAGAGCCCGATCGTGCTCGGTCAGCCGGCGGCCAAGGGCGGCCCCAAGGACAAGACCCTCTCGAAGCGGACCGAGAGCGTCCGTGCGCTTCGGACGCTGGTGCTGGCACTCTCCACGACGACGCTCGAGCGGCTCGAGCAGCCCCCCGCCAAGCCGCTCGCCTGGGCCGGCGCGACCGACGCGCTCGACCTGCGCTCGCTGCTCGACGCCTACCCGGAGGTCACCGGCTACCAGGCGGTCACCGACCCGATGGCCGTGCGCGACGACCCGCCCACCGGGCCCGTCGCCGCGGGGCTCGAGCTGCTGTGCGAGGCGCTCCAGGCCGCGATCCGCGACCAGGTCGACACCCAGGCCGGCTTCCAGCGCCTGGGGTACGCCGTCGGCATGCGGGGAGCGCCGAGCCCGCTGCGCGGAGGCGGCCTCGTCCCCGTGGGCGGGTGGGAGGACTACGAGCCACCGAATCCCTTCGACCCCGCCAACCGGAAGAAGGGCCCCACCCTGCCGCAGTTCGACCCGGCCGGGGGCGTCGCGCAGCCCGGCAATACGGGCCGGCAGCGCCTCGCCTCGGCGGCGAAGGGCAGCAACGCCTCGGAAGAGGGGGCGGGCGAGGGCAACGGCGAGGGCGTGGGCGACAGCCCGGGCTCGTGGTTCGGGAGCTGGCTCGACACGCTTCTCGATATCTTCAGCGCCATCGACGACTGGCTCTCGAACGATCCGCCGCGCGATGACTACACCGTACTGGACGTGCCTCCGCCCCCGGCCGCAGTCACGCTGGAGCGTCCCCAGGACTTCTCCGACGAGCGCTGGGAGGCCGCGAGGGCTCTCGTGGCGTCACTGCTGACCGCTGTCTGCGACGCGCGAAACGCCAAGATCTGCCTCGATCGCATGGGCGGGGCCTCGCTCGCCGACGAGCGCGAATGGACGTGGCTCCAGGCCCAGGCGCTCACCCACTACAAGCGCCAGTGCGGCCTCGATCTGGTCGCGCTCGCCGAGATCGTTGACCGCTACCGACAGGTGCTGGAGGCGGAGGGTGTCGAGGACACGCCGCTGCCGGACGACGAGGCGGACGATCTGGCGGAGATCCAGCGCCAGGCGGCCGAGGCCCTGGGCATCCCGTTCGAGGAGATCGTCGCCGCCCACACCGCGCGCGCCGAGGGCCGGGGCCGGTTCGGCCGGATTGAGGCCCTGCGCCGGTTCGCCGACGGGCTCCGCGCCGAGGGCGCTGTCTGGTCGCGCCTGCCCGAGGTGCCGCTGCCTCCCGCGCCCGCGGGTGCGGCGATCACGATGAACACGCGGTAACGCACGGCTTCTCCCCCTCCCGTCGCCTCACACGGGGCGGGAGGGGGAGACGCCCGCACGCACACCCCGTTACGCCGCCACCGTCTTGTAGGTCGCGGCACGCCCACGGCGAAACCTCCTCTGGGACGAGACCGTCACGCCCCTCCCGGCCTGCCGTACCGCGCTGCGAGGAGGTAGCCTCATGCGACGCGTCCTGATCGCGGCCCTGGTCGCCGCCTGTGTCTGCTCGAGCGCCATCGCCCAGGAGGCGCCCGACGCTGAGGCCCTCCGCCGGGCAGCGCGTGAGTACGCCGAAGCCCACGCGGCCTGGGAGCAACGGGGGATCGACACCGCGCTGGCCGATGCGGTCAGCGACCTGGGGATCCTCGACGGCTACAACCCCGCCGCCACCATGCCGCTGGGCGAGATGCCCCGGCTTCCCGGTCGCGGGTATCTGCTCGTGCGCCCCGGATGCTACGCGCTCCACGCGGCGAGCTTCTGCCTGTGTGCGGGTGCGTATGCGCCGGGCGGCGGCGACGGCTATGCGCTGGCCCCCCTGGAAGGGATGGGCGCGGCCCTCGCCGAGGCGATCCTGGAGCGATGGGCCGACCACCCCGAGATCGACCAGCAGCACATCCAGGCCCTGCTCTGGGCCGTCGACGGCCGGCTCGCGCCCGACAGGCTCTCGCCGGAGCTGCAGGCGGCGGCCGGGGCGCTCCTGACCGCGGAGGAGCTGGCAGGCTGGCGCGGGCTCGCGCGCGGCGAGCCGCCGGAGCCTCCCGACCTGATCCCGGACGAGGAGCTGGCGCAGGCGGACGAGGAGCTTCAGCGGGAGCTGCAGGCCGGTCTCAGTCCCGAGCTGCTACAGCGGATGGAGAGCCTCCAGCGCGCGCTGCTCGAGGCTGCGGGGGACCCCGAGCGCATGGAGGCTCTCTCGGCCGAACTGGAGCAGGTGATGCTGCAGCTCCAGGGGGGACTGATGCGCATCGGGCAGGCCCAGGCGGCCTTCGATGAGCGGTTCGGCCCGCTGTTCGAGGCCCAGAGGCTCGCCTACGAGGAAGCCGCCGCGCTGCTCGCCCCGGAGGGCGACCCGGAGCCCCCCGCCGGCAGCCGGGAGATCCCCCTCGGCCGCTGGTCCTACCACCCGGGCGGCTACTTCGTCCGGTTCCTCCCGATCACCAGCTTCTCCCAGTGCCTCGTGCAGGTGTCGCTCCCGGCGGCGCACGTCCTCGAGCGGGACCCCGAGGGCCGGATCGTCTCCGTGGCGGAGCCCGGCGGCAGCCGGGTCTTGCTTGCCTATGCGGGCGCTCCCGGGGCCGTCACGGGCGAGGCGGGCGTCCATGCCTGTCGGCTGCGCGCGGTGACCTATCGGCCCGCCGATGGCAAGTCCTCCGCCTGGGAGGGCGCGGCCATCGCGACGGTCGGCGTGCCCGGGCTCGAGTCCGGCGCCGAGGTCGAGGCCGCCGCCGTACCGCTCTCGTCGCTCCGTACCCTGCGCGGAGACCTCGTGCGGATCTCCGGCTCGATCCGGGGTGAGGCGCTCCCGTCCGACTCGGCCGGTCCGGCGCTCGTGGACGCGCTCGACCTCGCCTCACTCGCGGGGGCGCTCGGCGGCGTCACCGGCTACGTACCGGCGGCCGATCCCGCGACACCCCCCGTGGCGACGACCGGCACGCCGGCCGCGCTCGAAGCGCTCACACTCGTCCAGGAGGCCCTGCAGTGGGCGATCCGCGCCGAGATCGAGAGCCAGAGCGGACCTGCCACCGGCGGGCGGCCCCTCGTGGGACCTGGGGGCGCCGGGCCCTTCGTCCCCGTCGTGCTCGCCCGGGCCCGCTCGGCGGGGGGCTCGGTGAACGCTCCGGGATGCGTCGCCCAGCCCGGGAACACGGCGCGACAGCGCCTCGGCTTCGCGCCGCGGCCAAGCGAGAGCGCCTTGGACAAGGAAGCGCTCCGCAAGGCGATGGAAGGCTGCGAGATGGTCAAGGACCTGCTCGATCTCGCCAACGGCGTGACCGACCCGGTCGGATGGCTGATGGAGAAGATGGGCCTCGGGATGGGGATCCCCGGCATGTTGTTCGACCAGATCCTCTCGTCGTTGCTCGAGGCGGCGATGCAGATCTCCCAGGCCCAAAGGGGGAACCCCCCCCCCCCAAAATACCCCCCCCCAACCACCCCCGCGGCCCAAAACACCCGCGCCTCGGGGCCCCCGGGG
>CAZRDB010000201.1:5086-8689 GCA_964598695.1 uncultured Armatimonadia bacterium
GTTTTTAAAAAGGGCCCTGGGTTGGGGTATCCCGGCATTTTTTTGCCCACATAAAAAACTTGGTTGACGGGGGGGGGCTTCACTTCTCCCAGGCCCTCACGGGGGACCCGCCGCGCGCCGACTTCGCGCGCACCGACCTCCCCGCGCGGCCCGAACTGCCGCGCGTCGAGGCGCCGCGGGGCTCCCCGCCGGAGGTAGCGCGAGCCGGGCAGGAGGTGCTGGACGGCTTGGCCGCCTGGTACGCCGACGCGCGGAGCGCTCAGGTGTGCCTCGACCGCATGGGTGGGGCTCACGCGGCCGGCGCCGAGGAGTGGGTCTGGGTCCAGGCCGAGAGGCTCGTGTACTACAAGCGCCAGTGCGGCCTCGACATGCTGCGGCTCGCCGATGCGCTCGAGCGGCTGATGTCGCTCGCGGGCGAGCAAGACGCCGGCCCCCGTGCGCCCTCGAGCGACCGGATCGAGCAGCGGCGCGCGCGGTCCCGTGGCGCGCTCACAGAGAGCGAGCGCGAGGCCCTCGGCCCTCTCGGTCTCGGCGAGGCGGAGTTCCTCGCGCTCCGCGAGACGCCGGCGGCGGTCGCCGCCGAGGACCTGGCCGGCGCGCGCTACGTCGATCTGCTCGAGGGCCTCGTCGAGGGCCTCCGCGCGGGAGGCGCCGTCTGGTCGAGGCTGCCCGAGGTCGAGCCGCCTACGGGGCCGGATGTTCCAGTTGCGCAAGCTCCGCCTCGGTCAGCGGGGACCGCGTGAGCGCGAGGTCGGCGAGCGCGACGCCGCTCTCAGTGACCCGCAGCTCGAGAGGGGCCGTGAGCACGAGATCGGCCGGGAGTTCGTACTGCTGTGTCGTCCAGCGCAGGCCCGTCGCGGGCCGGAGCCACTCCCCCACGAGCCGGCCGTTGACGTGGAACGACTTGCGGCCGCCGCAGGTGTCGTCGGTCACCCGGACGACGAGCCACCGGTAGCCGTCGTCGCGGAAGTCCCGCAAGCGCGCGATGCCGGGCGCGTCGGTGCTCGTCCGCCAGCTCTCCTCGTCGAAGACCCCGGCGAGTGGCCAGCCGGTCAGCTCCCAGCCCTTCTCCGAGGTCGCGTTGCCGAGGTCGAGTGCGAGACTGGGCTCGTCCCGTCGGGCGAGCAGTTCGGCCAGGCGGCTCGGGTGGTTGTGGAGCAGCACGGGAGGGCCCGCCTCCTCGGGCTCCGGTTCCACGAAGCGGTACCCGAAGCGGTCGAACAGGGCAGCCGTCGCGCCCCAGGCGCGGGGATCGACCGGCCGGCCGGTCTCGTCGTAGATCCCGTAGACGTGGCTCCAGTAGTCGCGCCGGAGGCCGGGAAGATCGGCCGCCTCGATCCGCCGCACCAGCTCGGCGAGACCGACCGCGCCGTCGGCGGCGGGGTTCTCGGCAAGCGCCTGCCGCGCCGAGGCGAGGGTCACCCGCTCGGGGGGCGTGCCCGCGATCTCGGCCGCCGTGCCCCGCGCCTGCTCGATCCACCACCCCGCGCGCGCGAGCCGGGCGAGCACCTCGACGTGCCAGAGCAACTCGGCCCGGGCCTCGGCGGGCGGCGGGAACAGGGCCAGGGCGCCCTCGCGCGCCGGCGTGCACGCGGCGAGCGCGCTCCGGGCCTCGGCGAGGCCGCGGGCGAGCGCCTCCTCCCCACCGGACCATCCGCCGCCACCCCAGTCCCAGACGACCTCGGTGTAGGGGAAGACCCGCATCCCGACTTCGGCACACGCCGGCCCGAAGGCGAGGCGCGCGTAGCTCTCGACGAGACCTTCCACGGTCCGGTCCGGGTTCCAGAAGCACTCCGCCGTTGCGAAGGCCTGGATCTGGTTGAGCGCCGGGCTCATCGTGTAGTTGATGCCGCCCACGTAGGGGAGCCGAGCCTCGCGCTGCCGTCGGTCGAGGATCCGGGCGACCCGGAAGCGGGGGATCACCGTCCCCTCGCCCTCGCTCGCGGCGTAATCCCAGGTCGCGACGGGCCGCAGCGCGCCGATCGACCGGACGTAGGGCTCTCCCTCGCCGCCCCCCTCAGCGCCGAGCGAGTCCGCGTTGAGGCCCAGGTTGATGTCGGTGAAGGTGGCGCGCGGGAATGCGGCCAGCCGCTCGCCGTAGTAGGCGAACGCGTCGCGCGCCCGCTCGGGACCGCCCTCCCAGGCGTCGACACCCCAGCCCCAGAAGGGGGTGCCCCAGGTGCCGATATCGTAGATCAGCTCGGGCCGCGCCCGGTGGGTCCGCTCCGCGATCTCGGCACACAGGTCGATGTAGGTCCGGTAGTCGCAGCCGTTGCGCGTGCAGCCGCCCGGATCGCCGGGGAAGAGGCCGAGGATGTCGACACCGTCGAGCCGCCGAGTCCAGAACTCCCACAGGCGGAGGAGCATGGCGCGCTCCTCCGGCACGTTCGGGCAGTAGTAGCGCCACTCGGGCCCGACCGTGTTCACGGCCTGCAGCATCTCCACGAGCAGGCCCTGGGTGTGGGCGTACCGGATCACCTCGCACATCGTCTCGGCGAACCGCTCCGTGTGTTCCGATCCCTCGAGGGCGGAGGGGTCGAACAGGGTCGGCACCAGCCAGAACTCGAAGACGTTGTAGCGCATCGCGGCGAGCATATCGATGAACCGGCGCCACTGGTCGAGGTTCCAGGTGTTCGTCGGCGTGTCGTAGACGAAGTTGACGTTGTAGCGGTTCTGCAGGTGCTCGGCGAAGTTCAGGTAGTAGATCCGCAGGGGGAAGTGGGGCCGCGCGACGACCCGCTCGAGCCGGGTTCGGGCCGCGCCCGACTCGATCTCCAGGCTTCGCAGCAGCTCGAGGATCCCGTAGCGGCAGCCGATCGGCGCGGGGCTCCAGACCACCAGCACGGGGACGCCCTCGATCGCCAGCCGCTCGACCGCGAAGCCCTGGGCCCCCAGCTCGAGGGGAGCCTCGAACCCGGCCCGCCGCAGCCGGGCCAGGTAGGGCGAGTCCTCGCCCCAGACGGGGAGGATGCATGGCGGCGCCAAACCGCTCACCTGCGAGGGGTCGCGCACCGGAAGCCCCACGCCCGCGTCGGCCTTGAGCGCACGGTTCAGCGTCTCGACCGCCGTGCGGATGACGACCGGCGCGTCGGCCGGGAGCAGCACCGACAGGCGGGCCTGGCCCCCCTCCACGAGAGCCACCGGCGGACCCTCGATGCGGCAGGCGCCGGCGTAGGGGCCGGGCCGGGCCGTGAGGTCCTCGAACGTGAGCGGGGCCGGACAGGGCGACGCGCCGAGCACGCACAACGCGAGGTGTGCCAGGACCATTGGGGAACTCCTCCCATCGCAGTTGCTGCTCTGTTCCCGCGTGCCGCTGGATGCCCTGCCGCGCCGTGTCGCGCCACAGGACGCCCGTCGGAAGGATGACCGCGTTGTCCCGCTGCTCGGTAGTTCTGCTCGCCCTTCTCTCACCGGCCGCCCTGGCCGACAACCCGCATGACCGGTACGTCTTCTGGCTCCCCGCGGGCGAGCTGCGGCTCGGCGATGCGGAGCGGGAGCAGGCATTCGGCTTTGCGCGTGAGCCGGACGGCCAGCGGCTCACCCTCCGGCCGCGGGCGACCCGGATGGGCGTCGCGCGCGGGCAGATGGTGCTCGTGGTGCGCG
>CAZRDB010000202.1:0-8520 GCA_964598695.1 uncultured Armatimonadia bacterium
AACTCCAGGCTCGGGGGATCACGATCGTCACACCCGAAGCGCTCGCCGCGCTGTACTGGCAGGCGAGCGCCGGGCCGTAGGCCGCGGCTCCGGGACGCGGTGCGGCCCCCGCGCGTCGGTTCGTCCGTCGCGCCGTCGATCGAGGCGCCGGGCCCCGGAGGGCGAAGCGAGACCGCGCGCGCCCGAAACCTCCGGGCAGCGGGGGAGTCTGACCCGCTGGCATGGCCCCGAGCGGCACGCCGACTGCCCGAACCACCGAGGGGAATGGAGATCCATGCGAAGCGGAACGTTCGCGAGCTTAGGCACGACAGCCCTTCTGCTGCTTCCCGTCTGCGCCGCAGCCGGCGAGATCACGATCGCCAGCGGAGGCCGGAGCGAATACCGGATCGTCCTCCCGGCCGGCCGCCACCCCGCGGCCCGCTACGCGGCCGAGGAGCTGCAGGCGAATCTCGAGGCGATCTGCGGCGCGCGGCTGCCGATCGTCTCCGAGACCCGGGCCGGCGTGGGCCCCGCGGTCCTCATCGGCCCGAGCCACCGCGCGATCGAGACCGGGCTCGTGGAACAGGCCCGCGACCTCGGCGAGGACGGGGTGCTCCTCAAGACCGTCGGCGAGGATCTCGTGCTGCTGGGAGGCGGCGACCGCGGCCAGCTCTACGCCGTCACCGAGTTGCTGGAGCGGTACCTCGGTTGCCGGTTCCTCGCCCCCGACTGCACCGTTCGGCCGGAGCGGCCGACACTCACGCTCCCCGAGATCGACTTCCGCTACACGCCGCCGTTCCTCTACCGGGAGGAGCTGTACCACGAGGCCGTCGATTGGGCCTTCGCGGCTCGGCTCAAGCTCAACGGCTCGAACCTCGCGCAGTGCTTGGGCCTGCCCGTCTCCGCCACCGGGGAGCGGATCCCCGGTGTGCTGATCTGCCCATTCGCTCACTCGGCGTCGGCGATGGTCCCGCCCGGCCAGTACTTCGCCGAGCACCCGGAGTACTTCGGCCTCGTCGCCGGACAGCGGCGGTCGCAGGTCACGGGCGGACAGCTCTGCTACACCAACCCCGACGTACTACGGATCTGCACCGATTGGGTGCTCGACTGGATCGCCAACAACCCGACCGTGTCCTGTGTCGACATCTCGCAGAACGACGCCTACCCCGGCGACAGCGGCGCCTGTGAGTGCGAGGCCTGCCGGGCGGTGGTCGCCGAGGAGGGCGCGGAGCACGGCCCGATCCTCCGGTTCGTCAACGCGATCGCCGACCGGGTCGCGGAGAAGTACCCGGACAAGTACGTCGACACGCTCGCCTACGCCTACACGATCGCCCGGCCGAAGCACGAGCGGCCGCGCAACAACGTCGTGATCCGGCTGTGCCACCATGCCTGCTACTTCCATGGGATCGAGGGGTGCGATCTCGGCGCGCCGTACCGCCAGGCCGTTGAGGAGTGGCGTCCGGTCTCGAAGAACCTGTGGATCTGGCACTACGGGACCAACTTCTGGCACTACCTCGCCCCGAACCCGAACCTCGAGCCGCTCGCGCGCGATCTCCGCTACTACGCGGAGAAGGGCGTGAACGGCGTGATGCTGCAGGGGAACATCCAGTCGGTCGGTGGCGAGCTGTCGAACCTCCGGATGTACCTCACCGCGCAGCTCCTGTGGGATCCGACCCGTGACCCGATGGAGATCCGGCGCGAGTTCTGCGAGGGCTACTATGGCCCGGCCGCGGGCGAGGTGCTCGAGTTCCTCGGCCTGATGGACGCGTGGGGCGCGGCGATCCCGGCGCACATCCCCATGAACGGCTGGAACCCGCCCGACGTAACGACACCCGAGTTCGTCGCGGCCGCCTCGGCCGTGCTCGAGCGGGCGCTCGCGCGGTGCGACGACCCGACGACTCGCAACCGGGTGGAGAAGCTGTGCATCCCCATCTGGTACATGCGGATGACCTGGCCGGAGGCCTACGGCGTCACGAAGGAGCAGGGGCGGGCGATAGTCGCCGACTTCCGGCGTGTTGTGACCGAGAACGGCATCACGAACGTCTCGGAGTGGAACCCCGACATGGCCGGCTATCTCGCAGGCCGCGAGGCGGCGTTCGCCGGGGAGTAGTGCCGGAGCATGCCGGGCTCGTCGGGGCCGATCGAGACGGGAGGCCCCGTCGTGTCCGTAGTGAGGCGCCGCACGGCCCTCGCCCGCTGCCGCCGGAGGAGCGAGGGGCAGCCGGTCGGATCAGCGGTCGGGACTGAGTCGCCCCAGCGCGCACGTCACGAGGCAGCCCACGGCCGTTGCCAGGGCTGCCAGCGCGGCCGCCGCCGCATAGGTACCGGTCGTGTCGTAGAGCCGGCCGCCCAGTGCCGGGCCCACGAGCCCTGCCGTGCCGTAGAACAGGAAGATGATCGGGTAGACTGTCGCGAGCGCGCCCGGCCCCCAGCGGGCCACGACCTGGGCGGCGTTGACGACGAAGCAGGCGCCGAAGCCGAGACCGACTGCCGCGCAGGCGAGCACGAAGCCGGGGCCGCCCCGCGTCGCGGGGAGCAGCAGCGCCACGGCGGCCGTGAGCATCGCGAGCGAGCCGGGGATCGCGCGCCAGCCGATCCGGTCTGAGATCGCGCCCCAGAGAACGCGGCCCAGGGTGTTGCCGGCGGCCAGCGCGCTGACGGCGAGACCGAGGGGCCAGCCGGTGAGGCCGGCCGCGATGGCGAGCGGGCGGATGTTGCCGGTGACCATCAGGCCCGCGCACGTCCCGGCGAACATCCCCACGCAGAGAACCCACAGCGCCGGATCGCGGAGCACGCGCCGCAGCTCCGGCCCGTGTCCGGCGGTTGCGGCGGGCCGCGCGAGCCGTGCGGGAAGAGCCAGCGCGCAGGGAACGACGATCGCGCCGTAGGCCATGCCCACGCCCCGCAGCACCTCGAGGACGTCGGCGCCGTCACCCAAGACCGGCCGGACGACGTTCGAGAGCACGATCGCGCCGCTGCCGAACCCGGCAACGATCGTTCCGGTAACCGCGCCCTCGCGGCCGGGGAAGAGCCGAATGCAGACAGCGATCGGGCAGAGGTAGCCGAGGCCGATCCCCGCGCCGCCCACGAGGCTGGTCCCGAGCAGGAGCAGGGGGAAGCTCCCGCGCGAGAACGACCCCGCGATGTAGCCGGTGGCGAGCAGGAGCCCCCCGAGGGCCACCAGCGCGCGCGGGCCGAGGCGCGGCAGGAGCCGTCCGGCGGCGACCATCGAGAGGGTGAAGGAGGCGACCATCGCGCCGAAGACCGCCTGGGTCTGGGCGGTCGTGAGCCCGTACTGCCCGCAGAGGGCGGGGACGAACTCGCTCCAGGCCAACAGGCCGCCGAGACAGGCCTCGATCACCAGCGAGGCCGCCAACACACCGTAGCGCCGCATCGGTTCCCCTGTCCGCCTACGCTCGGCCGGCCGCGCGCTCGGAGACGAGCGCGAAGAGGGCCTTCGCCGCCTCCTCGGGGCCGGTCGCTTCGTAGCCCTGAATGCCGAGGCGCGTGCGGATCTGACCGAGGAAGACGCCGCCGGCGTGCGCGGCCTCGAAGGTCCGGCAGGCGAGCTGCTCGTGCAGCTCGCGGTACTGCGGGGGGCCGAAGATGTTGGCGAAGTAGGAGTGGACGAGCCCCGTCGAGGTCGTCGTGCCCTTGGCCATCGCGGCGGCGTCGCGGAAGACGTGGAGGGCATGCGCCAGTCCCTCGCACGGCTCGATGACGGGGTGGCTCGCGTCGACCTCCTCGTAGTTGTTGGCGTAGAGAAGGATGTCGACCGGGTAGCCGCGGAGGACCTCGTCGATCGTCGTGACCGGCAGGATGACCCGGGCGTTGACCAGGTGCGGGTTGTGCATGATCGCGCGGTCGACCTGGTTGAACGCGTAGCCGTGCTGGAGATCGTCGAGGCGGATGAAGGCGCCGATCTCGGTGCCGTAGCCGAGCACCCGGCCCTCGGCGTCGACCTCGAGCGAGCCCATGTCGTCGGCGATCACGGTGAGGTCGCTGATGTGGCTCTCACCCATCGCCCGGAAGGCCTCGAGACACTCGCTCTTTCCTGCGGCCGTGTCGCCGATGAGCAGGATATTGGCGGCGGGACCGCTCTTGAGCTGCACGCGGACCATCGCGCCGTGGTACGGCATGCGGCCGCGCCGCATCATCGCCGCGTTGTGGAGCGTGAGAACCATCTTCTTCACGTAGCCGAAATAGCCGTAGCTCTCCTCGCCGGGCACCGCGGCGATGAGCAGACCGCCGGCCTCCTCGTGGAAGACGGTGGGGAGGTCGCCGTAGCGGGCAAGCGGCTCGGGCGGCGCGCCGTAGAGGAAGATCGCGTCGGGCCCGGCCTCGATCTGCTCGTCGGTCGCGAGCTCGAACAGGTTGGCGAGCGAGCAGCCGAGCCCCATGAAGCGGCGGTGGAAGTAGACGAAGATGACGAGCGGGCCGACCCGCGCGGGGTAGCACAGCCAGTCGTCGGACTCGATGGAGAGACCCTCGAGCGGGTCGTCGTCGACCTTGAGGAACTGGCCGGTCCGGCGGTTCATCGGGGGCCGGAGGATCAGCGGCGGATCGAGCAGCACCTGGCGGATCAGCGGCACGCCGGCGAGCAGGGCGCCGTACTGCGGCGGACAGGGCCACTCGCAGTCGACGGCGATGAGCCCGACCTCGCAGCCCGCGCAGACCTGGCGGTAGACGCGGGGGTGCTCGCCCGTGATGTTCTCGCAGATGTCGCGGTAGAGGGCCCGAACGAGGTGGTTGAGCTGCTCGACGGTGACCGTGAAGGTCCGGTACGGCCGGTGGTCGTGCGATTCGGGGCCCTGGAGCGAGTGGCAGACCATGAAGCGGTCGAACGAGCGCCAGTAGTCGTAGAGGTCCTCGACCAGCCGGTGGAGCGCCGCGCGGTGCTCGAGGAAGCCCTCGGCATTCGGGACGATCCGGACGACCTGGTCGAGCGGCAGGAGCGCCAGCGAGCGGATCAGCTCGACCAGGAGGCTGAGCTGATCGGGCTGGCGGAGATCGACGCCCAGTTCCTCGATCACCGACGCGCCGCGGCTCCGGCGGTCGTCGACGTACCAGTGGACCACCTGCTCGAGTACGTCGCTGGCGGCGAGTTCGCGTGTGGTGGAGCAGATCACGCCGCTCGTGTTGAGGATGAGCTGGCTGCCCTCGCGGCGCAGGATCTTCTGTCTGTGCGGCACAGGAGCTCCTCCTTCCGTGGTCTCTCGGCCCGGCCCGCGGGACGCTGTCCCCGGTTCTCTCCCGCAGGGGCGGAGGGGCGGCGCCTCGCGCTTGCCTGCGCGGGGCCCAACCGATACTAGCCGGAGGCACGGGAGGCTGTAAAGCGAGGGGCCACTCGTGCGACAATGCGGGCGGGGGCGGACGGCGCGGACGATGGAGGCTTGGCCCATGCTCGCACACGCCGTGCTCGCGGCCCTGGTGGGGCTCGCACCGCCCGCGGCAACCGAGATCCCCGAGACCTGCTACCTGTTCACCTACTTCGTCGGCAACGGTGAGGACGGGCTGCACCTCGCATGGAGCCGCGATGGCTACGCCTTCGAGACGCTGGGGGACGGCCGCAGCTACCTGACGCCCTCCGTCGGCGAGTCGAAGCTGATGCGGGACCCCTGCCTGCTGCTCGGCCCGGACGGCGTCTTTCGGCTCGTCTGGACGACCTCGTGGGCGGGCAAGACGATCGGGTACGCCAGCTCCCGCGACCTGTTGGCCTGGTCGGAGCAGCGGGCGATCCCCGTGATGGCGGGCGAGCCCGAGGCCGAGAACTGCTGGGCGCCGGAGATCGCGTACGACCCGGAGGCGGAGGAGTACCTGATCTTCTGGGCCACGACGATCCCCGGGCGGTTCGCCGAGCCGGAGATCGCGGGAGACAGCAACCACCGCATGTTCGCGACCTCGACGCGCGATTTCGAGGAGTTCACGCCCACGCGGCTCTTCTTCGACCCTGGGATGAACGTGATCGACGCGACCTTGCTGACCGACAACGGGCGTCCGGTGCGCGTCGATGGGCTGTACCGACTGATCTTCAAGGAGGAGACGCTCCTCCCGGAGCCGGCGCCCGCAAAGCGGCAACTCCGTCTCGCCTCGGCCGACAGGCCGTCCGGTCCCTTCGAGGGGATCACGGCGCCGTTCACCCGCCACGGGGTGGAGGGTCCGTGCGCGCTGCGGGTGGACGGAGCGGTAGTCGTCTACTACGACATCTTCACCGAGGGCCGGTACGGGGCATGCCGGTCGGTCGACCTCGCGACGTGGGAGGACGTCACGGAGCAGCTCTCGATGCCCGAGGGCGCGCGCCACGGGACCGTGCTGACCGTCCCCGGAGCGGTCGTGGAACGTCTGTTGGCGGATCCCGTCCCGGACGGCCCCGCGTAAGGGGAACCTCGCGCGGAGGTGCCCCCGCGCGGAGCACGAACACAGGGACCGGCCCGAAGCCGCTCCGGCTCCGGGTGCTGCTGCTTCGCGGTATGGTTCCTCCGGACGAGCGGGAGGCGCGGGCTGGATGCTGCTTGCGCGCGTGTTGTCGGCCCTGATCGGGATTCCACTGCTGGTCGCCGCCGTCGGCCTGGGCGGCCTGTGGTTCACGGGCGCCGTCTGCATCCTCACCGCCCTCGGGATGCACGAGTTCGGTGAGAAGTGCCGCCAGCAGGAGATCCGGATGCTGGAGCCTCTGGCGCAGGCCTGCGCGATCGCGCTGGTGCTCCTGATGTACGCCCGGGCCGCGCCCGAGACCGCGGAGTTCCGCCTGCTGCCGAGCGTGTTCGGTGGCGCGCTGCTCGGCCTGATCGGGATCCTGGTCGGCGGGACGCTGGTCTACTACGTCTGGCGGTACCATCGCGACCAGTCGGTCCACGTGCTGGTCGAGGCGAGCGTCACGGTCTTTGGCGCGCTGTACGTGGGGATCCCATTCGCCTTCTTCCCGCTGGTTCGTGCGCTCGGCGCCGATCTGGGCCATCACGAGGCCGTCGTCGGCTTCCCGTGGTTCCCGCTCGATCTCGGCGCCCGGCTGCTGCTCGTGGTCTTCTGCGCGATCTGGGCGACCGACACCGCGGCCTACATCGTCGGCCGTCGCTTCGGCCGCCACCGCCTGAGCCCGGTCAGCCCCAACAAGACGATCGAGGGGGCAGTCGGCGGGCTGCTCGGGGCGATCGCGGTCTCCATGCTCGTTGCCCCCGCGCTCCGACTGCCGTTGACGCTGGTGGTGCCGCAGGGGATCGTGATCGGGATCGCGGGCCAGCTCGGTGACTTGATGAAATCGGTCCTGAAACGCGATCTCGAGACCAAGGACTTCGGAAGCCTGATCCCGGGGCATGGCGGGATCCTGGACCGGTTCGACAGCTTGATGCTCGCGGTGCCGATCAGCTACTTCTGCGCCCTGCTGCTCCTGTGAGCGGAGGGTCGCGGAGGCAGGAGTCGCGGCGACACACGCCGAAAACACTGCCGCGAGTTGTGCAGGAAGGCCGCCGTCCCACGGCGGTGGCCGCGTCGGGTTCCGTGTGACGTGTGAATGGGGTATAGGCTATGGGGTCGAACCGTGTGGCGCGGGGAGCGCTCGCGCTGTTGGTGGGAATCGCGCTCTGCGCGCTGCTGGCTTGCGCAGGCTGCTCGGGCGGCGGTACGACGGTCGAGTCGGATCCCGTTGTCGTCGTCACGGTCGCGCCTCCGTCGGGCATCGCGCCGATGGAAGTCGTGATGACCTGCTCGGTCGCGCTGGAGGACGGCTCGGCCTGGTCGCCGACCAAGATGGGCGTCGACTGGGGCGCCTACAACTCGCAGGAGATCGTGACGGGGGCCCAGAGCACGTTCCGCTACACCTACACGCTCCCCGGCACCTACGAGGTGTTGTGCTGGGCGATCGATGACCGCACGGGCAAGGCCGCCGAGGCCCGCGCGATCGTGCAGGTCATTGGCAGCTCGAACACCCCGCCGGCCTGCACGCTCACGGCCACCCCGGTCGAGGGCGACGCGCCGCTCCTGGTACGGTTCACGGGCACCGGCGCCGATCCCGACGGCTCGATCGTGAACTGGACGCTCGACTACGGCGACGGCAGCCTGGCCTGGAGCGGGACCACCCCGCCCTCTGGCCGGGGCCACATCTACACCGAGCCCGGGACCTACCGCGCGTCGCTGGTGGCGCGCGACAACCAGGGCGCGACGGCGCTGGTGCGCAAGACGATCACCGTGACCGCGACGACGTCCGCTGTGCAGTAGGCGCGAGGAGACCACCGAGAACCTGGAGAGCTGCGGCCGGCCGATGGCCGCGTAGTACAGATGTCAGACCGGGCGGGAGGACCTGTGTCCTCCCGCCTTTCCGTTCCTGTGAGGGTGCCCGCCGGCCATGGACGAGAAGACGCATGCGCTCGATCTGAGACAGGTCGCGCTGTCGCTCCTGCTCCTGGCGACCACGGCGGTGTGGGGCTGGACCTTCTCGACCGTCAAGGAGGCCGTGGCCGGCTACAGCGTCCTCGGCTTCCTCACGATCCGTTTCGCCCTGGCCGCCCTCCTGCTCGCGCCGCTGGCGCTGCGGCGCACCGATCG
>CAZRDB010000203.1:0-8416 GCA_964598695.1 uncultured Armatimonadia bacterium
GCGCAGGGGAACCGAGCGAGCGAGACGCGCACGGGCGAGTGGGCCCTCACCCCCGCCTCTCCCGCGAGCGGCGTCGGGGGCGAGGGGCAACGGCATCGGCCGCAGTCACGAGACGATGGCCGCGCCCGCGCCCTCTACTCGTCCGTCTCGCGGGCCGCCAGGGCCGCGCGCGTCCGGGAGAGGAAGTCGTCGACCTCACTCGGACGCTCGAAACCGACGATCATCGTGTCGACACAGCCGAGGTCGAGGGCGTAGCCGATCGCGGCATCGCGCTTGTCCGGGTCGTCGCGGTACCGGCCCTCGCCGATCAGCTTCATCCCCACGACGCCCTTGCCGCTCTCGTGGATCCGCCGGAGCACCCCGGCGACCTTCTCGACGTCGGGATCGTCCATGCAGTCGCCGAACGGGTTGATGCGGGCGTGGACCGAATCGACCCAGTCGCACTCGACGCAGGCCTCGAGCGCCGGCAGCGAGTGGATCGAGACGCCGTGGGCGCGGATGATGCCCCGCGCCTTGAGGTCGTCCAGGAGGTCCATCTGCCGCCGCTGCTGCTCCGTCCACGCCGGGTCGGTCATGCAGTGGATCAGCACCAGGTCGATGTAGTCGGTGTCGAGTTCCTTGCGGAAGCGCTCCACCACGACGTCGGCGTCCGGACGCTCAGGCTCGGGCAGACCGCCGGGCATGACCCAGATCTTCGTCGAGATCACGTAGTCCTCGCGCGGGTACTCCTTCAGCGCACGCGCCACGTAGGGGTGGCTGCCGTAGGAGTCGGCGCAATCGAAGTAGCGAATGCCGCTCTCGTACTCATGGCGCAACAGCGACTCGAACGCCTCGGCTCCCATCCGGGTCATGTTCGACTGCCGGTTCCAGCCGCTCATGCCCGTCCCGGCGCCCACGAGCGTGACCTTCGTGCCCGTCGTTCCGAGCGGACGAAGCGGCAGCGTCGCCTCAGCGGCCGCCTCCGTCTCCTGCGCGGCCCGGAGCCGTCTCCCGAGCGAGAGCGAGGCGAGGCCGGTGACTGCCGTCGCGACGAACCGTCTTCTGTCCATGCGGTCTCTCCCTTCGCGTCGGGCCGCTACCGGCCCAGCCACTCGGCGAGCAGAGCGTCCATCCGCTCGCGCGAGATCCCCGCACGCAGGGGCTTCTCGGCGCGCTCGGGCTCGCTCCGCCATGCGAGCGTATCGCGCGCGGTCTCCGTCAGCGGCCGGGTCTCGAGCCCGAGCGAGGCCGCGCGCTCAACCCGGGCGACGACGTCGTGCACCGGCGCCCACAGCGGGAGATCGCCCCATGGCGCCAGCTCCCGCTCCACGAGCCACTCGTCGGGAACCCAGACCAGCTCGGTCTCGGCCGCTCCCGCGTCACACGATGCCTCGAGCAGACCCTGCATCGTGCAGCCGCCGACCGGGCCGACGAGGTTGGCCGGGCCGACCGTCCCGGCCTCGACGTTGCCGACGATCCAGCCCGCGAGGTCGCGCACGTCGATCACCTGCACCTGGGCCTCGGGCCGCCCCGGGGCGAGCAGTCGGCCCCCCTCGGCCGCCCGAACCGGCCAGTAGGTGAACCGATCGGTCGGGTCCCAGGGGCCGACGATGAGGCCGGGCCGCACGAGAAGCGCCCGCCCCGCCGTCTCCTCCTCGGCCGCCTGCTCGCAGAGCGCCTTCAGCGGGCCGTAGGTCTCGCCGGTGACCTCCTCGGTCTCGGGCAGATCGGTGGTCGCGAGGCGGCCGTTCTCGTCGGGGTCGGCGCCTTCATCGAGATCGGCATAGACGCTGATCGACGAGATGAACGTGTAGTGGCCGACTGCGGGGGCGAGCAGCCGGGCCGAGGCGCGGACGATGCGCGGGATGTAGCCGCACGTGTCGATCACCGCGTCCCAGGTTCGCCCCTCGAGCGCATCGAGCCCGCCGTCGCGCTCGCCCCGGAGGCGTTCCAGCTCGGGGAGGCAGTCCGGGTTCGACTTGCCCCGGTTGAACAGGGTCACCGTGTGACCGCGTCGGTGTGCCTCCTCCGCGATCGCGCGCCCGAGGAACACCGTGCCGCCGAGGATCAGGAGTCGCATCGCAGCCGCCTCTCCGAATCGCCGCCCCATCGTCGATTCGACATCGGGCCGCGAGGACCTGTCCGCGGCAGGATGCTTCCGCGCCGGCGACCGTCCCGCGTACGGACGCTCACGCGCGGCCGCTCCCGCCCCTCGCGCGCGAGGACACGCTGCGGGCACAGAGGACGAGGGCCCCCGCCGAGCAGGCGGCACTCGCCAGGGCTATCGGCCATCTCCAGCGCAGAGCCCAGGCGAGCGGCTCGGTCGCGGCGAGGTCGAAGTCCCTGATCGCGGCCGGCGAGAGGCCAAGGGGCCACGGCATTGGCGCCACCATGAGGCCCAGCAGCAGCGACAGCGAGAGACAGAGCGTCGGAACGACGATGAGCGCCATGCGGACCGCTACGCTCCGCCCTACCGCTGGCGCGTCCACCGCACGTAGGTCACGGTCTCTTCGCGGACCGCGTCGTCGTACTGCCATGTCAGACACCTCCCGTATGGCCCCAGCGCGGGCGAGCCGCCGAAGTGCTCGCACCGCCGGGGCTCGCTGTCGAGCCCGAGCGATGGTGGCGACGGCAGTCTGGGCAGCGCGTAGAAGTCCGGCGCCGGCGGCACGGTGGGGTCCTCCCCCACGAACGCCGTGCCACTGGGCGCGACGGACGCACCCCGGCCTGGCGAGCGGACCACCGCGTACACGTATGTGTCGATGTATGCGGCGTAGTAGCCGCACTCAAGCCGGGAACCGGGGGCGAACACCAGGCCCGTCTTCCGCTCGAGCCCCGCCACGCTCCGCATCGGCAGACAGCGAGTCGTGCTCAGGATGCCCACGAGGTGCACGAGGGTCACGGTACCCGTGACCGCCAGCACCAGCAGCGCGTACTGCGCGACGTGAGCCCACGGGACGGTCAGCCCGTGCGGCGCCCGGGAGCCATCCGATCCCCGATCGATCGGTCCGGGCATGGCGCGCCTCCCCTCCCGCGCGGGCCGAGCGTGCGTCCTGACCCGCCGGTCTCCGGTTCGGCCGGGCCTCGGGCGCGACCTGCCGCGCGCGCCCGGTCCGGTGCACTGCGGGGGAGGGCGCCGGGCGGCCGCGGGGGAAGTGGACGGCTCACTTTCCGGTGGAGGTGCACGATGCACGTGCCGCTGCTCGCCCTCTATCTCATCCTGTCGGGTCCCGCCCAACCCATCACCGCGCGGCAGGACTCGCGACCTCTGGTTCGCGTTCCCCTCCTCGCAGCGGGCCCGGAGGCCGCTGACCCCTTCGCCTCGCCATTGTGGGAGACGGCGGCGTGGCTCGGGCCGTTCGTGCGGAGCGATCGCCGCGCCATGCCCGAGGCCGAGACCACCGCCCGGCTCGCCCGCACATCGGACGGGCTCGTGCTGCTCGTGCACTGCGCCGAGCCGCGCATGGACCGTCTTGTCGCGACCCAACGGCAACGCGACGACGCCGTCTGGAGCGATGACTGCATCGAAGTCTTCGTCCATCGGCCGGGCACGCCGTACCTGCACCTCGTCGTGAACGCCCTCGGGGCCCGGTACGACGAGCGCGAGAAGGACCCCGCCTGGGATGCCGAGTGGCAGGCCTCGGTGCGCACGGGCGAACACTCGTGGGAGGTCGCGCTCTCCCTGCCCTGGGAGATGCTCGGCGGGGAGCCGACTGAGGGCGAGGAGTGGGGCTTCAACCTCTGCCGCTCGCGCCAAGCCGAGCCCGAGCTGTCGCAGTGGTCGCCAACGGTGGAGGGGTTCCACAGTCCCGAGGGCTTCGGGGCCATCCGCTTCGGCGCCGGGCCCTGGCCCCTCCGCGTGGCTTGGGAGCTGCCCTCCCGGAGCGCCGGCCGTGTCCACATCGACTGGTCGGCCGACGAGACGCCGGCGGCGCCGACGCTGCGCGTCAACGGCGCCGAGACCGACGGGGCGTTCACCCTGAGGGGCGAGGGCCGCGTGCCCCTCGTCTGCGAGGCATCGGTCGACGGCGCACTGGTGCTGCGCGCCGTGTACGTGGCCGATGTCACGCCCCTGCAGGGCGCCCTCGACACGGCCCGCGCCCTCCTCGAGACCGTTCCCGCCGACGCGGGCCCCCGCCGGGAATCGCTCGGCCACGAGCTGGATCGCCTCGCGCGGCTGGCGGCCGAGGCGCCGTCCTCGCTGGCGCCCGACCTGATGGCCCGGATCCGCAACGCCGGGCTGCGAGCCTCGCACCTCGCCGTGTGGGCGGCCACGCCGAAGGGCGAGGTCGCGTACGGCGTCGAGACCTCGCTCCGCAAGCTGCTGCGGCACGAGCCCTTCCGGGGCCAGGCGCGCGGCACGCTCCAACTCGATGCCGCACGGCGGGAGATGGACGCGCGCCAACTCGTCGTCTTCGCCGATGCGGGACCGCTGCTGCAGGTCGCGGCCGAGGTCGGCCCCGCAGTCTCCGAGTCGGGTGCGGCGCTGGCCCCGGAGGCGTTCCGGATCCGCCGGGTGGGGTACGTCCCGACGGTGCAGCCCAGCTACGTGGTCGACCATGTCGGCGCATGGCCGGATCCGCTCCTCGCCGCCACGCCGTTCGACGTGCGCGAGGGATCGTTCGAGCCGCTGTGGATCGATGTGCGCGTCCCGCCGGAGGCGGCCCCGGGCCTCTACCGCGGCGAGATCCGGCTCACCACGCCCAGCGCCGCGCCCACGACGGTCCCGCTCGAGGTGCGCGTGCGCGGCTTCACGATCCCCGAGGCCCCCAGCCTGCAGACGGCGTTCGGCCTCGATCCGGGGAGCTGGCGCGTGGCGCAGGAGCCCGATGCCTACATCCGCAACGCGCTCGAACACCGGATCACGCCCTACGCCGTCGGCAACCCGAAGCTCGTCTCCGCGCCGGCGCTGGACTGGCAGGGCGCACAACGCCTCGAGGTCGAGGTGCGCACAGCGAGCCCCGGCGAGCTGCGGCTGCTCGTGGTCCCCGTCGAAGGCGCCCCGCTCGTGCTCGGGCCGGAGCCCGTCCGACCGCCGGAGGCCCGCCTCGCGTTCGACCTTTCGGCCGTGCCCGCACGGGTACACTCGTGGCGCCTGGAACTCCAGGCCCCGGGCGCCTCGACGCCGGCGACGCTCACGGCCCGCCTCGTCGGGGCGGAGCGCACGGTGGCGCTGGTCGCGGAGCGGGAGAGCCGCAACGAGCTGGGCGCCGACGGTTGGCTCACGAGCTGGGCGCACTGGGAGGGCACCGGCTGGGACGACCCGGCACGCCCCGCGGTGTGGGACTGGTCGGAGTTCGACGCCCGCATGGACACGTACCTCCCGCTCGGCCTGACGGCCCACGTCGCGGGCCTGCAGGCGCCGATCGGCGGCTGGGCGCGCGAGTGGGAGTCCCATCTCCGCGCGCGGGGATGGCTCGACCTCGGCTACACCTACCTCTTCGATGAGCCCACGCCCGACAAGTACCCGCTGCTCAACGCGGTCATGGGTGAGGCCAAGCGAGCGGCGCCCGGTCTCCGGAACATGATGACCGCCCGCGAGTTCCCCCCCGAGCTGCAGTACGTGGATATCTGGTGTCCCGAGGCGTACTCCTTCAACCCCGAGGCGGCCCGGGCCGAGCAGGCTAAGGGCAAGGCGGTCTGGTGGTACGTCGCCTTCAGCACGCGTCATCCCTACCCGAACGTCTGGGTCGACTACCCCGCGCTCGACTGCCGCGTCTGGCCGTGGATGACCTGGAAGCACGACCTCGACGGGATGCTCTACTGGTCGGCCGTCTACTGGGCGCGCAACGACCCCTGGCGCTGTGCCGAGACCTTCCCGACGGCCAACGGCGACGGATCGCTCCTGTACCCGGGCGAGGACGGCAGGCCCGTCGACTCCCTCCGCTGGGAGTGCCTCCGCGACGGGATGGAGGACTACGAGGTGCTTGTCCTGCTCGAAGCCGGCGCGAGCGAGCTGGATGCCGCCGGCGGCCACGACGACCTCGCGGCCCGCGCCCGAGCCTTGGCCGCGATCCCCGACGAGGTCGTGCGCTCCTACAAGGACTACAACCCCGATCCGGCGGCCCTCCTCGCCGCGCGGGCGGAGATGTCGGACACCCTCGAGCAGGTGGTTGCGGCGCTCGGCCACGAGCCCGTCGTCCGAGGCCGCCCACGCCACCGCCCGGGCGTCGATCTCGCGCGCCTGGCGGCCGAGTCGATCGGCGACGCCGGGCCCCACGAGGTCCCCGCGTGGACGATGCCCGAGGCGCGGCCCGAGCCGGGCCTGGTGCTACGGTACAGCTTCGACGACGACGCCCCGCTCGCGGCCGACCTCTCCGGGCGCGGCATGGCGGGAACGGTGCAGGGCGCGAAGCGCGCTCCGGGTGCGGTCGGCCAGGGCCTCGACCTCGATGCCGGCGCCAACGTGACCCTCCCGGGGTGCTCCGGCATCCTCGGGGCGCAGCCGCGGGAGGGCGCCCTCGCACTCTGGGTGTGCCCCGGGTTCGAGCCTGCCGAGCTGTCGTCCGACCTCTGGCAGGGCTACCGGGTGATCGCGTACCTGCAGAAGAGCAGTGGGAACGGGCTGCCGGACGGCTACAACGAGATCGGGCTGTTCGTTCACGGCCCGCAGCTCCTCGCACGGTGCGGCGGGGCGGAGGACGCCCTCTGGGCCGCGGCGCCCAGCCCGCTCCGCAAGGGGGAGTGGAGCCACCTCTGCGTGACCTGGGCGCCGGAGCGGCGCGCGTTGTACGTCGATGGGAGGCCGCTCGTGGTCCGGGAGGGCGCCTACACGCCGGTCACGCTCGACGGGTTCGCCGGCCGGCTGGCCTGGATCATTCATGAGCAGTGGAGTTGGTCGGTTGGCGGCGCCGGCCGGAGTTCGTTGGGGCACCGACCGGCGCCGTAGTTCGCTGCATCTCGGAGGAGGGTGGGCGACACCGCTCCGGTGACTCCGGCCGGTTCGTGGTCTGCGTTGTCTTCGTGCGAAGCTACGCGATGCCCCCTGTCCGGACGACCTCGGCGGCGGCGATCCAGTCGTCTTTCCACGGGTAGTTGCTCGCGAGGTGGAGCACGACGCGGCGCACGCTCTCGGTCACCAACGCGCCGACTTTGAGCAGCCTTCGGCGGAGCGTCTCGACCTGGGCGCGCCGCAGTTCCGGGTTGGCCAGTCCGCTGCGCAAGAGCACCAGCAGGCGGTAGGCCGCGAGGTGCAGGAGCAGCCGGAACTGGTTGGCGAGGAAGCGATGGCAGCTCGTGCGGCCCGAGAAGCAGTCGAGCTTGAGCTCTTTGATCCGGCACTCCGCGTCGCCGCGCGCGATGTAGAACGCGTAGAGCGCTTCCGGCGCCGGCTCGTCGAGGTCGGTCACGACGAAGCGCACGTTGGTCTCGTGGGGGTGCGACGGCATCACCTCCGCTTTGACGATCACGCGACGCGGATGAGTCCAGGTCTCGGCCTGGTAGGCGAACTCGTCGAAGATCCGCACTTTGTCGCCCGTCTCGGCGAAGAGCGCCCGCGCCCGTGCGACGAGCGACTCCGCCTGTTGCGCGAGCCGTGGGTTGGTCGCGAGGCCGATCACGTAGCGCACGCCCAGCCGCTCGGCCATCTCGTAGACCGCCGGGCCCGCCATCCCCGAGTCGCCGCGGAAGACCAGGCGCGTCTCGGGGAGCGCCTCCGCAACCTGCGCCACGATCCGCCGAAGGATCCCCGGAACCCCACGCGCCGCACCGCTGTTCCCGGGCCGCAGCACCGCCGCGATCGGCTCCTGCGCGCCCCCGTCGCACTGCGCGAAGACCAAGAGCGGCAGGTAGCAGTGCGTCCCGTAGTAGCCGTGGTAGAACTCCAGCTCCTGCTGGCCGTGCGTCGGATCGTCGGTCGCGTCGAAGTCGAACACGATCGTGCGCGGCGGACGCCGCCGACGGCCCTCGACGAAGTCCTCGACGATCGCGCGGCCCAGCGCGAGAAGCTCCCGTACCCCCACGCCGTTCTCGAAGCGCGAGAGCGTGGGCTGGGAGGCCAGATCCGCCTCCGTCAGCGGGGCGCGACCCGCCGCGAGCTTGAGGATCGGGTCCCGGCGCAGGCTGTTGTGATCGATGCAGTCCTCGTAGCCCGCCACGATCCCGAGCACCCGCTGGCGCAGCATCTCCAGCACGCTCACCCGCACCCGTCGCGCGGCGCGCCGGTCGTCGAGGCAGGCCGCGAGCCGTGACGTCAGACCCCGCCGGCGGTCGAACTCCGCCACGAGCGCCAACCCCGCGTCCGACGTCAGCTGCCCACCGTCGAACTGCGCAAGCACGGGCCTCCGCGGAAGAAGGTCCAACTCCAGTTGGAGACAACACTCTGTACGCATGGGAGGCGAGGTCCTTTCGCATCGCAGGTCGTCGCAAACCCTTGATACGAGCGGATCCCTCGCCTCTCATGCCTCACAACCGACTACTTCTCATGAATGATCCGGGC